>URQW01000103.1 GCA_900550105.1 uncultured Pelosinus sp.
CTGGGCGGGGTGGCTGTAATTGAGATGGTTTTTTCCTGGCCGGGGCTTGGCAAGATGGCTGTGCATGCTATTGAAATGCGTGACTATCCTCTGGTACAGGGGTTTGTGCTTTGGATCGCCGTGTTATATACAGCAATGAATTTATTAGTGGATGTTTCTTATACTTTGCTTGATCCACGGCTGAAGAAAGGCGGGAACTAAGTGTCACTTAGGGAAAAAGACAAATTTTTGTTTGGATTGTATTCGTTTTTAGTACTGTTAATTGCTGCTATTGCCATTTTTGCGCCATGGCTGGCGCCATATGACCCCTATGAGGCGACCATGCGGCATTCGCTGTTGGCACCATCGACTGAACATGTACTTGGAACAGATAAACTGGGCCGTGACTGCTTGACCCGAATCCTCTATGGAGCTCGGACGTCTCTGCTTATGACTTTATCCCTAGTTGTTCTTATTTCAGGGATAGGAACGTTTATTGGCATTCTTTCCGGCTATTTAGGCGGTAAAGTGGATATGGCGCTCATGCGTTTAGTTGATATGATGTTAGCCTTTCCGGGAATCGTGCTGGCGATTGCTATTGCCGGTATGCTGGGCGGAAATATACTAAATACCATTTTAGCCCTAGCAGTGGTTAGCTGGACTAAATATGCTCGATTGGGACGCAGTCTTACCTTGAAATTGCGTGAGCGTGATTTTATTTATGCAGCAGTAACGAATGGCACAAAGCCGCTGCAAATTTTGCGGCATCATATTTTGCCGAATGCTTTACCGACCATTGTGGTAACAGCGGCGATGGATATTGGCACGATGATCATGGAACTTGCTGGGCTATCTTTTTTAGGGTTCGGCGCTCAGGCGCCTACTCCGGAATGGGGTTTGATGCTCAATGAAGGGAGACAGCATATCCAAACTGCCCCTTGGCTTATGCTTTATCCAGGGATCGCTATCTTGATGGTTGTAGCAATATTTAACTTGTGGGGTGATAGCCTACGAGACATTATGGATCCACAGAAAGCAAATTGAGGAAATGAGAGAGGGAGAATTCTGTGAAAAAATGGACTAAATTCATCTGTGTAACTTTATTGTTTTGCCTGGTCGTAAGTGTTATGGCAGGATGCGGGAGCAGCAAGTCGGAAGTTGATCAGAAAACGCTGAAGTTTGGGGTAACAAATTTTGCCGACTCTCTGGAGCCAACAGAAAATTATTTTGGTTGGGTTGTCATGCGGTATGGCATGGGAGAAAGTCTTGTAAAGTTTGACGAAAAAATGAAAGTAACGCCTTGGTTGGCCGAAAGCTGGCAAATCAGCAGTGATCATATGACCTGGACCTTTAAAATTAGAGATGGCGTAAAATTTTCAAATGGCAAACCGCTAGATGCGGCTGCCGTCAAGGCTTCGCTAGAAAGGGCCTTTGCCAAAAATAAACGGGCAGTAACCTTTTTTAAATATACAGAAATGTTGGCTGATGGGCAACAGCTCACGATCCGTACAGAGAAGTCGGAACCAAATCTGCCGGGCTTTTTAGCTGATCCTCTATTTTTGATTGTCGATGTATCGGCCGAGGCGCAGCGTAATTTTGCGAAAGAAGGCCCTATTTGCACAGGTCCTTATATGTGCAAATCCTTTGTCAAAGACAAAGCGGTCATGGTAAAAAATCCCTACTACTGGGATGGAGAAGTGCCTTATGAAACCGTTGAAATTCCTTCGATTGATGATCCTAATACCCGCGCAATGGCTTTGCAATCAGGCGAAATAGATCTAGCGGTTAATATTGCGGCAGGCGACATCGGTCTATTTAACGATAGTACAAAGTATCACATTGATAGAATTTCTTCGCTTCGCACAGTGCTTGCCCGAATTAATCAAAAAGGCGTGCTGGGCGATCCCAAGGTGCGCGCCGCCTTTATTAGCGCTTGCGACCGTAAAGCCTATAACGAAGTGATTTTGAAGGGAACTTTTATTGAAGGCAAAGCGCCCGTACCTCCCTCCATGGATTATGGTTTTGACCAGCTTACTGATCCGAACAGTTACAATATGGAACGGGCTAAACAACTTCTAGCAGAAGCCGGTTGGAAGGACCTAGATGGAGATGGTATCCTTGAAAAAGACGGTAAAAAATTGACTGTAGATTTTGTGGTATACAACAGCCGGGCGGAATTACCGATTTATGCTGAAGCAGTGCAATCGGATGCGAAAAAGGTCGGTTTTGATGTAAAAATAAAAACAGTAGATTATAATTTGGTTGACAAGATGGGGATTAATGGAGAATATGACCTTTTGATTTCTAATATTACTACGGCAAATACTGGTGATCCTGAGATCTTTTTAAACTGGTATTGGCGCACCAATAAACAAGGCGATAATCCTCAGAACGGTTCTGGTTACAGCAATCCAGTTCTCGATAGCAAATTTGCCGAGCTGTCGACGGAATTCGATCTTCAAAAGCGCCGCCAGCTCATTATTGATATACAGCAAATTATTATGAATGATGGAGCCGCCTTATTTTTAGGGTACCCAGAAACCAACATCATTGGTAAGGCAGCTCTGGCTGGGGTCAAAATGTATCCTTCTGATTATTATTGGCTGACAAATCAGATTCGACCTGTAAAAAAATAACGCACTTAGAGGAGAATGGAGATGTTGTTAGAGGTGCAGAGACTTTTTGTCTCTTATGCAGATCAGGACATTGTTCAAGATGTTAGTTTATCCCTTGCAGAGGGAAATGTTCTAGCAATTGTGGGGGAAAGCGGTAGCGGCAAAACAACGATTATCCGCGCTATTCTTGGCTGCCTGCCCCATGAAGGTCGTGTCCGGGAAGGAACGATTTTGTTTGAAGGTAAGAATGTATTTAAAAATGCTGATCAAGACTGGCGCCAACTTTGCGGAACCAAGATCGCAATGGTTTTTCAAGACAGCGGCAGCATGCTAAATCCAATTCAACGAATCGGCAAGCAGTTTGTCGAGTATATCTGTGAGCATTCGTCTATTAAAAAACTAGAGGCCGCTAAGGCGGCGGAAGAAATGCTTAGAAAAATGCAACTGCCGAATCCGGAAAATATTATGAAAAGTTATCCTTTTGAACTGAGTGGCGGTATGCGCCAGCGTGTCGGCGTGGCGATGGCTATGTTTTTTAAGCCGCGGCTGCTGCTGGCAGATGAACCGACATCGGCTTTGGATGTTACGACACAGGCGCAAGTAGTAAAAGAAATGCTAGAAATTTGTCACAAGGATAAAACAGCTATTATTCTTGTGACACATAATATTGGTGTGGCCGCTTATATGTCAGATAGTTTGCTGGTAATGCGCGAGGGGAAAATAGTGGAGTCTGGCAGGACAGCTGATATTATTGCCCAGCCTCAAACGGAGTATGTGCGAGAACTGCTTGAGGCTGTACCACAAGTCGGAGGAAAACGATATGTCAGCTGAAAAAGCAGCAATTCTAGAGATCGATCATGTCATAAAGCGTTTTCCCGTAGCTGACGGACGGATGTTGACAGCTTGCAATGATGTATCATTATCTCTCTATCAAGGAGAAACACTAGGAATTGTCGGCGAAAGTGGCTGCGGTAAAAGCACGCTTGTAAAACTGATTATGCAGCTCTATGAGGCGAGTAGCGGGGCTATTTACTATCGGGGTAAAGATCTTACGCAGCTTAAAGGCGAAGCGAGGCGACAAAATCGGAAACATATACAGATGGTATTTCAAGACCCATCTCAGGCCTTTAACCCCAAGATGAAAATAAAGGATATCCTTTGTGAACCATTGCGAAATTTTAATCTGTTAAAGAGCCGGGAAGCACCAATACAAGTTGCCAAGCTTTTGCAGCTTGTTGAATTGCCAGAGGCTTTTGCGAATCGTTATCCTAGCAACATGAGCGGCGGACAACGTCAGCGTATTGGAATTGCCCGTGCGCTGGCTTTGTCGCCAGAGATTCTTGTCTGCGATGAGGCGACTAGCGCTCTTGATGTATCTGTTCAAAAAAAAATCGTGGAACTTTTAGTAAGAATACAACAGGAAAAACATTTATCCATGATTTTTATCTGTCATGATTTAGCATTGGTTGCACAGATTAGTCATCGCATCGCCGTCATGTATCTTGGTAATATTGTCGAAATACTCGCTGGCAGTGATTTGCAAACTGCTAGGCATCCTTATACTAAGGCACTCTTACAAGCTGTTTTTCCAGTAGCACAAAAAGGAAATTCAGAGGTTCGTCTGTTGCAAGGGGAAATACCAAGCCCGCTCGCCTTGCCGCCAGGGTGTCCGTTTCAAAATAGATGTCCTGAAACCAGAGAAATTTGCAAACAGGAAAAACCTAAATTACAAGCGATTTCAGCGGAACATCGTGTTGCTTGCCACTTAGTGAGTTGCGCTTTAAAAGGTTGCTAAAATTTCTTAAAAGTGATACACTAACAGAGAAGTTGAAAATTACATAATATAGTAAAGATAGCCTTTGGGGCCAGGTGAGAAAGCGTGCTTTCAATTCCTGACCGGCGGTTAAAGCCCGCGAGCCGTTATGGTTGATTCGGTGTAATTCCGAAGCCGACAGTACAGTCTGGATGAGAAAAGGCTGAGTAGATTTGTTTGTGTTGCACGAGCTATTTTCAGGCCCCTTTGTATATTTTTTTCTACAAGTGGCTGAAGATAGCTTGTTTTTGTTTTTCTACCTCGCCCTGACTGAAAGGCAAGATTGCAGGTGAAACAGAATGATCATAACCAAAGAAGAACGACAGTATCATGAAAAGTTCATGCAAATGGCAATTGCTGAGGCAAAGCAAGCTTTAGGCTGTACCACGCCAAATCCTCTTGTTGGCGCCGTGATTGTAAAGGATGATAAGGTGATTGGCAAAGGGTATCATCATATGGCAGGAACGCCCCATGCGGAGATTCATGCGCTACAAGAGGCGGGGGAAGCGGCAAACGGCGCTACTATTTATGTAACTCTGGAGCCCTGCTGCCATCACGGCAGGACAGGTCCTTGTACTGAGGCGATTATAGCGGCAGGTATTCGCCGCGTCGTTGTGGCAATCACTGATCCCAACCCGCTTGTAGCCGGCCATGGCATCGATAGATTGCGTCAAGCTGGTATAGAAGTCTTAGAAGGAATCTGTTGTTTAGATGCCGTAAAAGTGAATGAAGCGTTTGTGAAATGGGTTTCAACTAAGATGCCTTTTGTCTTATTAAAGACAGCCATGACGCTTGATGGTAAAATTGCTACAGCGACAGGACAGTCCCAATGGATTACTGGCCCTGCCGCCAGACAAACCGTTCATCGTCTGAGAAATCAGTATGATGGGATTCTTGTCGGAATTGGTACGGTGCTTGCCGATGATCCGCTTTTAACAACGCGGCTGCCTGAGGGCCCAGGTTGTAATCCAACGCGGATTATTCTTGATAGTAAGGCTCGTACACCGCTTGATGCCAAAGTCGTTACCAATAAAGAAGCGCGAACTATTATTGCTGTAACAAAGTCTGCGTCAATGGATAAGGTAAAGGCCCTAGAAGCTGCCGGTGTAACGGTTTGGACAATTAGTGAAGGGCCAAGCGGCTTGAATCTTAGAGAACTCTTTAGCCGTTTAGCCAGTTATCCTGTAACAAGTATTCTTGTAGAAGGCGGCGCTGCTGTCAACGCTTCTGTGCTAGCAGAAAACCTAGCTGATAAGGTGGCCTGGTTTGTGGCGCCAAAGATCCTTGGCGGCAAGACGGCGCCATCACCGATTGGCGGCAGTGGCGTGGCAAGTCTTTCGCAGGCTTATGAACTAGAGGATCTTGCCATAGAGCAGCTAGAGGAGGATATTCTCATTAGCGCTTATCTGAAATCACGGGAGGGACGCGATGTTTACCGGACTTGTGGAAGAATTGGGTAGAGTGAAACAGATTGAAAAGACGGCAAAATCAGTTCGCCTGACAATTGCCGCTAAAAAAGTCCTCACTGATGTAAAGTTAGGTGACAGTATTGCCGTGAACGGCGCCTGCCTTACAGTTGTTGATTTTAGCACCAGCCATTTTACGGCCGATGTCATGCCGGAAACTGTGAAACAGACAGGTCTTAGAGATCTTGCGATTGGCGCTGCTGTAAATCTGGAACGGACGCTTCGCGTTGGTGATCGCTTGGGCGGTCATATTGTGAGTGGTCATATTGATGGAATCGGCACAATCCAGAATGTAAAAAAAGATGATATTGCCGTTGTTGTTACAATTACTGCGGCGGCAGAGGTCATGAGATATATTGTAAAAAAGGGCTCTATTGCCATTGACGGAGTCAGTCTAACTGTTGTGGATTGTGATGCGCATTCGTTTAGTGTATCACTCATTCCTCATACTTATGAAGTGACAGCTTTAGCTACCAAGAAAATTGGTAGTACTGTTAATTTGGAAACTGATATTTTGGGACGCTATGTGGAAAAGTTATTACAGAGTGACACTACTGAAGCAGTAGCTGAGCCAAGTCGCATATCCACTGCTTTATTAGGTAAATATGGGTTTCTAGCATAAAAATTTTAAAGAAAGTATTCTTGTTATAAGATGGAGGGATAGTATGTTTAACACAATTGAAGAGGCCATTGAGGATATTAAACAAGGAAAAATGATTGTTGTTGTTGATGATGAAGACCGTGAAAATGAAGGCGATTTATTAATGGCTGCCGAAAAGGTAACGCCAGAAGCTGTCAATTTTATGGCTACTCATGCTCGTGGCCTAATCTGCATGCCTGTTGACGGTGCACGGCTTGATGAACTCGAAATTCATCCTATGGTGGAAAACAACACTGACAACCATGAAACAGCGTTTACTGTATCCGTTGATGCGGTAACGACAACAACTGGGATTTCTGCTTTTGAACGGGCAGAGACCATCCGTTGCATTTTAGACAGTAAATGCAAACCAACGGATTTAAGACGTCCTGGCCATATTTTTCCGTTGCGCAGTCGCGAAGGCGGTGTTTTGCGTCGGGCGGGGCATACCGAAGCAGCAGTTGATTTGGCAAAGTTCGCCGGTCTTTATCCTGCTGGCGTGATTTGCGAAATCATGAATGAAGATGGGTCTATGGCGCGCATTGATTCGCTGCAAAAGTTTGTAAAACAGCATAATTTAAAACTGATTACTGTTGCCGATTTGATTCGCTACCGGAAACGTCATGAAAAGCTGATTACGAAGGCAGCTGATGCAACGATGCCGACGAAATATGGTCAATTCCGGGTTGTTGCCTACGAGAGCGCACTTGATAAACAGTGCCATATTGCCTTAGTTAAAGGCGATGTTTCTGGCAAAGAAAATGTTCTTGTTCGTGTTCACTCTGAATGCCTTACAGGCGATGTGTTGGGATCTTTGCGCTGCGATTGCGGCGATCAGTTGGCCGCATCTTTAAAGCGAATTGAAGCAGAAGGCGAAGGCGTACTGCTCTATATGCGTCAAGAAGGCCGCGGCATTGGTCTCGCTAATAAAATTCGCGCCTATGCTCTGCAAGATAAAGGCAGTGATACGGTAGAAGCCAATGAACTCTTAGGCTTTCCGCCGGACTTGCGTGAATACGGTATTGGCGCTCAAATTCTAGCCGATCTAGGCTTAACAAGTATTCGTTTGTTAACGAATAATCCGAGAAAACGTGCTGGTCTGGAAGGCTACGGTCTGAAAATTACCGAGCGGGTTCCCATGGAAATTCGTGCTAATAAATTCAACAACCGTTATTTATCAGTGAAAAAAGCAAAGTTAGGACATTTATTGAAACAGTATGAGGAGGCAAAATAAGATGTCAACAATTTATGAAGGAAATTTGATTGCGAAAGATCTTCGTGTTGCTATTGTGGTAGCTCGTTTTAATGAATTTATTACAAGTAAACTTTTGTCTGGAGCGAAGGATGCCTTATTGCGTCACGAAGCACAGGAAGATAATATTGATACTGTTTGGGTTCCCGGCGCTTTTGAAATTCCTTTAGCGGCGCAAAAACTGGCGAAAAGTCAAAAATATGATGCTGTAATCTGCTTGGGAACAGTAATTCGTGGCAGCACTTCTCACTATGACTATGTTTGCTCTGAAGTATCCAAAGGAGTAGCTCATGTGGGACTGGAAACAGGCGTACCGACTATTTTTGGTGTACTTACAACAGAAAATATCGAACAAGCGATTGAGCGAGCTGGCACAAAAGGCGGCAATAAAGGATTTGATGCCGCTATGTCCGCCATTGAAATGGCAAATCTATTAAGAAATATTGGATAAAGATTACTTGTTTTACAATTATTTCCTGGGAAATGAGTGTTTGTTTTGAAAATAGCAATTGTAAGTGATACTCATGGATGTGCTGCTGCTTGGCAGCACATCTATGAAACCTATATGAGTGACGTTGACTCTATTATTCATGCTGGTGATATTTTATATCATGGACCACGCAATGAAATTCCGGCAGAATATAATCCTAAAAGTTTGATCGACATGCTGAATCAGCTGCCGCAGCCCTTCTTTTCCGTACAGGGAAACTGTGACAGTGAAGTCGATGGAATGGTTTTACAGTGGCCGATTCATCCTTCCTTTATGTACTTGCAGTTAGGTCGATATAAGATCGTAGTGCAGCACGGCCATACTTTAACAGATGATCAGAAGGTGAAATTAGCGCAGCGCTATCGGGCTAATTTATTTATTAGCGGTCATACTCATCTGCCTGTGCTTGCATCTCATGAAGGTGTGACTTTACTGAATCCCGGTTCGCCAGCTATGCCTAAAACAGCTGCTAAACGGGGTTCTTTTGCCTTACTTTTTGATCAAAAGATTCAGATTGTCGCCGTCGATAACGGGGAAGTGCTTATGGAGGAAAACTATGGATCATTTAATTAAAGCAACGGCAGGCGATGGCTTACGTATCCACGCCGCTGTTACCACCAAGCTGACAGAAGAAGCTCGACTTCGCCACAATTGTTCGCCTGTGGCCACAGCGGCGCTTGGTAGAACGATGACAGCAGCTTTGCTGTTTGCAGCTAACTTAAAAACAGAAGAAACGGTTACCCTAAGAGTAGCCGGTGATGGACCTTTAGGGGAGATCATTGTAGATG
>URQW01000104.1 GCA_900550105.1 uncultured Pelosinus sp.
CCAAATAAAGCCAACAGCAAGTCCTACATGGGATAGGCATAACAGTTGTTTCGCTGTAAGCCATTTACGATCTAAAATCAATCCGCCAACAGGACGGCCTAAAATCCCAATTAGTAATACAAGCGCGCCAATCATTCCGGCGGTTTTGGGATCCAGATGAATATTTTTCTGCAATACCATGTTAATCCAGACACTGCAAGAAGTAACCGTTCCGAAAGAACCAACCTGAGTCAGCGCTAACAGCCATACATTGCGGTTGCCAAGTAACTCGCCCCAGTTAATTTTCTTCGGTTGTATTGTAATTGGTGTCCCTGGAGCCAAGAGAACCCATAAAACAGCAAGGATAGCAGCCATAGTACCTGTTAAGAAGAAAATGCCCTGCCAAGCAAGCAGTCCTAAGAGTCTCGGAATGACATAAATGACAAAACCTGCTCCAAGTAAAATCGAACCGCCATATACACCTTGCGCTAAAGCAATTTCCTTACCGGCAAAAAAGGTTGGAACATAACGCAGACCAGCTTGAATCGCGGAACCAGTACCAATGCCAGTAATAAATTTAAATAAAAGAATCTGTTCATAACTGCTAGCCATACCTGTTAAGATATTGCCAATCGCAATTACAACAAGACCAAAGGTTCCTACCCGTTTTGCGCCGAACTTATCGGACATGGCGCCACCAGGCATTTGCAACAATGAATGAGTAAAAAACACCGCAGTGGTAAACAGTCCGGCCGCTCCTAAGGTAATACCGAGAAGCTGCACTAAGGTTGGAATGAGTGGTCCGTGATTTGTATAGTTACAAGATAAAACAAAGCCTAGTAGGGTCGCCCAGAACAGTGCTGACCATCGTTGTTTCCAAAAATCCTCCTGTTGCATCAAGAGAATCAACTCCTTGTTTTCGAGTAGACTTTACTAATTAGAGAACGCCTTGTTCCTTGAGCGCTGCAACTTCTTTTGCTGACAAGTTCAGCCATTCAGCTAAAATTTCTTCGGTATGCTGTCCCAATAGTGGTGCCGGAACTTCTACTGAGCCAGGAGTTTCTGACAATTTAATCGGAAGTCCTGGCATTTTCAGACTACCAGCAATAGGATGTTCTACTTCTACGATCATTTCACGAGCCGCAATTTGTGGATCTTTCAATACGCGATCTACTGTATTGATTGGACCGCAAGGAATACCGGCTTCATCAATCACAGCCAACCATTCGTCAACTGTTTTATCAGGGAATATCGTATCAAGAATTGCTTTTAAGGCTTTTTGATTTTTCGTACGCTGTGAATTTGATACAAAGCGTTCATCTTCGATTAATTCCACTTTACCAATCAAATTGCAGAATTTCGACCAGAGACGATCATTGCCAACAGCAATGATTACATAGCCGTCTTTTGCTTTAAATGCTTCAAAAGGCGTAATGGAAGGATGACGATTGCCGATTGGGCCGGGAGCAATGCCTGATGTTACATAACGCGCGATGGCGTTTTCCAAAATAGCTACTTGGCAATCGAGCATAGCAACATCGACCTTTTGACCAACACCGTTAATAGCGCGATGATAAAGAGCCGTCAAAGTTCCAATCACAGCAAAAAGACCGGCAGTAACATCGCCAACAGAAGCGCCTACCCGAGTAGGTTCGCCATTTTCCTGGCCAGTAATGCTCATGATACCGCCCATGCCCTGCACAATAACGTCATAAGCTGGTTTTTTGCTATAAGGTCCCGTATGACCAAAACCGGAACAAGCTGTATAAATAATTTTAGGATTAATTTCTTTTAAAACATCATAGCCAAGACCAAATTTTTCCATGGTACCAGGACGATAGTTTTCCAAAACAACATCGGCCTTTTTGACCATTTCTTTAAAAATTTCTTTTGCTTTTTCTTCTTTCAGATTTAAAGTCATGGAGCGTTTGCCACGATTCAAGCTCATAAAATAAGCACTTTCTTTACCAACAAACGGACCGAAAGCACGCGAATCATCACCTGTATTCGGCGTTTCAATTTTAATAATGTCAGCGCCAAAATCAGCCATCATCATCGATGCATAAGGACCAGCCAGTACACGTGTTAAATCTAATACTTTTACATTTTCAAGTGGTTTCAATGAAAACTCCCCCATTCTATATTAATCCTGATAAAGCCTGAAAATTAAAGAGTTCATGGCTTTGTCTGAATTATATCAAAACTATTTTATGATAAAAGCGCTTTACGCATGAAATACCAAAAATCATGCGCAAGAGTTCATTTTTCACTACTAACATGCATTATAAAATACCCATAATTTGATTGAACTGTTTAATATAATGTCTCGCCACAGGAATATTTGTTTCCTTACAGTCCTCTAGAGCTAGTACATAGGTATTATTGAACCAGGGAATAATTTCTTCTATTTTATCAAGATTGACTAAATAACTTTTATGGGTGCGAAAAAAGCGCTGCGGCTCCAAAATTTCAGCTAACTCTTTTAATGTCGACTTTGTATGATAGATTCCCTGCTCTGTGTACAGCATCGTTTGGCGTTTTTCATCAGAACGAGCAAAGAGAATTTTAGCTGGCCGCAACACTACGATACGATCCGAAGACCATACGCAGATATTCCCTGATTTTAAAACAGCAGTCTCTGTTTTATTATCCATAAAATTTTTAAACTTTTTCAGTTTTTGCACTGTCGCTTCCACTCGCTCTAGCGAGTAGGGCTTTAATATATAATCAACCGCATTTAACTCGAAGGCTTTTACGGCAAATTCGCTAAAACCAGTGCAAAAGACAATTTGCGGTGGATTTGGCAAGTCTAGCACTTCTCCTGCTGTAACAATGCCATCTTGGGAACGCATCTGAATGTCCAAAAAAATAACATCCGGCGAAGTTGCTTCGATCATCGGTTTTACTTCTTCGCCGTCATCACATTCTTTCACAATTTCAATGCCTTCAATTTTACCTAAAATATATTTCAACTCTTCTCTTGCCGGAAGTTCATCGTCCACAATAATCGCTTTTAGTTGCATTTTCTATACCACCTTTTAAAGGAAAAGGAATACAAACCCTTGTTCCTTCGCCAATTTCACTCGTAATGATCACACCGTAATCTAAACCATAAATTGCCTGCAGTCTCTGGTGCACATTGGAAAGGCCAATACTTTTTCGATTCGGATCACTTTTTAGACTTGCATCAATCAGCTCCCCGCTCATACCAACGCCGTTATCTTCAACAATCACCCACTGCTGTTCGCCATGTATTTCATAACGTAGAATAATGGTTCCCCCTTTACGTTTCGGATAGAGCCCATGACGAATGGCATTTTCGACAATCGGCTGCAATATTAAAGGAGGGACAGAAAGTCGAAGCTCTGTCGGTAAGTCATAATACACATTCAACTTTCCTTGGAAACGAGCTGCTTCTATCTTAATATAAGCCTCTACATGCTGCAGCTCTATTTGAATATCAACAAAGTGGTCCAAATGAGTCAAATTATTCCGATAAAATTCCCCTAAGCTAAGTAATAAACTACGTGCTTCTTCAGGCTCTTTGCGACAATAATAAGCAATCGTATTTAAAGCATTAAATAAAAAGTGGGGATTAATTTGCGCTTGCAGCGCTTTAATTTCCGCTTGCGCTCGTAAAGCAGCCTGTTGCTCCCCATTGCTTAATTCAATTTGCGTAGAAATAAGCTGCCCTAAGCCTTTTATAAGCTCTGTCTCAAAGGGAGTACTGCTATTCGGAACTTCTTTGTAAAAAATAAGTTCGCCAATTTCTTTCTCTTGATTTTTCAGAATTGATGAAATGCTGGTACCATAGGCTGGCTCCGGCGTTTGTTTTGGGTGTTTAGCAACAAACGCTAACAACTCCTCTTGTGAACGGATCGCTACAGCATCAAGATTTTTCACTTGCTTCATAATAGTCTGGACCGTAACAGCTGCTGATGTTTCAGTTAGGCCTTTCCTAAGAAAATGAAGCGTCTCTTCAGCTATTTTTAAGGCGACAAAAGCAGCGTTTCCCTCAATATGAGCTTGTTCTGCCCGAATACTGTCAAGCATTGCCATAAAGGTGGCAATTCCCAAAGGATTGATAAAGAGCATATAGGGCGCTATTGTCATGACAAACACAGCCGACCTTTCGAAAGGCGGTGACAAAAGCAATAGAAGCATATGAATCGTTTCTAAACAAAATCCCACGAGTAAGGCAGCTGGCCAACGAATGGGCATAGTACGAAATGTAGAAGCCAACAGCCCCGCCAGAAGTCCTTCGATCACTGCCGATATGGCGCTAGTATACATGGTGAGACTATCCAGTCCCAACCGATGGATGCCAGCAATAAGACCGGCGCCGGTTCCCACTAGCGGGCCGCCGATCAGTCCGCCAATAATGACTCCGATCGCTCTTGTATTTGTAATTCCGTCAGGAATATAAAAGCCACTGTACGTCCCGAGAATTCCTAAAAAGCCAAAAAAAAGAATCTGGGGAATTTTTTCAGTAATTGTTGTTTTCTCTAGTAAAATGGAAAAACGGAATAATTTTGTTCGTGTCAATAAAAAAACAAGACCCAAAATAAAGGCCACGCCTGTTACTAAGTGACTAAAACTATAATCAATACTTTCTGGCATAAAAATCCTCCGCTAGACGCAATAAAAAAGATGTACTGATAGTAAGTACACCAAAAATAGCTTCATTGACAATTTAAGGAACAGTGCCTACAATCAAAGAGAAAAGAATGAAGAGATTTGCGGAAAAATTCGAATCAGGATGTGGTACTTATGGTCTTTATTCAAGCTCTAGAAGGTATATTCACTATTATCGCAATCGTAATAATTGGCTACTACTTAACAAAAAAGGGCTGGTTTCCGGAAGAAACCAGTAAAGTTTTTCCAAAACTAGTAAATTTTATTTCCTTACCAGCTTACATGCTATGGAATTTAGCAACAGCCTTTAATCAAGAAAAACTTCTTGCTGTAATTTACGGGATTGCTGTTCCTTTTCTTTCCATGCTGCTTTGCTGTATTCTCAGCATTGTTGTTTCTTATTTATTAAAAGTTCCGCCAAAACGCCGCGGTGTCTTTCGCGCCGTATTTTTTTGTTCCAATTCCGTTTTCATAGGAATTCCGGTCAACTTAGCGCTGTTTGGTGATACGAGTATTCCCTTTGTACTATTGTATTTTATTGTAAATGCGCTCTTTTTCTGGACAGTTGGTAATTATTTTATTGGCAAAGACGGCGCCATGGCTGAAGTCCGTCTCTTTAGCCTACAAAGTCTTAAAAATATATTTTCACCGCCGCTCCTTGGCGCCCTTGCCGGAGTTGCTATTATAGTAAGCAACATATCGCTGCCCCACTTTGTCGTCAATACCACAAAATATCTTGGTGGCATGACAACGCCTTTATCTCTTTTGTTTATCGGCATTGTCATGAGTAGAATAAAGCGCAGTGACTTGCGTTTCGATCGAGATGTAGTAGCTATTTTAATCGGCCGTTTTCTCATTTCTCCGCTTACCGTTCTATGTATTACTCACTTTATTGCCATACCGGAATTAATGAAAAAAGTATTTGTAATTCAGGCTGCCTTACCAGCGATGACACAAGTCACTATTATTTCTAAATTCTATGAGGCCGATTCAGAGTATGCGGCTATTTTAACAGCCATTACTACACTCGCTGCAGCCATTGTTATTCCTTGTTATATGATGATTTTATAAAAATTAATCAAGCAGGCTAGGAATACTGCCTTCTTGAAAGCTACGCAGTTTATCATAAATAATCCGTACTGCCGTAATCAAGGCTTTTTTCGCACTGCCTTGATAGGTTTGATCAATCGTTCTTAAAATTTTATCAGGACCATTTTTAAGGGAACTGCCCACTAAAATCTGAGCCACATGTTTACGGGCTAGAGCTGTAGCTAAAGTACAATCAGCTTCCACAATAACTCCCGTATCTACATTAATTGTTACAATAATACCGACAACCTTATACATTTCACTTGCTGTAATTCCTGTAGGTAGCTTAGCATAGCCGGAAAATAAAATCACTTGCTGGGCAGTTTTTTTCTCCATATCCGTTCCCCCTAATGATTAATCAATACTTAAACGTTTTACGTCTACATTGATTTCTTCTACATTCATGCCTGTCATAAATTCAACCATATCTTTCATTTTATACTGCGCTGCCTTTACTACAGAATGAATTGAGCAACCATACTGTAATACCATATCCACTGTAATGGAAAGACCTCTTTCCCGATCATGAGAATTTTTAATTTGAATTTGCCCAGTGCGAGTGACACCGTCTTGTTCACTAGCTACTTGCTGCACAATACTGGCAATCGCAGCATCGGAAATCAACAATTTTCCATAATAGCTGAAAGTGGGGCGAATAATTGATTTTTCTCCTAGCTTATGCCGTTTCGATCGGGATTTTCTAAAAAAGATTTCTAATGGATCAATTAGATAGCCAGAAAAATGTGGTTTCAATTCAATCGTTGGAACAGGTATAATATGTTTTCCGTCGCGAATCCGACTTTCTCTGGCTTTAGCCATTTCAGCAGCTGTTGCAATCTCATCAATTTGGATATATTGCTCGACTTCCGGCAAGGCAAGAACATGGACAATTTTCTTAACCATGTTCTTAGAAGTTCCTAAAATTAGGATTTTTTCACAATTAGCTGCCTTTATTGCATCTCTTACTTCTTTGGCATGTTGCTCGTCCATAAAAATAGCGCGACGAACTGCCTGTATTTTACTTGCTTCCCGCTTCGCCGAATGACCCGCTAAAATTTTGCTACCTTTAATCAACAGTCCATCATCAATAATGGTATCCGCATGATGCTCGTGAGCCACAATCAAAGCCCGATGACTTTTTCCCGTTCCGCTGGGCCCGACTAAGGCGATCACCTTCATTCAATAGCCTCCTAATGTATAAATTAAAAGAATGGAAAGTTCGAATGACAAGAGGATAAGCGACAGAAACTCTGTCGCTTATTGTTTTATTATTGCTAGATTCTACATAAACCTCAAATTCCCTGTTTACAGGTTTAGGGAATGATTCAGAAAATTGACAGGTAGTTGTTCCGCTAAGGATTCTTCAATCATAAAAATGCCCAATTTTTCGGGAAAACGCCCTGGTATTCCATGAAAATCTGAACCACCTGTTTGCAACAAACCGTATTCTTCGGCAAGCTTTTTATATTTTTTCACATCTTCCACTCGATGGGCCGGATGATAAACCTCCAAACCGTCAATGCCCGCTTTGATGACCTGTTCCACCAAGGCGTCGTCATAAACCATAGCCGGATGGGCTATAACTGCAATTCCACCGCTTTGATGAATTAAATCAATGGCTTCCTGCGGCGTCATTTTATAGTGAGAAACATAAGCAGGCCCATTAGTATGAAGCACTTTATCAAAGACTTCAGAAATCGTTGAGAAATATTTCTTTTCCAATAAAGCCCTAGCAATATGCGGACGGCCAATTGCCGTACCGTCGCCTGCAATCTCTAATACACGTTCATAAGAAACAAAGTAACCAAGATCAGAAAGTTTTCCGATCATCTTTTGCGCCCGCACAATACGATCATCTACAAGCAATTTAAGTTGTCTAGTTAGCTCTTCATGAAATAGGTGAATATGATAGCCTAAAATATGAATCTCATGGTTTGGAACATCTGTACTAAATTCAATACCGGGAATCATCTTGACTGAGGATTTTTGCCAAGAAGGCGACTCAATAAGCTGAAGTAGACCATCAATTGTATCATGATCTGTCAAGGCAATAGTACTAAGGCCAGCGGCCTTGGCCGCTGCTAAAATTTCTTGCGGCGAAAACCGTCCGTCTGAAGCCGTAGTATGAATATGTAAGTCTGCTTTACTCATGGCTTAAAGACTCGAACAACTTGACTAATGTAAATACCCCGGCCCCGGTCGCCCCTTTTACTTGATAGCCTTGATTTTTTTTGGTTGTTACTACACCAGCAATATCAATATGAATCCAAGGTGTATCGCCAGCAAAATGTTGTAAGAAGCAAGCAGCTGTACTCGCACCGGCTTCCCGTCCGCCGGAATTTTTAATATCAGCTACTTGACTTTTAATCAAGTCCTCATATTCCTTAAACAAAGGCAGTTGCCACATTTTTTCGCCGGTTTCCTCTGAAGCATCTAAAAGTTTTTGGCCCCACTCTTGCTTGTTGGTAAATACACCAGCTGCAACGGCTCCCAAAGCTACGACACAAGCCCCCGTCAACGTAGCTACATCAATTAACTTAGTAGCGCCTTTTTCTTTGGCATAAGTAATGGCGTCAGCTAAAATCAGCCGTCCCTCCGCATCAGTATTCACAACTTCAATTGTTTTTCCACTCATAGCAGTAATTATATCACCAGGTCGATAGGCAGAGCCTGAAGGCATATTTTCAGTACAAGGCATGATTGCCATGACATTAATCTTAACTTTCAATTCAGCAAGTGCTTTAATTGTGCCTAATACTGTAGCGGCACCGCCCATATCGTCTTTCATTTCTTCCATGCCACTGCTTGGTTTGAGCGAAAGTCCGCCACTATCAAAGGTAATTCCTTTGCCAATCAGGGCAATACATTCTGAATGATCAGGATTTCCCTTATACTCTAAGACAAGTAGTTTGGGCTTTTCTTCACTTCCCTGCGCTACAGCTAAAAATGCGTTCATTTTCTGCTCTTCCAATTGTTTACGTCCCAAACAATCAAAAACTAGGCCGCATTTTTTTGCTATAGCCTTGGCTTTTGCCTCCATAGCAGAAGGCGTCATAACTGCTGCTGGTTCATTGACAAGCTGCCTTACAAGCTTCACATTTTCGCTGAGAATAAGACCACGCTCTACTATCTGAGAAAAATCTGCCGGCTCTTCGCCGCCGACAAAAGAACAGGTCTTCACAGTGGTACTTTCTTTTTTAGCCTTATATTGGTCAAACGAATAAGAACCTAAAATAAGCCCCTCGACGGCATGGGAAATTACAGT
>URQW01000105.1 GCA_900550105.1 uncultured Pelosinus sp.
GTAAAAGAGGGTGTTGTGCGGCAGGAAGAATCTGATGCCGGCCAGACATCGATTCGTCAGGAAAGCCATGAACTGATTCGCCGACTCTGCCGGATGGTTGGCGATGCGGTAGCAATTACAACACTGGGCGGATTTCTCTTTGAAGGAGTTTTAGGCGCTGTAGAAGACGAATTGGCCATTTTGACTGTAGAGGATATTTTTGGACCTGCTACAAGTTCTTCTATTTCCGATAATGACGTACGTTCTGTCGTCGTTAATTTAGAAGCAATTACATCAATAGCTTCCTCTACATGCAGGCCAGATTAGAATTTTGGCAAGATAAAGCAGGGCTGTTCCGCTGTGGTCTTCCCAGTGAGAATCATGCTTGGCGGAACGGCTTTTTTTCTTGTGACAGGCTAAAAAGGAGCGAAAAAGATGGTCATTGCGGCAGAATATATCAAGCCTGTTGGGATTGGTGTGACAGCTCCGCAGTTTTTTCGTGGTCTAGATGGAAGGATTTATATTGTTAAGCTATGCCGCAAAGAAGAACATACGAAAGTACTTGCCAATGAGTGGCTTGGCGCGCGACTGGCCCAAGTTTTGGAACTGCCCTTGCCAACATATGATCAGATTGAAATATCGGCTGCAATCATTAATAGACATGTCATGCTGCAGAAACTGCAGGCTATGCCAGGTCTTCATTTTGCTTCAGTCTATTTGGCCGATAGTGAGTATGTAACAAGGCGAGCTGTGAAAGAAGCACTGACAAACTGTAATCAATTAGTGGGAATTTTATTTTTTGACCATCTCTTTTGTAATCGTGACCGGGCGAAAAACCGTAAAAATTTACTGATGGCCCCCACGCCGCAAGGGTATCAATGCTATGCGATTGATCATTCGCATTTTTGCGGCTCAGGCAAATGGTCTGTGGCTACGCTGGAAAAGTTAGGACCTATCGTAAAAATATATTATGGCTTTTTATTTGGGTTTCTATTGCAGCGATTTGCCAAGCGTGAAGATTTTATACCTTACTTAACTAGGGTAAAAGCGATTGATGCAGGACTAATTGATTCTATTTTACAAGAGATTCCTGAACCTTGGCTGAGATCGTCTGAGGAACGGCAAGCTTTGGCTGCTTTTATTCAACAACGCTGCGGTTTAGCAGATAAGATATTCACTGAACTATGTCGTCAAATTCCCGTGGTCAGAGGTGGAACAAGCCGCTACAGCTATCGGCGCATCAAGCTGTAATAAAAGTGATTGCTCCTTTGGTTATATTTTTCTTATAGCGCACATAAGGTGCTATAAGGAGGTGGGGGGCAATATGCTCGTTATTAATTTGCGGCGGCTCTTTGTACACCGTCATTTATTTTATAGCCTTGTTGGTTTATTCATGATTGGCGCTGTATATATACAAGTGGCTGATTTAATTGGTCATGAATCCTTAGCCATAGCGGGAACTAGAACTGACCAAAAAGTCGTTGCCTTAACTTTTGATCATTCCTGGGGCAATAAATATACTGGATCTATTTTAGATACGCTCCAAAGCCGCAATTTAAAAGCAACCTTTTTTATTATGGGGCCTTGGGCAAAGAAGTTTCCCGAGGTGGCGAAACGGATAGCGACGGACGGACACGAAATCGGCAGTCATGGCTATCGCCATGAAAATTATGGCGATATGGGTGTTGAATGGGTTAAGGAAGATATCCAAAAGGCTCATGGGTTAATTAAGGAAGTGACAGGGGTAGATCCAGTTCTGCTGCGTCCGCCTAATGGCCATTATAGTAATCAGTCCATTGCAGCAGCGCAGGAACTGGGGTATAAGACAATTATTTGGAACATTGATTCGCTTGATTGGAAAAATCCCGGCAAAGATGTGATTATCGAGCGCGTCGTTTCCCGGTTAAAGCCAGGTGCTATTATTTTGTTGCATGCGTCTGATACACCGACACAGACTGCTGAGGCTTTGCCGGAACTGCTTGATAAAATTGCCGGAGCCGGCTATAAGATTGTTACAGTTGGTGACTTATTGGCCAATTATAGTGAAAAAGGAATTTTGCGACATTAAACAGGCTACGGCCTGTTTTTTTGTGCAGCTATTTACAGTCAGGCGCAAGTTGTGGTATAGTATTTTTCTATAAAGAAGGTTCGGTTATTTATGTTGATTTCGTTATTCTAACGAGAAAAATATAGGGAGGGATTAGTTTGTCATTGCAGAAAGAAACCATTTTGGTATTGGATTTTGGTGGGCAGTATAATCAGCTGATCGCCAGACGTGTAAGAGAATGTAATGTATACTGTGAAGTATTTCCACATACATTGAGTCTTGCGGAAATAAAGGAAATGCAGCCAAAGGGTATTATATTCACTGGTGGACCAAACAGTGTGTATGAAAAAGATTCTGCTGTTTGTCAGGAAGAATTATTAGAACTTGGGATTCCTATTCTGGGGATCTGTTATGGATCGCAGCTTATGGCCCATTTGCTTGGCGGTAAGGTAGTAACAGCACCGATCAGCGAATATGGCAAAACAGAAGTCCATATACAAAATAAAGCATCCAAACTCTTGGAGGGTGTTTCCGAAAAGACAATTTGCTGGATGAGTCATACAGATTATATAGCGGAAGCTCCTGCTGATTTTACGGTAACGGCATCGACTCCCGTTTGTCCTGTAGCGGCCATGGAAAATGAAGCAAGAAATTTATATGCGGTACAATTCCATCCTGAAGTTATGCATACAGTGGAAGGCATGAAAATGTTGCATAACTTCGTATTTAACGTGTGTGCCTGCCGCGGCGACTGGAAAATGGATTCGTTTGTAGAGAAAACAATCGAAAGCCTGCGTGAAAAAATCGGTACAGGTAAAGTATTATGTGCCTTATCTGGTGGTGTCGACTCTTCGGTAGCGGCAGTCCTTCTTTCCCGAGCGATTGGTAAACAGCTTACCTGCGTTTTTGTAGATCACGGTCTGCTTCGTAAGAACGAAAGCGAAGAAGTCGAAGGCGTATTTGGTCCTAAGGGACAATATGACCTCAACTTTATCCGAGTAGATGCGAAGAAGCGTTTTTATGAAAAACTGAAAGGCGTAACTGACCCTGAAACAAAGCGGAAAATTATTGGTGAAGAATTTATTCGTGTTTTTGAAGAAGAAGCGAAAAAAATAGGTACGGTTGATTTTCTGGTACAAGGAACGATTTATCCCGATGTGATTGAAAGCGGTCTGGGAAAATCAGCAGTCATTAAATCCCACCATAACGTGGGCGGGTTGCCTGATTATGTTGATTTTAAAGAAATCGTAGAACCACTTAGAATGTTGTTCAAAGATGAAGTAAGACGGGCAGGAAGAGAACTTCAGATTCCTGAATATCTGGTGAGTCGCCAGCCGTTCCCTGGTCCTGGTCTTGGCATCCGCATTATTGGGGAAGTTACGGAAGAAAAAGTGAAAATTGTGCAGGAAGCAGATGCTATTTATCGGGAAGAAGTCGCAAAAGCCGGGATTGCTCAGGATTTGGGACAATACTTTGCCGCATTGACGAATATGCGTTCAGTAGGTGTTATGGGAGACGGCCGTACGTATGACTATGCCATTGCGCTTCGTGCCGTTATGACTTCCGATTTTATGACAGCTGAAAGTGCCCAAATGCCATGGGAAGTCTTGTCGATTGTGACAAGTCGCATCATTAATGAAGTAAAAGGCGTGAATCGTGTAATGTATGATTGCACAGGCAAGCCGCCGGCAACCATTGAATTTGAATAATATCATTGTCTCGGGGCACTGCCATTTATTCTGTAAAGGGCCAAAATGGCTAACCCGCCGACATAGACAAAAAGACCTTGCATTAAAGCTTTTCTGAAGCTTGGTGCAAGGTCTTTTTTTATCCTCAACCCGCGAAAATACAGGAATTTCTGCTTGCTGAAGAGAGTGTTCACCATTAAAGCTGACGAGGAGAAGTACCATAATATTGTTTAAAGGCCTTATAGAAATTACTGCTATTGCTGTAGCCGAGCATATCAGAAATAGCAGCAATGGAAAGATCCGTATGATCCAATAATAGCTTGGCTCTTCGCATACGTGATTCAGTCAGCAGGGCAGAAAAGGTCTTCCCTGTCTTTTCAGGCAAAAGACGGGAAATATAGACGGGGTGATATACGAAATGGGATGCAATGTCATTCAATGTTACAGAATCAGAGTGTGATTCGATATATTCCATAATCCGGTCAATTAATGTCGTGCCAGTAGTTAGATGCTGACGCTTGTATTCATAGGAAAGATACATTGCAAGGGACATGACCATAGGTTTTAAAATTTTCTGTGAATCCTCTGTTTTATGAGCATATTCAAGAATCATGACATTCAGCAGCTGCCAGATTGGCGAAGAAGCTGGTATTTCCAGATGAACGAACTCTTCTGCATATTTGTTTTTCTGTGGTTCCAGAAAAAAATTAAGCATGGAGCTATCGGCTGAGAGCGCACTAAGGTATTCCCGGAAAAAGGTTTCTTTACGAATCAGTACTCCAAGAATAATACATTCGTGATCAGAATCCCGCTTAACAGCATAGCCGCTGTAGGGCTGACCGATATAGCAGTCGCCTTCTTTTACCGTAATCCGATTGTTATAGTTAGCGCTTAATACATCATAATCTCCGTGGTAAGCAAAATGAATGAAAAAAAAGTCTTGGCGGTGAAAACGCTCCTCAATTTTTTTCCCTTTAAATGCACATACCATAACTTCTTCGGATTGCTCTCCCAACCAATGCGAAATCAGTTCGTTATTTCCTGATGACGGATCTGGGCTAAAGTCCCAATTGAGGTGCGGAAAGTCTTGACCGAGTTTTTCTAATGCGTGATCGATTTCGGTATCGCAATTCCAAGACATACTAGCGTTCCTTTCTTCATATTTCTGAGCAATTATTTCAAGCATTGCAACGTTTTTGGTAAATCAGATATGCTTATATCTCATTATAGGTTAAAATACGCCATAATTAAAGTTGATATTTAGCGCTGATTTGGACGGGAAAAATCTATATGATGGAGTAGTATCAAGAATGTTCAAATTGAAGGGAATAGAACATATGTATAATTTTTACTTTTATATGCCGACAAAAGTACTATTTGGAGCGGGAAAACTTCAGGAACTGCATACAGAAGTACTCCCGGGAAAGAAAGCCCTGATCGTGACCTCCAATGGTTCATCTACGAAGAAGTTCGGATATCTGGACGCGCTTGAGAAAGAACTGGAGCTTGCAGGAGTTAACTATGAGATTTTTGATGAGATCCGTCCAAATCCGACAAACCGTAATATTATGGATGGTGCAATGATAGCAAAGGAGACAGGCTGTGAGTTTATCGTTGCACTTGGAGGAGGATCCGTCATGGACTCCAGCAAATGTATCGCACTCATGATGACCAATGCGGGTGATATCTGGGATTACAGTTATTCGGTAAACGGAGGAAAAAAGAATCCAGAAAAAGATGCCGCTCCGATTGTCGCTATTACTACTTCAGCAGGAACGGGGAGTGAAGTGGATTGTTGCGCGGTGCTCAGCAACGACGAAGTAAGTGAAAAATCTGGTTTTTTACTTCCATCCATGTTTCCGGTACTGTCTGTTGTTGATTCCAATTTAATGATGAGTGTACCGCCTAAATTTACAGCTTTTCAGGGATTGGATGCTTTTTTCCATGCAGCAGAATCTGTGATTAATAAGAATGAGCATCCGATGGGAGAAATGTTTGCGCTGAAAGCTATCGAACTGATTGCCGCCAATCTCCCGGTTGTATATCGTGATGGAAGCAATCAGGAAGCAAGAGCAAATATGGCACTGGCTAATTCACTTGCGGGCTACTACATGCTCATCACATCAGCGCATACTATGGAACATGCCATGGGATCCTACCACGAAAATCTGGTCCACGGTGCTGGTTTGATTATGATTGCTCATGCCTATTATGATTTCTTTGCAGAACGTAAAGCAGCAGAAAAACAGATGATCAAAATGGCTAAAGCAATGGGAGTGGAGAACCCGACATCCGGAAAAGATTTTATTAGAGCATTGGATGAGCTGATTGAAGCAGTCGGATGTGAAAATCTCCGCATGAGTGATGCCGGAATCAAGGAAGAAGAGCTCACAAAGTATCCGAAGAGAATACACGAGGTGCTCGGCGGCGACATTACCGCAGACCCGTTACCGCTTACGGATGAAGATTACCTTGAAATCTATAAGAAATCATATCGTTAAGAGCATAATGTAGCAGATAACTGTAATTTATTACATAATTTAAGGAGGATAAATATGTCTAGAAAAAACATCGGAGCAAAGCCATACATCACACCGATGCCGGTTTTGATGATTTCATCTTATGATGAGGCTGAAAATCCGACCGCTATGTTAGCAGTATGGGGTGGAATCACGAATGAGACAGAAATTACTATCACCGTAGCATCTCAGAGAAATACGTTAAAGGGAATTCTTGCCAGAAGTTCTTTTGTTGTAAGTATGGCGGATGTGGAAAATGAAGTTGCTTGTGATTACCTTGGTATTACAACAGGAAATAAAGTGGAAGATAAGTTTGAGAAGTCTGGATTCCATACAACAAAGTCCGAATTCGTAGATGCACCGATTATCGATGAGCTTCCTTTTGCCGTTGAGTGCAGAGTGAAGAGTTATGATGAGGAAAACTGGAGACTGGTAGGCGAAATCGTCAATGTAAGTCTGGATGAACGGATTCTTGGAGAAGATGGCAAGGTATCATTTGAAAAATTCCATCCGATCACTTTCGATTGGATGAATAAGTCCTATTTGTCTGTTGGTGAAAAGGTCGGTAATGCTTACCGCGACGGACTTCAGTTGAGAGAGAAGAAGTAAGAGGAGGTTGTTTATTATGATGAAAAATTTAGGACCAAACGCATTCGGATATGGTTATTCTGCACCAGTTTTAATGGTTGGCACTTATAATGATGATGGAACAGTCAACGTGATGAATTTGCATGAGGGTATGAGGACGAATGCTGGTGATCTCGCATTATGTATTGGTCCAAGTAGTAAGACCCATGAGAACATTAGAAAGAGACGCGCACTTACTGTTGCACTGGTCAATCAGAATTTGATAAAGGAAGTGGATTACTTTGGAACTGTAAGCGGCCATAGAGTTCCTGATAAATTTGCCCAAACAGGCTTGAAGGCTGTAAAGAGTGAACGCGTCAATGCCCCTATCATCGAAGGTAGTCCACTAGTCATCGAATGCGAACTCATAGAGGTTGTACGAGCAAATAATTTCACTACTGTACTTGCCAGGATTGTCAATGTAGTGGCAGATGAGTCAGTGTTAGATAAAACTGGCAGAGTTGATGCCCAGAAAACAGGAATGTTATTTTTTGATTCGTTCAGCAACAGCTATTTTTCATTAGGTGAGAAAGCCGGAAATGCATGGGGCGAAGGGAAAAAATATCTGTAAATTCTTATTTGGTATGAGATTTGCCTTTATACGAGATTAATACGAGAGTTTAACTATATGAGAAAGTGAGAAATGAAATATGAAAACTAGAAAATTAGGTAACCAGGGGCTAGTTGTTTCAGAAATAGGACTTGGTTGTATGGGGATGGATCATGGTTATGGTCAATCAGTAGATCGTCAAGAAATGACTAAGTTGATACAAACAGCAGTAGAATTAGGATGTAATCTTTTTGATACAGCTCCTATTTATGGATATGAAAATGAAGAGTTATTAGGTGAAGCGCTAAAAGCTTATAAAGATAAAGTTGTTATTGCTACTAAATTTGGAGTTACTGGAATGGACACTATCGGTGGCCAAATAGTCCAGTCATTAGATAGTAGTCCAGAATCTATTAGAAAACAATTAGATGGATCTTTAAAGCGGTTAAAGGTAGATTGTATTGATTTGTACTATCAACATCGTATTGACCCTAAAGTAGAGCCAGAAGTTGTTGCTGGGGTGATGAAAGAATTAATATCTGAAGGGAAAATTAAATACTGGGGATTATCAAACACACCAATAGATTATATTAGACGTGCTCATGCTGTCTGTCCTGTTACTGCAATTGAAGATCAATATTCAATGATGTGGCGTAAGCCTGAGCAGGGCTTGTTTCAAGTCTGCGAAGAGCTAGAAATTGGATTTGTTGCATATAGCCCATTAGGAAATGGTTTCTTAAGTGGAAAATATACAAAAGATACAAAATATCAAGACGGTGATTTTAGAAACATGATGGGAAGATTTAAACCAGAAGTAATTGAGCAAAATCAAGCATTATTAGATTTGATTGTGCAAATTGCTGAAAGTAAAAATGCCACTTCAGCACAGATTGTTCTAGCTTGGGAATTAGCACAAAAGTCTTATATTGTCCCAATTCCTGGTACAACCAAATTACATAGATTAGAAGAAAATTTAGGAGTAGCTAACATTCAATTAACAGAGGAAGAATTAGCGGGTATCAATGAAGCTTTATCTAAAATTGATATAGATGAAACATTTTTTTAAGTTTTAAATAATGTATTTGTCTCACTTTTTAAAAGCCTTTCAACTAGTCAATATATAATTAGCAATATTTCAGAACTTTTTTCTTTTTGTTCTGGAATATTGCTTTAATATTTTAATGAATTTATTGAACCTGTGAAAAAAGTCTAGATAAGCTGCGCCTGTGCGGAAAATTTTTGACAAGCTCTCTATTACCAGCATATGTTGTTAAATAATTTGCAAAATCTAATAAGGTAAAGAAATTATTGAATTTCCTCGGGTGTCATGCTACAATATACAACACGTTGTATATTTCGAGGAAGTGGAATATGATAAATTTAGAATTCCTAATTGAGAGGAAAATACTAAGGCTTGGTAACCAACTGTTG
>URQW01000106.1 GCA_900550105.1 uncultured Pelosinus sp.
AAAAGTTCATTCTGTACCATAGCTGCCATGGCACGAGCCATGCGCTCGCGGTTTCGAGGAATTAATGCGGTATGATAAGAAAATCCTAAGGGTTTTCGAAACAAAGCGGTAACAGCAAACCAGTCAGCTACACCGCCAACCAGAGCAGCTTCTGCTACAGCTTTAAATATAGAAGCTCCCGCTGATTCATGAAACGAAATCGTTAGATATAATGATGCAAGGTAGCAAATAAAAGAAAGGGCTAGCGCCCAATTCGCAATCTTACGACGCTTTGTAAATACTTGTTGTTCTGTCATAAGCCACCTACTGCTATAAAAAATTTATCGATAAGATACAATATAATTCCTAATAGAGCACCAACCAATGATCCATTGATTCGAATCATCTGTAAGTCGTCGCCGACTTTTTCTTCGAGAAAGGTAACAAGCCGCTCATTAGTGTATTGCTCCAAACTATTACGAGCCATTTTTCCTAGTTGAAAATGATAGCGTTCAATCAGTTCATTGGCAAAGCGCCTAAGTTGTTCATTGACCTCGAGCTGTTTTTGTTCATCCGCCAATAGTGAGTTTAACCACAGCTCACCTTGGTAGAGGATTTTCCCTGCCACAACCGATCCAATACCGCCTTTACCACGCAAAGCAGCTTCGCCTTCTTGCACCAAAAGCTCCAGCCACTGACGCAAAGGTAGCTGTCTGATCAAATAAGCCTTAGCCTCTTCCGCTTTGCTTTGCGTCAATTCATCATGACAAAGCTTGTCCGCCCAGCTTTCGAGCCATAGACGACTCATAGCTCCAAAGGACGAATCAGGCTGTTGCAGCGTATCAAGAAAGCCAATCAATTCTTGCTGCATTTTGGCAGCGATTTCCTGGTTTGATAAATTACCAGACTCAAGCAAATCAAGAATCGCTTTGCGACCACTATGGCCCCGACTGTAAGTCTCTTTCGTTTTTACAACCATCTCCTCTAGCATCTGATGCAAAGGTTTGGCACGACAAAGTGTAATAAGTTGCGCTAAAAAAAGCTGCAAAATACGTTTATCATAGTTTTGCTGTATTAGCCACCGCAAAAAGGCGCCAGCCAGCGGTCCTGCCGGTAAAGCTCTAAGCTGCCCCGCTAAAAACTTCTCAGCAAAATAGACTATTTCTGTCGTTTCAAAACGATTCTTCCCCTGCTCTACAAGCTGGTGGCAAAGCGATTCGAGAAAATCTTTTCCTGGCGGACTTGTCAAATAAAGAGCTATGGTGCGAACTAAATTTTGCCCAGCTAGTTTTGCTTTTAAATGCTCCTTTGTTAAAAGCGTATTTTCCAACATATCGATGAGTTCCTGAAAAATCCGTTCTCTGTTTCGTGGTATAATCTCCGTGCGAAAAGCAATGCCGAGCGGACGACGAAACAGTGCCGTTACAGCAAACCAATCGGCTATGCCGCCAACAAGAGCCGCACTAGCCGCGCCCAAAAGTAAACCACCTGCCAAGGATTCCCGATAGGGAAGACTTACTAGAAATAAGCCCGCAAAAAAAAGTAACAGCCCTGTAGCTTTCCTGCCTTTACTTTTCATATATTACCCCGCTTTATTGTTATAAACTAATTTCCAAGAGCGACTTTCTTCATGCCCTGTGTTTCATAGATCTGAAGAGTCATGGAAGTACTTTGGCCCCAGCCATTCATTTTCAACGTATACTCTCCGGGTAAAAATAGAAGCTGATAAAATTGAAATTTGTGGCTGCGCCCATCCCAGCGTTGAATCCACCGATCACCTTGCCAAAGCTCATAGGTTAAATCAGGCAGGTCACCGGCAGTTGTAGCCAAGCGTAAGAGTTCTAACGCTCTTCCATCCGAAAAGGCGGACTGCTCTACGGTGATTGTCGCTACCTGAAGCTGCGATACCGTATGAAAGTCCCACGCCTTTCGCCATGGCGCACTGCTCCCATCTTGATAAACTAAAGTTCCTTCTGCTGCGACATGATAGGTCTTATTCCAAGCCAAGGGCTCGCGGGGAATCAAAAAAGCATGTTTTTTCTCTGACTCCATCGTTTCCATGGATGAATCAACTTGATAACAAGCCACATTCAAACCATTTTCATCCGTAAGAATTGCCTGTTTCAAACGCAACTCTCGCACCTTACTGCTATGAACACTTACAGTAATGGGATAGCCTGTCACAATATTTTCTTTGTTCCAAAACCGCAAGGGATTCGGAACTTCACTAACAAGCCAGCCAAGTTTTGCATCCTTTTGTCCATCATAAGGATAAACTACAAGCCGTTCGTCCTTTGCTGCTTGTTCCGTTCCAGTTGCTAAAACTAAAATATTATGATTGCCGTCTTTTTCTCCAAAGCCGACACCAATGTCGTTAAAATTAGGATTTACTAATAGCAAGCGATGATAGGGGCTGTCCCACAATCCCATAACACCTTGCTTTACTGTAAAAGCGCCGCCAGGATCAAGCGCTTCACCGACAGTACCAAAATAACCAAAATAAGCGCCTCTTTCGCCAATGTCACGACCAATAAACCCACTGTGACCTAGCTGTTCACGGTGGATATCAAGGGTAATTCTTTGGGGATAATTGCGAGTAATGTAGTCGCCATGCCCTTGCGCAGCCTTTGCCAGACGAAAATCCTCCTTAAACGGAGTAAGACCAGCTGCTTGCCGATAGAAATTAAGAGTTTGCACTGTTTCATGGCGCAACGAGGTCACTGTTTCACTAGTTTCACGATCAGAAAGCACCGCCGGAGCGGCAGTTGCCAGCCCCCAAAACGCCAAATACACTAGAAGACTCATCAAATAACAAGATCCAATATATTTCCAGCGCTTATTCATCAACAAGCCTCCTGAAAACAATTTTTCTACGCCTCTATTCTTTGACGATTTACAAAGTGGACTACTGTAAGATCACAGGCTTTTGCTAACGCATCGGCCTCTTCTAAGGCCCGTCCAACTTCGCTGATCCGGTGGGCGTCAGAACCAAGCGTTACATAACGCCCCCCAACTTCCCGAAAACGCTGGTAAATGGGCATAAGCTGCTGCACCGTCTCTTGCTCGGTAAAGCGCCGCGTATTTATTTCCAGGGCAATATCTTTTTTCGCAACAAGCCGCAACACTTCATCAATCAGCTCAGGAAATTCAGAGTAGTGGATCTCCGGATCGGAGTAAGGTGCGTAGCGCGCTATATAGTCAATATGCCCTAAGCTATCAATACAATCAAAAGCACTCAGGCATTCCCACATTGCCTGAAAATATCTTTCATAGGCTTCCTTCTTACTTCTTCCTTCATAAAAGGGATTATAATAAAGATCCTTCTGATCCACAACATGAATTGAGCCAAGAACAAAATCAAAGGGATAGTCTTTAATCATTTGACGAAATTCTTCGAGGCAATCAAGACGCAAACCAATTTCAATGCCTAAAAGAATTTGCTTGGAACGATATGGCCCAAATTTAGTAAAATAATCGGACGGCGAAAAAACAAATTGGTTCGGTTTCGGATATTTTAAATCCATATGCTCTGTAACAATAACTCCCTGTCCATAGTTTTGAACCCAGTCTTTTAGTTCCTTAAACTTCATTTCCGAATCTGTGGAAAATTCTGTATGTAAATGAGTGTCGTAAAGCATAGCTTCCTCCTCGTAATGGTTTACTACTAACAACTTAAGAACCTTCAATTCGCTGCAAAACAAGTCCTGACTCCTGACAGTCAAAAACCTCGGGCGAAAGCTTACGTAAATCTTCAATTCGCCAGCCATTTCCCTCTTTTGCCAAAAGATCTAACGCTTCTTCTAATGAGCTTGCCAAAACAGCTGCTGTCGCGGCTGTATAAAAATCCTGATGAACGCAAGGCTCCTCAATCATGCTATAACTATGAAATTTTCGATTATGGCGCCACAAATAAAGTTTCACTTGCCTCACCTCGTTTTATTGACTTGAGTATTACTTGTAGTATTATAATAGCATTGATTGTAGAGCCTTACAAATGAAAAGAGCGCCACTGCAGGCGCCCATGCTTCGTGGTATACTTCTTATTTAGCATGTAGAACTTTCTTCTTCTGCCCAGAAAAAGAGCAGCACTAGAATGATGATGATAATAACCCAGTTATTTCCTCCGCGAAAGCCGCCGCCGCAAAAGCCCATAAAGACTTCCTCCTTTTTGCCTCTGTCTCATTACAGTGTATCCTATGCATAGAGAAGGTGCGGGGTTCCGCAATCTAAGACCATATTTTCGGCCACAACAACTCCTTTTTAGACAATACATAATATAGATTGTTTTGTGAACGAATTTTTCTATTGCTAAATGAGCCAATTTGTTTTATATTTGTTTATACCTTTTCCAATTTCAAAAGAAATTTCTTTATCTTTCTCGCTACACACCGCTATTCTTGGTACAAGTAAGTTGTAATAGAATGATAAAGGAGGCTTTTCATGCGAATCCTGGTAATGAGTGACATTCATGGCGAATACGACATAATGCAACGTGTCCTTGACAAAGGAAAGTATGATCCGAAACAGGACAAGCTTATTTTACTCGGCGATTACATTGATCGTGGTAATCAAGCAAAACAAGTTATAGCTGCTATCAAAGAATTCATCGCGAACGGCGCAATTGCCCTACTGGGAAATCACGAAAAAATCATGATCGATGCCCTGGCAGCAAAAGACTATCGTCTCTGGGATATCAATGGTGGCGTCGAAACACGATCAAGCTATCATAATTCACTGGACGACATGAAAGAAGATGCTGAATTTCTAAAAACTCTTCCCCTCTACTATGAAACAGAGAATTATCTCTTTACCCACGCTGGCATAACACCTGGAATAGCCATCGAAGATCAAACAGAACGAGTTCTCCTTTGGAGCAGCCCCGAAGAATATATAGGAATCTATAAGGGAAAAACCCTCGTCTGTGGTCATACGCCCGTCCAATCAATCATGGATAATCAACTATATAACAAGCCGTTCCGGCAAGGTGATATCTTATTCATTGATACAGGCATGGGCTGGCGCCAAAACTTAACTCTGTTAGATTTAACGCAAAAAATTTACTGGCAATCTTGGCATCGGGACAAGACAAAAGAGCCCTATAGATCAGCCAAATTAGACATTCAGTACTCAGCATAAATAAGAATTTATTTAATTTATACACCAGTCAATAGTCCAAGAAACTATTAACTCGTTTTTTATTTTTGATCACGCACTATAGCCATAGCACTCCGGTAGCACTTTTAAACAACGAAAAAAGGCTTCCCAAACTGGGAAGCCTTAATCTTGTTGGTGCCGAAGGCCGGACTCGAACCGGCACGAGGAGACCTCGTCTGATTTTGAGTCAGGTGCGTCTGCCAATTCCGCCACTTCGGCATGTCTTCGTGCTGCACATCGCAGCGACATAAATAATAATAACATCCAGAACCTATTATGTCAAGCACTAAAATGCCAGTTTATAAAAAAATTATGAACCATTTTATAAAGCCCTATGGTAAAATCGTAAATAAACCACTTTCGCGAGGTATTTATGAATATATCATTAAACGGACAGCCCTTTTCCTTTGACGTAGTTTTTGTGCCGCGTCGAAAAACCTTACTACTAAGAGTTGTTTCAGCAAGACAGCTCGAAATTAAAGCGCCAAAGAATTACCCGCTTGCCCAAATTCGCGCGCTGCTACTTGAAAAGACTGCCTGGATCATAAGCCATGCCGCCCATCTGGAGCAATTGTCACACGCCACTGTCAATCAAACAATTGCACCGGGTCAAAAAATTTTATTTCAAGGGACGCCCCATGAACTAATCTTCCATGAACATGCCACGGAAACGAAAGGCATGATCGAACAAGGCGCGATTCATTTATATTTTGCAACAACTTTACCGCAAGCTCCCAAGGCGATACTAGCCCAGCTCTTCCAAGAGGCAGCGCAGACCAAACTAAGAGAAACTACCGAAACCTGGGCAAAAAAGATCGGCGTCTTTCCCCGCAAGATTACCTTAAAAAACCAAAAGACTTTATGGGGAAGCTGCTCTTCCGCTGGAAACATTGCTTATAACTGGCAGATTATTATGGCGCCGCCGCAAGTGATGGATTATCTCGTTATTCACGAACTAGCTCATTTACGTGAACCAAACCATTCCAAACGATTTTGGCAGATCGTAGCCACTTTTGACCCAGCTTATCAAAAACATCGCCTTTGGCTGAAAGAAAAAGGACTTCTCTTGCGGCGTCTTTTTTCAAATTAAGAGGAAAAACCAGCTTATATGGCGAAATTCCTTAACAGACTACTCAGTCAAAAACAAAACATTTAGGAGGTTTGAACCTATGAACCGATTGAAAACTCTTTTGCTCCTTTGCTTTTGTCTAGCTTTCTTTTTGCCAACAACTTGGGCTAGCGAAGCGCCGACGGTAACCGTTCAGGGAACCAGCCGGATGGAAATAGAACCAGACCAAGCTTTTATTACTTTAGGCGTCGTAAGTCAAGCCGAAACGGCCGAAGCCGCCAGAGCCCAAAATGCGCAAAATTCCACTGCCGTCCGTGACAAAATTGCCGCACTCGGAATCGCTGCGCAACAAATTCACACATCGCAATTTGTGATTTACCCTGTCTATGCTAATGAACCAGATAAATCCACAAAAGTAGCCAAAATCATTGGCTACCGTGTAACAAACAATATTACCGCACAAGCTGATGATATTGCCAGTGTAGGCACCATCATTGACTCAGCCTTAGCTGCAGGCGCCAATCAAGTCACAAATGTACGTTTCCAGAAAAAAAATGATAATGAACTAAAAAAGGCGCTGTTGACAGAAGCTGTACAAAACGGCTTAGAAAAAGCCCAAACCATTGCGGCAGCTCTCAATAAAAAAATTAAACGCGTTTCTTCCGTAACAGAACAGGATCTTAGCTTCCAACAACCTGATTCGCCTCGGTTGATGCTGAAAGCGGAACTATTCAGTAGTAATGCAGCTACACCGATTTCCCCAGGAACCATTATCGCAACTGGCACTGTCTCGCTCATTTGTGAACTAGAATAAAACTTACTGTCTATCCTAGCTAAAAAAATGGGATGTCTCGCTATCGGTAACCCGATGTATGAGACATCCCGTTTTTATTTTGTATAAAATTTTGCAAACCATTTGACTAAAAAAAGCGCTAAAATTCCACCGCCCACCCCAGTAATAAACTGCGGCCAACTCATTACAAACAAAATCGCCTTTGCTGCTGGTGCTGGCAATGTCAAAAAAGATAATAACCAGACAAAAGAACTATACATCATTACGGTTTTAAGCGTCGCCGCTCCCAAAAGCCTCAACCAACTTGCCCTATGACGTAAACCGTAAAAACTCAACAGAAAAACTGAATTGGCAAGAGCCACAGGCAAAATGAATACAGGCAAAGGCAGCATTTGCTGCGCAAAAGCCACAAGCGGTGTAATCCAAGCAATAAACAAAGCGGCTCTAAGCCCTACCATTTCACAGGCGAACAGCAAAACACTGTTAACTAGCGTTCCGATTAAAAAGGTCGTGAACATCGGCGGAATCGGAATCATCAGCCGCAAGGACTGAAACACAAGCGCTAAGGCGAGTAGCAGTGATCCGCGTACAAGCTGACGAAGTTTCATTTGTGCCACTTATGACGCAATCGCCGCACAGTCGAACGAGGCGGTCGTAAGTTTCCGCCCAAAAAAATCCAAACAAGTAAGGCTAACAGCAGCAAGCTCGCCACTACACTTCCAATAATATCTAGATCTGATAAGACATTGACTATGGTCAACCCAACTAAAAAGGTCAAACTTTTTCCCATATCAATATAGGGATGGCGTTTTAAAACAAGATAGCAAACAGCTAACACGCCTACATCAATCAACACCCAAGCAAACATGTGTACAAAGACATTTTTCAATAAGCTGCTGCCAATCATAATCGCAAAAATTAACAACCAAGCCTGATTCATCGAGTATCTCTCCTTTCTTAAAATAAGGCGATCTCAGAATGCAGTTGCGGCGCCAAATTAAATAAGGATTTTTGAATCAGTTCCGCTTCCCCTTGCGTGACCGCTAGTTTTACCCAATACTCACGACCATCGACAAAGTGAAAATAAAACTGATACCCTTTCGTAGCTTCTTCACAGGAAATTTTATCTAGGTCCGTCAAAAAAACATCATCGTGCTTGACAAGGCCCTTCATGAATTTTTTCCGATAAATCACAAGACGCTTTGCTGTAACTAAAAAACCCGCATCGGGAATAGAAAGCATAAAAAAGGATTTTTCTAAGGGAACAATACAGGGAATTTCTTCTGGCGGAAACAAATTTGCTCGAAGAAAATCAACCCAAACGCGTTCTGGAATCTTTTCCATTTCTGTTAAAACAGGCATGCCTTTCACCTCACTCTTCTAATCCTAACTGATTGCATCACTTTCGTCAATTCTTTCGAAATTTTGAAAAAAAGTTTATTATTTCCGTTTTCTGTGCATACTTTGATTATATAGAAAATTATTGCATAAAGGAGTGTTTTTTATGAGTTTTTCCTTTCAGTTATTCGAGCCGAAAAAACCTCGCACGGTGCCAAACACAGAACCACTTGTAGAAGTTCGTCCCAATGGTCGCATCGTTTTTAATAAAAAAGCGGCTGATCTTTTGGCAAACAACCGATTTTGCATGCTTGGTTATGATGCGACGCAAGAAGCCGTCGGTATTCTCCCCTTAGAAGAACCAAAAACAAATTGTTTTCCCATCCGTTTCGCTTCTAAAGGCGCTTATATCGGCGCCAAACGCTTTTTTAAACATTTTAACATTTTACCGGAAGAATTAATTGAAAATCAACCGATTCAATCAGGTAACTTTTTAGGCATTCCT
>URQW01000107.1 GCA_900550105.1 uncultured Pelosinus sp.
GAAAGATGAGTTTGCTTTACTTGATACTTTGACAGATTTGTCAACTTGGCAAGCTCCTATCGGCCTAGCTTCGCTCAAAGGAAAAGCAAAGCTGCATCAGCGTTGTTGTGAAAAAGGCGCTATGAAAGAAACGGTTTTAGCAATTTTAGAAAAATAAAGATAAGAAAGCGGCTGCTCTTTGAGCAGCCGCTTTTTTCTGAACAGCTATGTTTTAAACTTATAATAAGGCTTCTAATTTGTCGAGCAGTTGGGAAAACTTAACTAAAGTCTGTTCAATTGGTTTGCCTGATGCTAAATCAACTCCACCTGCTTTTAAGAGATTCAGAGAATAATCAGAACCGCCACTGCTTAAAAAGTTTAGGTATTGTTTCTGGGCAGTTTTTTCATCGGTACTGAGATGATTGGCAAAGGCGGTTGCGGCGGAATACCCTGTAGCGTATTTGTAAACATAAAAGCTGCGATAAAAATGCGGGATTCTTGACCATTCACTGACGAGGCTGTCGTCAATGACTAGTTCAGGCCCGTAATATTTGGCATTTAACTCACGCCAGAGATTTTCAAAAAGCTCGGCTGTGAGGCTTTCCCCTGTTTCAGCTAACATATAAACCTTTTGTTCAAATTCAGCGAACATGGTTTGGCGGTACACAGTGGTGCGAATGGATTCCAGATATTGATTTAAGAGGTAGGCTTGGATAGAGCGGTCAGCTGTGGTAGCGAGTACATGATCAATTAAGAGGATTTCGTTGGTTGTAGAAGCAACTTCAGCGCAAAAAATGGTATAAGATGACGTAGGGTACGGTTGCTTTTTTTGACTATAATAGCTATGCATAGCGTGGCCGAGTTCATGGGCTAAAGTCGATACGTCATTGTATTTGCCGTCAAAATTGAGGAGGACGAAAGGATGAACGCCGTAGACGCCCCAGGAATAAGCGCCTGTCTGCTTTCCTTTATTCTCGTAGACATCAACCCAGCCTGAAGCAAGACCAGTTGATAGATCAGCGAGATATTCTTTGCCGAGCGGGGCGAGGGCTTGTTTTACTAGTTTTACGGCCTCTTCATAAGAATAAGCGAGGCGGATCTGGTTCGTCAGGGGAGCATACATATCATACATGTGCAGCTCTGGTACGTTAAGAATCTTTTTTTTGAGAGATACGTAACGCTCCATGGCGGGAAGATGTTTATGAACTGTTGCGATTAGCTGATCGTAAAAGGAGAGCGGAATTTCATCAGGTTCCAGGGAAGCTGCCAAATGAGAGCTGTAGTGCCGTGTCTTTGCATAAAAAATATCTTTTTTGATATTGCCTCGCAGCGTTGAGGCAAACGTATTTCGATAGTTCTTATAAGTGCCCAGGAGATTTTTAAAAGCCTGCTGGCGTACTTGACGGTCTGGTGATATCATGAAAGAATGGTAGCGGCCTTCACTTAAAGGAAGCTCCTGTTTTGAAGTGTCATAAACCGCTGGAAAAGTTATATCAGCCCGCGCTAGCATCTGAAAGGTTTCGGCAGAAGCCTGTGCTACATCACCAAACGCCGACAGTAAAGCTTCTTCTTGTGCTGAGAGAATGTGTTTTTTTTGTTTTGTGAGATTTTCTAGATAAAAGCGATACTCTTCAAGTCTCTGTTCTTCGCGAAGGAAGTTTTCCAATGTTTTTGTTGGCAGTGTTAGAATTTCTGGCTCCATAAAGGCGTAAGCGGCTGAGGCTTCTGCTTCAAGGGCTTGAATTTTATTTGTCATTGCTTGGTATACGGGACTGGCGGCGTTTTCATCACGATGCATGCGAGCATAGGCGAAAAGCTTTTCGAGTGTTTGGTTGATTTTACTGCGGAGATCGAGCGCAGTCCAGAGCAGGTGGGCTGATTGGGTGATTTGACCTTTTTTGCTTTGAATTTGGGGCATTTGTTTTTTTACAGCGTCAATATCGCTTTCCCAATTTGTGTCGGTAGCATAAATATCGGTTAATTTCCATTGGAATTCAGCGGAGATTTCGTTTCGTTCGGGTATGATAAACTTGTCCATATGAGCAGGCTCCTTTGTAAATGAATTGGTATAGTATATAGTATTAGCAAATCAATGCATCTTTCCTGTAGGATGGGGCAACTTTTTTATAGATTATACTTTAAAATATTGCATAATTCCTTCAAAAAGCGCCTCGGCAGCGCTGACACGACCATCGGCACTGGCAAGTAAAACCTCTTCTTCGGGATTGGAAATAAAACCAACCTCTACCAGAGCTGCTGGCATGGATGCATAGCGGATTACATAAAAGCTGCCAAAACGAGCATTACGGTCTTTCGTTCCTAAGCGATCAACTAGTTTTTTTTGCAGACATTGGGCCAGGCGGGAAGAGTCCCCTTTACTGTAATAATAAGTGGTTGTACCTGACGCTTCTTTGCTGGTGAAAGCGTCATTATGAATGCTCAAAAACAAATCGGCTTGATTATCATTGGCAATACTGACGCGGCTACGCAATTCTTCTACTGTCGTTTCGGCGGTGACTGTAGCGAAATGGTCGCCGTCGCGTGTTAGGAGCACTTGAGCGCCGTTATTTTCTAATTTATCGCGTAAAGCTAGGGCGATGGCCAGCGTATTGTTTTTTTCAAAAGTTCCTGTGGGACCAACCGCCCCGGGGTCTTTGCCGCCGTGTCCAGGGTCAAGGCAGATTTTTTTCCCCAGCAGTCGAATGCTTTCAGGAACTTCGGTAGCAAGAGTGGCAGGGCGCTCGGCAGTTGGCGCTGGAATTGCCTGCGATTTGCTATTAATATAGATCACTTCTTTTAAGGGATCGTAAAAAACGCCCCAGCCGAGCTGGCGGCTTAAGGCTTTGATGGTCGTGAGCAGATCGCGGCTGACTTTTACCATAAGCGGAAGCTGTTGTCCGTCAACGAAAAGGCGCATAAAGAAACCTCCATTCAGTGAGCTTTGTTTATGTTATGCACCGATCATAGCGACGGTGAAAAAACTCAGTAGGTGATTTGATGAATATTTTATTAACAACTTTAAACGCGAAATATATCCATTCTTCTTTGGCGCTTCTGACCTTGCGGCAAGCTTGTCGTGAGCAGATTTTAAGCCCAATTCGGGTAGAAGAATATACGATTAATCATTCTTTGCTTGACATTGTCAGCGACATATTTGCGGCGCGGCCTGATGTAATTGCTTTGGCTTGCTATATTTGGAATTGGGAAATGACGAAAGATCTTGTGTCGTTACTTCAGAAAGTACTACCTGAGGCAAAAATTATTTTAGGCGGCCCAGAAGTTTCCTATGATCCAAAAGTAATTTTTGCCGAATGTGCGGAAGCTGATTTTGTGATTAGCGGCGAAGGAGAAAACGCTTTGCCAGCCTTGCTGCAAAAACTTGAAGAACGCGCGTCAAATTTTTCTGCAATCCCTGGCGTGACAGCTAGAGAAGATGCTATTTCGGCGCAGCCTGTCGCAGTGGCCGATCTTGATGCACTGCGCTTTCCTTATGAACCAGGCGATATGGAACCGCTTAAAGAAAAGATTATTTACTATGAAAGCTCGCGCGGCTGTCCTTTTTCCTGTCAGTACTGTCTTTCCAGTGCAAGCCAGGGGGTAAGGTATCGTAGTCTAGAAAAAGTTCTGGCAGAAATTGATTTTTTTGTTGCCAATAAGGTTCGACAGGTAAAATTTGTTGATCGGACTTTTAATGCTTTTGAAAAGCACTATTTTCCCATTTTGCAGCATATAAAAGAACTTGAAACAAAGACTAATTTTCATTTTGAAATTGCCGTAGAACTTTTAAATGATGAAATCATTGAGTTTTTGGCGGATATGCCTAAAGGACGAATTCAATTTGAGATTGGCGTACAATCGACTCATGAACCAACTTTGGCGGCGATTGATCGAAAGAATGATTGGCAGGAGATTGTTCGTAAGGTAACTCAGCTAAGATCCTATAACAATATGCATTTGCATCTTGACTTAATTATCGGGTTGCCCTTTGAAGACAAAAAAACCTTCGGCCGTTCTTTTAATCATTTATATGCATTGCAACCTCATATGCTGCAGCTAGGTTTTTTAAAAATGCTCCGCGGTGCAAAAATTCATTCTCATGCTATAGAACATCACTATATCTGGATGGATCAGGCGCCATATGAGGTGTTAGCCAATGATGTATTACCTTATGAAGATGTACGTCAATTGAAGATTTTTGAAGAGGTTTTTGAACTTTACTATAATAAGGGGCGTTTTCAAGCGACTCTGACCTACATGACGCTGTTAGCAGGCGATGCCTTTACTTTTTATGAGAATTTTAGTCAGTGGTGGGAACAGCAGGGATTTCATAAAATTTCTCATTCGACAAAACAGCTATATCAACATTTGCTTGATTATGGGCGGTTGTATTATGAGGAAAAGACACTTCTTTTAGTACAATTATTAAAGTTCGATGCTTTAACGAATGACCAGGGGAAAATTAGACAAGAAGGACTCGACTGGAATGAACGCCGTTTTGATAAGGAAATTACAGCATTTTGGCGCAGTGAGAAAGCAGAGCAGTATGTAGCTGATTTTTCTTTTCAGACTTGGCGAACGCTGCAGAAAGAATTCCACATAGAAGTATTTACAGCGGCTGTGAAAGATTTTGTCACAACGGGGCAGCTAATAACTAGACCAACAGCTTATCTTTTTGATTATCGCCAGAAGGACGTTTTATGCTGTGAAATTGCTTGTGAAGATTTTTGGCTGGAGGAGACAAGACTGTGAATCGATATAGAACTTATTCTACATATTTAAAAGAACGTTATGGAGAAAAGGTTTATAAGTTACCTGTAAGTATTCCCATTACCTGTCCCAATCGCGATGGTTCCTGTGGGGTAGGTGGCTGTATTTTTTGCGGAGAAATCGGTGCTGGTTATGAGAATCTGCCTGCTTCCATGACTGTCGCGATGCAGCTTAATGCGAATAGAGAACATATTGCTCCTAAGTATAAAGCGGAAAAATACATTCCTTATTTTCAGAATTTCAGTAATACCTATTTGCCTGTAGCTGATTTGCGCCGTTATCTTGTGGAAGCCTGTGAAAATGGGCGCCAACATAATAATGACATTGTGGGAATTGCTATTGCTACGAGACCGGATTGTGTGGCAAAACCTTATCTAGAACTTTTTCAAGAAATTCGCGAACACTACGGTGTGGCTATTTTTCTCGAATTGGGTTTGCAGACTGTGAATTATCACACGCTTGCTAAAATTCAGCGAGGCCATGGTTTAGCCGAATATGTCGATGCTGTGCTTATGGCTAAAGCTTATGGCGTAGAAATTTGTACGCACTTAATTTTAAATCTGCCGTGGGACGATGAAGCAGATGTCATTGAAAATGCGAAGCTTATGTCGGCTTTACGGATCGAACAAGTAAAACTTCACGCACTTTATATTGTAAAGGGAACTTTGATGGCCCAATGGTATGAAGAACAACGCTTTGCGCTTATATCCAAAGACGAATATGTACAACGAGTTATTACCTTTTTGAACTACCTCCATCCTGATATTGTTTTGCAGCGATTAATTGGGCGGGCGCCAGAAAGCAATACTCTCTTTAGTAATTGGCAGACTGGTTGGTGGAAAATTCGCGATCAAATTGAGGCGGATCTTATTGCAACTGATAGTTATCAAGGGAAGTTGTGTGATTATTTAGGGGGGAAGCAGAGTCGGAAATTCTTTTAATCGCTTTTTGAGAAATTTCTAAGCAGGAAAAATAGATTTTTAGGAAGAAAATAGAAATGGAGTTTTTTGACGAATTATAGGATAAAGTTTATGGATAAGTGAATCGCTTTTGTAGAGTTAAATGGAGGGAAGTGTGATTATTGTGAAAAAATTTACTGGTATTGGAGCATCACCAGGAATTGCGATTGGCAAGATTACGTATCTCCACAATGAGAGCCTGTCCTATTCCCGTGAGCCGCAAGGGACGGTAGAGGAAGAACAAACTCGTTTTGTTTCCATGCAAAAAGCGGGGGTTAGTGAGTTAAAGCTACTAGAACAAAAAACAGAAACAACCATGGGGGCGGAGGCCGCTCAAGTTTTTGCCGCCCATGCCCTTATGTTAGAAGATCCTATGTTTGAGTCTGCTATTAAAGATAAAATTAATTCTGGCCTATCGGCAGAGGCTGCTGTGGAAGACGCCGGAGCCGAAATTGCCGCTATGTTTCAGGCCTTAGAAGACGAATATATGCGAGAAAGAGCGGCTGATATTAAAGATATTTCCAAGCGTCTGATCCGTTTGCTTCAGGGAAGGCCAGCGGCGGAGAATCTTTCCGGTATTATTGTAGCCGAAGATTTGTTGCCATCTGATACGGCTATGCTTGATTTGTCGACAGTACAGGGGTTTATTACTGCTTTGGGCGGCAGAACATCGCATAGCTCCATTTTAGCCAGAGCAGCGGGGATTCCTGCTGTAGTGGGAGTGGGACAGCATCTTGCTGAACTTACTGAAAACGATCAGGTCATTTTAGATGGTTCAGCGGGGCTAGTTGTTTTACTGCCTGATGAAGCAACTTGCGAAGAATATAAGGAAAAAATTGCAGCAGACGAGCGCGAAAGAGAAAGATTAGCGGCTCTGCGAACTTTACCTGCGGTTACGACGGATGGGATTCGTTTAGAAGTAGCTGCTAATATTGGCTCGCCTGAAGACATGAAAAAAGTTCTTGACGCTGGTACTGATGGAATAGGGCTGTTCCGTACAGAGTTTTTGTTTTTAAAACGCGAATCGCTTCCCTCAGAAGATGAACAAGTAGAAGCCTATCGCCAAGTCTTGGCAGCTATGCCTGAGAAAAAAATTATTATTCGTACCCTTGATGCTGGCGGTGATAAAGAATTACCTTACTTAGAAAGCAGTGAAGAGGCAAATCCGGCGCTTGGTTTGCGAGCCATTCGGCTTTGCTTGTCACGACGAGATATTTTCAAGACACAATTGCGGGCTCTACTTCGCGCTAGTACGGCAGGAAATCTCCATATTATGTTTCCCATGATTGCCACAGTAGAGGAATTAGAAGCGGCAAAAGCTTTATTAGCAGAAGCAAAGCAAGAACTGACTTTGGCGAAAGCTCCTTTCAAAAAAGATATTCCTGTAGGAATTATGATTGAAGTGCCGGCAGCAGCTGTGAACGCGGGCTTGCTAGCGCCAGAAGTAGATTTCTTTAGCATTGGTACGAATGATCTTGTGCAGTATACTTTGGCGGCGGATCGTATGAATGATAAGGTTTCTTATTTAGGTGACTATTTCCAGCCAGCCGTGATTCGACTCATTCGGGCGGTAACTGATGCCGCCAGGGAATGTGGAAAATGGGTTGGAATGTGTGGCGAAATGGCTGGTGATCCTTTAGCTACGCCGTTGTTAGTTGGTTTAGGCGTGACCGAGCTTTCGATGGCGGCGCAATCTGTACCAGCTGTAAAACAGAGAATTCGCAACATGAGTCTTTTAGCGGCCAGAGAGTGGGCGGCCTGTGCTGCGACTTTTAAACGTTGTGGTGAAGTGCGAGAGTATTTGGAAAAGCTTTCTGAACGTCTTACTCAGGAAATGGATGTTAAGGTGCTTGATCAAAAGAAACCGCTGCGGAAAATTGCTATTATGACAAGTGGTGGCGACTGTCCTGGCATGAATGCGGCAATTCGTGCGGCAGTTCGTGTAGCGCTCAAACAAGATATGGAAGTATGGGGTATTAAAAATGGCTATTTGGGAATGACGGCGAATGAGTTTATTCCACTTGATTCGCGGTCAGTAGGCGACATTATCCAAAAAGGCGGGACTTTCTTAGGTACAGCTCGGTCAGAAGAATTCAGAACTTCGGCAGGACGTCAGCGGGCTTTTGATAATATGAAACGCCGTGGGATTGAGGGGCTGCTTGTTCTCGGTGGCGATGGTTCACTTACAGGAGCTTCGCTTTTAGGCGATCTCGGCATGAATATTGTAGGGTTGCCAGCGACGATTGATAATGATATTTATGGCACGGACTATACAATCGGTTTTGATACAGCTGTGAATACGGCAGTAGACGCGATTAATAAGCTAAGAGATACTGCTTCATCGCATGGCCGTGTTATGGTGATCGAAGTAATGGGCCGCCATTGTGGTGCGATTGCTGTTACTGCGGGCCTTGCTGGTGGTGCCGAAAGTATTTTAGTACCAGAGGCCTCTTTTGATCTTGATCAAATTTGCAAGCAACTCGTTGCGTCCAAAAATGCTGGCAAACAGTATAGTATTGTCGTAGTTGCTGAAGGGGTAGGCAGTGCTATTCCGATTGGCGAGCGAATTGCGAGTCAAACTGGTCTTGATACGCGTGTATCTGTTCTGGGGCATATACAACGAGGTGGTGCGCCGAGTGTATTTGACCGTATGTTGGCGAGTGAATTGGCTGAAAGAGCTGTTCTTGGCCTCGCTGCAGGGGTTTCACAAGTTATGTATGGCATTCAAGCTGGTAAAATTGTTCCGATTGAACTTCATGAAGTGGTAAGCCGTAAAAAACGCTTTGATGGCAACCTAAGCATTCTTGGTGATACATTGTCTAAATAAAGGGTATATGTTCGAATCAGCAGTAACTTGTTTGGGTGATCTACCGAAGTGAGCATATGGCTTTGCAAAGTATAGTGTCGCTGCTTGCTGAATGGCTGCAAGCAGCGATAACTTGTTCTTTTGATGGTAGTTTCGTGAAAATGTAAAAATGAAGTATAAAAAGTGTTGACAAAAGTAAAAGCAGTATGCTATTATTAACAAGTCGCCGATGGGCGGCACGAAAACAGAAAAGAATCATCGCTTCTGAAAACGAAGGCGAAACGGTTTCGAAAA
>URQW01000108.1 GCA_900550105.1 uncultured Pelosinus sp.
GGTACAGCCAACACATTAGTTCACTTAAAAGGCAGAGGGATTGTTTTAAGAGAGCCTTCTGTTGTTGCGATACAAAAAGATACTGGGGAAATTTTGGCTGTTGGTGAAGAGGCAAAACAAATGATTGGACGAACTCCTGGCAATATTGTAGCGATTCGCCCGTTAAAAGATGGTGTTATTGCTGATTTTGATGTAACCCAATCGATGTTAAAATATTTTATTGGTAAAACAATTGATACAAAATCTTTTGTCCGTCCGCGTGTTGTTGTTGGCGTGCCGAGCGGTGTTACGGAAGTAGAAAAACGTGCCGTAATCGACGCAACGATCCAAGCTGGCGCCAGAGAAGCTTATTTAATTGAAGAGCCAATGGCTGCAGCCATTGGTGCCGGTCTGCCTGTTCACGAACCGACAGGCAATATGGTTGTTGATATCGGTGGCGGTACAACGGAAGTTGCTGTTATTTCTCTTGGCGGTATTGTAACAAGTCGGTCGATTCGTATTGGCGGCGATGAAATGGACGAGGCCATTGTACAGTACATTAAGCGTACTTATAACTTAATGATTGGCGAACGTACGGCCGAAGAAATTAAAATTACAATTGGTGCTGCTCTCACACTGCCCAAGGATGAAGTTCTTGATATTCGTGGCCGTGATCTTGTATCAGGGTTACCTAAAACACTTACAATTCGTGCTAGTGAAGTACAGCATGCTTTAAGTGAGCCGGTTTTTGGCATCGTAGAAGCTGTGAAAGTTACTTTAGAGAAAACACCGCCAGAACTTGCTTCTGATATTATGGATCGTGGTATTGTTATGACTGGCGGGGGATCGCTTCTGCGTGGTCTCGATCGGTTATTGAGCAATGAAACAGGTATGCCTGTGCATATTGCCGAAGATGCGCTTTCTTGTGTAGCAAATGGAACAGGCAAGGCCATTGAAAGTATCGATATGCTGAAACGGGTCCTGATGACACCGAAACGACTTGGTTAGGAAGGAGTCTTTCCAGTGCGATTTTTTGGCAAAAAGACCATAGTTTTGGTTGTCATCTTGTGTACCATTTTGCTCTTGGCTAGTGCTTCTGTGCACAAAAAATTCCAATTTTCGTTTATGGATCAAGCCTTAACAACTGTTTTATCACCCTTTGAGTATGTTTTTTCTCAAGTTGGTTACGGGATCCGACATACTGTAGCAGCGACAACAGAAATTTTTACAGTGTATCAGGAAAATCAGCGTCTTAAAAGTGAAATTGAAGCAAGTCGGCAGCAAAATGCCGATATGACAGAAATTACTGCTGAAAATGATCGGTTGAAACTAATGCTTGATTATAAGAAGCAGGCAACACAGTTTGATCTTGTTGCAGCCACTGTCATTGCTCGTGATCCAGGTACCTGGACGAGTATCATTGTTATTAATAAAGGGACGAATGACGGTCTTACGAAAGATATGCCTGTCGTTACGCCCCAAGGTCTTGTCGGTAATGTTGTGCAAGTTTTTGGCTCTACGGCAAAAGTTCAGCTTCTACTAGATCCTCGCAGCGCAGTCGGCGCCTTAAATCAAAGGTCAGAATCGCGTGTTGCCGGTATTGTGGAAGGCAGTGGGGCGAATCATAATGCACCGCGTATGGTGAATTTGTCACGCGATGCTGATATTGTTGCCGGTGATCATATTGTTACATCGGGGTTTGGCGGCCTATATCCTAAAGGGATTTCTGTCGGCGACGTCATTGATATCGCGAATGATGAAGGCGGCTTGTTAAAATATGCGGTGTTAAAGCCTGCTGTTGATTTTGATCGATTAGAAGAAGTATTTATTATTGTTCACTCTCGTGAGCCTATTCCTGTTTTACCGTCGGTTAAACCAAATAGCGCTTCTGGGACCACTGCCGCCGATCCGACAGGAAAACTGTCGGAAGCTGCTAAGGATGCAGCGAAGGGAGCGGTGAAACCATGAAAATCCTTCGCTGGATCATGGTGATTATGCTGGGGTTTGTGATTCAGTGTGCCCTTTTGCCGATCATTACAATTAACGGAGTCAAGCCAGATTTGCTCATGATTATGACTTTAGCAACAGGGCTGTTGCTGGGCAAGGAAAAAGGCGTTGCTGTTGGCTTCTTTACAGGTCTTACGGCAGATCTCGCCTCAGGCGGTTTATTTGGCTGTCATGTTTTAGCGAAAATGTTGATCGGTTATGGCGCAGGCATGCTAGAACGGCAGGTTTTTAAAGAACACTTTTTACTTCCCCTGATGGCGGTCATTGTTGCGACTTTCGTGCATAATATTTTCTACATTTTTATGGTACTTCTTTTAGGATTTTCGTTTGAACTGGTTCCGTTTATAGTGTATAATTTCTTACCGCTACTTGCCTATAATGTTCTTGCTGCGATTCCAGTCCATCTTCTGATATATAAACTTAATTTAGAAGAGCTGCAGCGAGCGGATTAACTGTGACAACGGGAATATAATAGTATAGGCATTTTTTTATTAATCTGGGAAAGAGGGCTGTCATGTTAATCAAACGCACTCATCGTTTAGATGTATTTTTCATAATCATTGTTTTGGTGTTTGCCGCGCTGATTAGCCGTCTTACCTTTTTACAGATCCTGCAAGGTAAAAATTATGAGCGGCTTGCCGATGGCAATCGTATACGTTTGATTCCCATAATGGCGCCACGAGGCAATTTTTACGATCGGAACGGTAATTCGCTAGTAACAAGTCGACCAGGCTTTACGGTATCAATTATGCCAACGTCAGGACCTCTCTCTAATGAAGTGATTCAAAAATTGGCAGCGATTCTCGGTATGACTCCAGAGGAAGTACGAGCAAAGGCAAGTCAGCCAACGCAAAATTTCGAGCCAATTCGCATAAAAAATGATATTGGCCCAGATGTTGTAACGAAAATTGAAGAGCGTCGCAGCGAAATGCCTGGTGTTATGATCGAAATTCAACCGATTCGTAGCTATGTTTATAATGAATTGGCAGCTCATGTATTTGGTTATGTAAGTGAAATCAATGACTCTGAATTAGAAACAAAGAAAAAAGACGGCTATAAGATGGGCGATATTATTGGTAAATTTGGCTTAGAAAAAGTTTATGATAAAGAAATTCGTGGGGTTGACGGCGGCGATCAAGTAGAAGTCGATGTAACTGGACGGCCTGTTCAAGTACTGGGGAAAAAAGAACCTATTCCTGGGAAGAATCTTGTACTGACTATTGATGCTAATATTCAGAAAGCCGCGGAAGATGCGATTGATAAACAACTTGCATATTTGCAGGCTCGTACGCAATTTAAAAAAGCAAAAGCGGCCAGCGCTGTTGTTCTAAATCCTAAGACCGGCGAAATTTTAGCGATGGTGTCGCGACCTACTTTTAATCCGAACTTATTTAGCACAGGAATTTCCTCAAAAGATTGGAAAGTGTTAAATGAAAATCCCTTTAATCCTATGGATAATAAAGCCATTTCTGGTGAATATCCGCCAGGTTCGACGTTTAAAGTTGTTACTGGTACAGCTGCTTTGGAACTTGGTAAAGTAACACCAGAAGAAAAAATTCTTGATACAGGAAAACACTGGATTATTCCAAAGGGAAATTCGGAGGGCGAGGCTCTTGGCTGGATTAGTTTCCAAGAAGCTTTGGCCAAATCTGATAATGTTTACTTTTATGAAATGGGTAATCGGTTAGGTATTGATAATTTAGAGAAATACGCGCGAAACTTTGGTCTTGGCGTACCTACCGGGATTAATCTTCCTGGTGAAGCTGAGGGACTTGTAGCCAATAAAGCCTATAAAGAAAAAGTATATGGCGAAGACTGGTATTTGTCGGAAACTTTTGATGCTGCAATTGGTCAGGGATTTCAATTAGCTACACCCCTTCAGGTTGCTCAGATTATGGAACAGATTGCCAATGGAGGTCATCGCTATCGGCCTTATCTTGTGAGTAAAATGACTGGAAATAATGGTGAAACATTAAAATCTTTCAGTCCAGAAGAAACGGGTCGTGTAGATATTTCACCAAGAACGTTAAATCTGATCCGCGAATCTTTGCGCGATGTAGCGAAAGAAGGCGGTACAGCTGGTAGCATATTTCAAAACTTTCCAATTCAAATTGCTGGGAAAACGGGTACTGCCGAGAATCCCCATGGGAGTGATCACGGCTGGTTTGCTGCCTATGCTCCCTATGACGATCCCGAGGTGGTTGTAGTTGTCATGGTTGAACAAGGCGGTTTTGGTACCTCCTCGGCTGCGCCAATTGCTCGCAGTATTTTTGAAGCCGCTTTTCATTTACCGTCGCAGCCTTAATTACTGAAAGACCCGCTTATGCGGGTTTTTCTCATGGAAAAAGAATATAATCATCAGAAGGAGATCAGCGAAAGAAAGCGAATCTTCTACCTGAGTATAATCTTTTTATTTGTTATAATGTAGGAGAACGCACTATGCGCAAAACCGTTGTTTTCAAAGGGTATCGAGATGGAATTGAACTTATTATTGATCAATCGGCTGATTTTAGCGCAATTCTCGCCCAACTGCGTACGAAACTAGAATCAGCGGCTAACTTTTTTATGGCTGGCGCTGTTGTAAAAGTACCGACAGCACCCGAAACTTTTTCCGAAAGCCAAAAAGGACAACTTTACAGCTTACTGGCGGATTATGGCCTTACGATGCAAGAAGTGGTTCCTGATGAGTCTGCGGCTTTGTCTGAAAAAGAATTAGATACGTCCGATGAATTTTTGGGATCAGAAAGCTACCAAACAAATGCTCTTGTTGTGCGTAAAACTTTGCGCAGCGGGCAGGTTATAAAATATACAGGATCTGTTGTTATTTTAGGGGATGTAAATCCCGGCGCGGAAGTGGTTGCTGACGAAGATATTATGATTTTCGGTGTTTGCCGCGGCATTGTTCATGCTGGTGCCAGCGGTAATGAGGCAGCTACGATTATGGCGAATCGTCTTCAGGCAATGCAGATCCGCATTGCTGGTTTGATTGCTCGTGCGCCTGATGAGAGACTTGAGCCGCCTGGTTGCAGCGAATTGGCGCGGATTGTTGAAGGCCAAGTTGTTATTGAACCTGTAAATAAATAAGGGGGACCACGCTAGATGGGTGAAGTAATTGTAATTACATCAGGCAAGGGCGGCGTAGGAAAAACTACTACTACAGCCAATTTGGGCACAGGATTTGCGTTACTTGGTAAAAAAGTTGTACTAATTGACGCTGATATTGGGTTACGGAATCTTGATGTAGTAATGGGACTAGAAAACCGAATTGTCTATGATCTTGTTGATGTCACAGAAGGTCATTGTCGGCTGAAACAAGCTTTAATTCGTGATAAACGTTATGAGAATTTGTATTTATTGCCTGCGGCGCAGACGCGTGATAAAAATGCTGTGAATCCTGAACAGATGAAAGCGCTTTGTGCAGAGCTGACAGAGGAATTTGATTATGTGTTAATTGACTGTCCTGCTGGCATTGAACAAGGCTTTAAGAATGCGATTGCTGGTGCTGATCGCGCTATTATTGTTACAACGCCGGAGGTATCAGCAGTACGTGATGCTGACCGAATCATTGGGTTATTGGAATCAGAAGGAAAAAATGGACCTAAGTTGATTGTAAATCGAATTCGGCCGCAAATGGTTAAAAAAGGCGATATGATGGATATTGATGATATTATTGAAATCTTATCCATTGATTTATTAGGCATTATACCGGAAGATGAGTATATTGTTGTATCAACAAATCGTGGTGAACCGGCTGTTGTGAATCCAGTTTCACTTGCTAGTACAGCCTACAAAAATATTGTTCGCCGTTTGATTGGTGAAAATGTGCCGTTGATGGATTTAACGGTTCATGAAGGCTTTTTAGATCGACTGAAAAAATTATTTGGTATGTAAGGAGGGTGCTTCATGCTAAATTTGCTGCAAAAAATGTTTGGACCAAGTAAAGCTTCGTCTAAAGACATTGCTAAGGAGCGCCTACGCTTAGTTCTTGTTCATGATAGGGCGAGTGTTTCGCCTGAAGTACTTGAGCTGTTGAAAGAAGATATGATTCGTGTGATTTCAAAATACATGGATATTAATGAAGCGGAAATGGAAGTTAATTTTACGCAAGAAAGCAGCTCTGTCGCATTAATCGCGAACATTCCCGTCAATAGCATGAAACGCCGCTAAGGGCGGCAGGCGGGAAAGATAAATATTTATTTTTAAGATGGGGGGCATTTACCGTGCTGAGTCAACGCCTGCTCCGCAATTTGGATTATGGATTGATTACAGTTACAGTACTTTTGCTGCTTATCAGTTTAGTTATTATTGGTAGTGCGACCCATATCAATACTCCGAGTGATGACCGTTACTGGTATGTACAGCGGCAAGGTATTTTTGCTGTAGTAAATGTTTTTATTATTTTTATTATGCTGCATTTTGACTATAAGTCTTTGGGCCGTTGGGCCAATGTATTATATGGCGTTAATTTAGTTATGCTCTTAGCTGTTATGTTTTTAGGTCAATCGGCTCTTGGCGCTCAGCGATGGATTCAGATCGGGCCGATTAACTTACAGCCTTCTGAGTTTTCTAAATTGATCATGATTGTTTCGTTAGCCCATATGCTAGATAAACGAGAGGGGCATTTAAATACCTATCGGGAAATCTTACCGATTTTTGTCTATGTTGGGATTCCTTTTCTCCTTGTATTAAAACAGCCTGATTTAGGAACGGCGCTTGTCTTTGGTGCAATTCTTCTCGGAATGATTTTTATTGCTGGTGTGAGCATGAAACATCTTCTCACGTTAATGGGAGGCGCGTTAGCGTTAATGCCGATCTTCTGGCACTTTCTGAAAGATTATCAGAAAAAGCGTCTGACTGTTTTTATTGATCCGAATGTAGATCCTTTGGGATCAGGTTATCATATTATTCAGTCGAAAATTGCGATTGGTTCAGGCATGCTTTTTGGTAAGGGCCTTTTTGGCGGCACTCAAAGCCAATTGAATTTCTTGCCGGAAAATCATACTGACTTTATCTTTGCCGTCATTGGTGAAGAACTTGGCTTTATCGGTGCTGTTATTATTTTATTGTTGTATTTTCTCTTGCTTTATCGTGGTGTAAAAATAGCTGGCGTAGCCAGAGATAATTTTGGCATGATTTTGGCGACAGGAATTACCTCTATGCTGACCTTTCATGTTCTCGTAAATGTAGGTATGACGGCAGGCATTATGCCAGTAACGGGAATTCCGTTGCCACTGATGAGCTATGGTGTTAGTTCACTTACGACAAATATGATTAGCATTGGTATACTGCTCAATATTTATATGCGGCGCCAAAAGATTCTGTTTTAATTAGTTGAATGCTATTGTTTAGAAAAATATACAAGGCTACTTGTGTATTTTTTTATTCTACGGTTAAAAAAATCCTCACTGTCATATAGTAGTAGTAAAGTTTTAAGGCAGTGAGGTGATTGGATGTTTCAGCGGTGGAAAAAGCAGTTATTGCATCGAGATTTTGAACGTGATTACTGGCCTTATGGCGAGGAACCGTCTAATTATCTCTGGCTGAAGCGGACTATAGTGGCAACAATGATTTTCTTTTGTCTGTATCTCGTGAAACTTTCTAATACAGAAGCTGGTTTTTTTCTGCTTGATGGAGCAAAACAGATTCTTACTGTGGAGACAGATTTAACGCTGTTGCAGTCAGCGGTAACTCCTTATATAACTTCGACTGTTGCGGCTATGACCGGAAAGGATTTTGCCGCCGCATTTCGACCGATTGATCCCTTTCAATATATGATTTTTCCGGTTCATGGTCAGCTGATTGCATCTTTTGGCGCGCCAAATAAAATAGCGTCTAAAGGTGTGATTCCTGCTTCAAGCCAGCCAGCTAGCACGGGTATTGTAATTAGTGCGCCGCAGGGGACTGCTGTGCGGGCAGCCGCTCAGGGAAAGATTTCTGAAGTGAGTGGCGACATGAGCGGACGGCAAATTGTGATTCGTCATAGCGCGGAACTTGAAACGATCTATGCTGGAATGGCTGAGGTCTTGGTAAAACCGCAAGAACTAGTGTCACAGGGGCAGATACTGGGATATTTAGCACCACGTGACAAACAAGAAGGTGCTCTGTTTTTTGAAATTCTGGTCAATGGGCAGCCTACTGATCCGTTAAGCCGACTTGTGGATAAATCCCGTTAAGGAAGGGATGCTTTTGCGCGTAGGGAGAATTGGTGATGTTACAATTCATGTTCCGTTACTCCTTCTGGTATTTATCGGATTTTTTAGCGTAGTTGGTTTTGGTAGCAAAATTTTGCTTTTGATTACTGGTTTGTTGTGGCATGAGACCGCTCATGTTTTAGTGGCAATAAAGTTAGGTTTCCCCGTAGAAAAAGTAGAACTTACGGTATTTGGCGGCGTTGCTTTGGCGCCCAGTCTAGGTGAGGCTGCGGTTCTCGAAGAGTGCCTTGTAGCAGCTGCCGGACCCTTAGCGAGTTTTTTTTTGGCGGGCGTCGCTTTTTTATTGTTGCATCAGATCGCTTCTGAGTTACTTTCCTTTTATTTTACGGTAAATTTATCGCTAGCTTTGTTTAATTTATTACCAGGCCTGCCGCTTGATGGCGGGAGGATTTTTCGCTCTCTATTGGCTTTAACACTAGGCTATAGTCGTGCTACGGTCTTTACCATT
>URQW01000109.1 GCA_900550105.1 uncultured Pelosinus sp.
TCAAGCACCCGCCGCCAAGTAATGCGTCTAGGATCGATATTCAATTCATTGCCTTGATGAACATGGTTATCAATAATCGCCGCCAGCAGATTATGAGCTGTGGTAATCGCATGAATATCGCCCGTAAAGTGCAAGTTAATATCTTCCATCGGTACAACTTGAGCATATCCGCCGCCAGCTGCACCGCCTTTAATTCCAAAGCAAGGCCCTAAAGAAGGTTCTCTCAGGGCAATAACGACCTTTTTACCGAGTTTATGAAGGGCATCGCCTAAGCCGACTGTCGTTGTTGTTTTGCCTTCACCGGCAGGCGTCGGCGTAATAGCTGTCACAAGGACGAGCTTACCATTGGGGCGATCTTTTAAGCGCTCCCAAGTAGAAAGAGCTATTTTCCCTTTATATTTGCCGTATAATTCAATTTCTTCTTCTCCAATTCCCAATTGTTTCGCTACAACTGTAATCGGTTCTTTCACTGCTTCTTGTGCAATTTCTACGTCACTTTTCAACCTGTCGTTCCCTCCAAATCATTCTTGCATCAAGACTGCCCTTATTCACTAATAAGTCTCGCAGCCTTTACTGTATTTTTCAGCAGCATGGCGATTGTCAATGGGCCAACACCGCCTGGTACTGGCGTAATAGCACTGGCAATCTCCTGCACAGAGGCAAAGTCCACATCGCCAACCAGCTTCTTATCAAGGCGATTAATCCCTACATCAATCACTACAGCGCCTGCTTTCACCATGGAGCTTGTTACAAATTGCGGCTTGCCTACGGCAGCAATCACTATGTCAGCTTGCTTCGTAATACCTGCCAGATTTTCTGTTTTTGAGTGACAAATCGTCACAGTGGCGCTTTTGGCCAAGAGCAAAGCAGCCATTGGTTTTCCTACAATATTACTGCGTCCAATAATGACTGCATGTTTACCGGCAACAGCGATATCATAGCGGTCTAATAATTCCATAACGCCTTGAGGCGTACAAGGAATAAAAGCATCTTTTCCTTGCCATAAACACCCGGTATTAATCGGATGAAAACCATCTACGTCTTTTTCCGGTACAATTGCTTCAATCACTTGCTGTTCATCGACGGCTTGTGGTAAAGGCAGTTGCACGAGAATGCCGTGAATCGCATCACGTTGATTTAGCTCGCCAATTACGGCAAGAACCTCTGCTGTCGTTGCCGTTTCCGGCATTCGAATCACTTCGGAATAAATGCCTAAGGCTTGGCAAGCCTTTTCCTTATGTCCTACATAAACTTTCGAGGCAGGATTTTCACCAACTAGGATGACAGCAAGGCCTGGCGTAATTCCCCGATTTTTCAGACAAGCAATATCATTTATTAGTTCATCTTTGATCAATTGTGCTGTTTTTTGTCCATCAAGTAAATGCGCCATAAGTCCATCCTTTCTAATGTGAAAAAGTCCCTCCAGAATTTCGCCGACAGCAAAATCTGAAAGGAGCATAGCTATTTATTTTCTTAAAATATAACGGACGATTAATAAGCTAATCTCATACAAAATAAGCATGGGCACAGCTACAAGCGTCTGTGAAAACACGTCTGGCGTCGGCGAAAGTATGGCACCGAATACAAACGATAAAACAAAAACGACTTTGCGTTTTTTCTTTAAAAAATCTGATGTAAGCAGCCCCAATTTCGCTGCTACCGTAATAAACAGGGGCAATTCAAAAACAAAGCCAAAAGGCAATAAAAAGGAAATCACAAATGATAAATAATCACCAATCGAAAAAAGCGGCTGCAAACTATCCGTAGCAAATCCCAGCATAAAGCGAATCCCCGCTGGAAGTGCTAAGAAGTAGGAAAAGGCCAGTCCCGCTAAAAAAAGCAAAACAGATGCGGGCACCAGAAAAAAAGAAACTTTCTTCTCTGTACCCGTTAAAGCCGGCAGAATAAAAGCCCAAACTTGATATAAAATTACAGGTAGTGCAATTAAAAAACCCACAAAAAAAGAAACTTTTAAATAGGTAAAAAAAGCTTCAGCAGGATGCATATAATAAAGTTTTCCAGCTGGCGCTGTAATAAAACTCACTAAGTCTACAGCATAGAAGTAACAGACAGAACTTGTGGCCACCAGTGCAATAATTATTTTAATTAACCGATGACGTAATTCCTGCAGATGGTCTACCAGCGACATCATTCCTTGTGCGGCGGGTGCAGCCGTATCGGATTCTGCTGCCGTTACTTCGTCTTGTTCATCGGTCGCCATAAGAAATCCTCACTTTTTCTCTTCCGCTTTGCGAGGTTCTTCAATCGGCTTTGCTTCTACTTTAATGGACTCATCTTTTGCTTCACCGATAGTCGCCTTTTTAAATTCAGTAATGCCGCGGCCAAGAGCCTTGCCAACTTCAGGAAGTTTCCCCGGTCCAAATACAACTAAAGCAATTACAAGAATTAAGATCAATTCCGGCATACTAAAACTAAACAATCCTGTCACACCCTTTCATTAATATTATACCTGTTTGTTTTCTAAAACACAATATGAGGGATATTCAGTAAGATTTGTCTAAAAAATTTCGCCCTACCAAGTGATAATTCCTTTAAAATATTTTCATTTTACAGTAATTTAACAAAACAGCAGAATAATGATTGAAAAAAAGACATTTTATCGCAGAGCATAAAATGTCTTTCTTGAAATCTTAAAAATGACGTTTACCAATAAATTCAGTAATATCAAAAAGAACCTTTTTAACCGAAAGCGGTATGCATTCAGGCAAAACCTGCCGCGCCTCTTCCAGGTAGTGCTGGGCTTGCTGAAAAGAATATTCAACAGCACCACTATTACGAATATAACCTAATGCCTTTGTCAGCTTTGTTGCATCATTCGCTACAGCACGTGAGGCAATTAATTGATACAGCTTGTCTTTATTGTGACTATGGTTCAACGCATACAGCGTAGGCATTGTTAAGATGCCTTGTTTTAAATCATTGCCTGTGGGCTTGCCTACTTCCTGTTCCGTAGCCGTGACATCTGGTAGGTCGTCCGTAATTTGAAAAGCAATCCCAATGCAGTAGCCATAACGATGAAGCGCCGTTACCGACTGCGTATCATACCCAGCAGCAATTCCACCCAACTTACAGCTTGTTGCAATAAAATCAGCTGTCTTGCGATTAATATTGGTAAAATAGCCTTCCATGGTTTGGTTTAAATCAAAGAGATCCCGTTCTTGGAAAATTTCCCCTTCACAAATAACACAGATCGCATCTGTTAAAAGTTTCATCGATTCACTGCGTGAATGCTCAGCGATCAAAGAAAAGGCACGAGCGAACAAATAATCTCCAGCCAAAACCGAAGCATGGTTACCAAAAATCACATTTGCCGTAGGACGCCCCCGCCGCGTAGCCGCCACATCAATTACATCATCATGGACAAGTGTCGCCATATGAATTAATTCGATAGCCGTTGCTAAATAATGAGCCTCGTTACTTTGTTCCTTGTCCCTTTTGGCACAGAGTAAAAACAAAGCCGGCCTCAATCTCTTTCCACCGGCATGAAGTAAATGTCCACCGATTTTACTAAGTAAAGCTTCCGGCACAGTAACCATCTCAAGTAGCTCCTGTTCCACGGCAGCCATTTCTTCTTGCACCAGTGAAAATAAATTAGTCATAGTCAAATCAGATCACCTACAGCTAAAGTCTGTTACTATCATACAATACAACAGACATATAGTCCACCATATTTCCCCTTTTTATTCCCTATTGCGCTTTTTCCTGGCGTAAGACTGCGTCTTCCTGAAAATAACGCATACTCGTCTTTTTCCATTCCTTGGTGCTAAACAGCAACTTATAATCGAAAACGCCTGTCGCTTCTGCCAACTTTAGCGCAGTCTCTTCACAAATCTCCCGGCTATGGCCATGGATCATCGTATAAAAATTATAAGGCCAGTCTGGTTTTATTTCCCGGCAATAGCAATGTGTAACAGCAGGAGACGCTGTCATAATTTCCCCGACTCGTTCACAGTCAGCAAATGGCACAATCCAAGCGCATAAAGCATTTGCTGTATAGCCAATGCGACGATGCGTCAGAACAGCGCCAAACTTACGAATTTTCCCCGTTTCTTGAAACCGCTGCAATCGTTCTATCAGTTCTGCTTCGGTAATTTTCAATTCGCTAGCTAAACGTGCATAAGGTTCCTTTTCCAAAGGAAATTCATCTTGCATTAGTATAATAATCTCTTTATCCAGCCAATCCACTCCATCACCTACTTCAAATCAAATTTGACATTTACTTTTAATTTTTTTTGGGCTGGTAAACTATGCAAACGCCGAATCCCAGGAACTTTTGCAATTTCCGCCAGAACTTGTTCTTGCGCCGCTTTGCTTGGTGAAAGCAGTGTAAACCAAAGGTTAAATTCCCCTTCTCGTTCATAATTATGAGTTACGCCCACATAGGAGTTGATTTTTTGCGCTACCGCAGCAAGGGCCTCACTATCTACCTCAGCAGCAACTAATGTACCAACATACCCGAGCCGTGCCGAATCAAAAAAAGGACCAATTCGCCGAATATAGCCATTGTCCTTCATCCAACGGACACGTGACAAAACCGTCTCCTCATCGCAGCCTACAGCATCGCCAATCATTGCAAAAGGACGGCTGGCTACCGGAAGTTTCGTCTGTAAAATATTTAAAATAGCCTTATCGAGTTGTGACAGCATGACATCCAGCCTTTCTAAAAATAATAAGAAAACAAGACCTGTTCAGCATGGAAAGAAGGACAGCCCGGAGACTGTCCTTTCCTATTCAATTACTGTTATAGTAACAAAAGGTCGCCAATAACGTCAAGAACTTCTTTCCTGCCAGTTCCTTTTAACGAAGAATAAGTCATGATTTCATGTTGCTTTATTTTTAGCTGACGACTAATAAGAGCTTGCTGTTTCTGCACGGCCGAACGACTTAATTTATCGGCTTTGGTCGCAATAATCTGTACAGGTACGCCTGATGAAACAAGCCAGTCAAAAACCTGTAAGTCGCTTTCCTGCACAGGGTGGCGAATATCGATAAGCTGAAATACCCGTTTCAGTTCCGTAGATTCCATAAGAAAATCTTCAATAAATTTTCCCCAGCTTGTGCGTTGTTTTTGCCCCCGCTTAGCATAGCCATAACCAGGCAAATCGACAAAGAAAATGCTCTTTCTCTCTAGAGATTTTCGCATTTCTAATTGATAAAAATTAAGAGTTTGCGTTTTACCTGGCGTACTACTGATGCGAGCTAACCCCCGATGACGGCAAAGCGAGTTAATCAACGAAGATTTTCCTACATTGGATCTTCCTACAAAGGCAAACTGAGGCAGATCTTCTGCTGGATATTGATCTGCCCGCACAGCGGAAGCGACATATTTTGCCGCCAGAACCTCAACCTCTGCGATTACAGCTGCCGCTTTCTCGCCTGGTGCCATTTGCCCGTTTTTTACTTCTTCAGTCATTCTTTTGCAGCCTCCGCTGTTTCCGTCGCTTCCTCAGACGATTTTCCTGCCAACAAGGCCGTTTTAAGGACTTCATCCATATGCTCTACTGGAATAAATTCTAGACTCCGTTTTACATTTTGCGGCAATTCCTCAAGATCACGTTTGTTTTCCGCTGGTAAAAGAATGGTTTTAATGCCAGCACGATGCGCCGCCAGAACTTTTTCTTTTATACCACCGACAGCAAGAACGCGGCCACGTAACGTAATTTCGCCAGTCATAGCTAAATCGCCTCGAATCGGTCTGTCGCTTAGCGCTGAAACGATCGCTGTAGCCATGGTAATACCGGCTGACGGGCCATCCTTAGGAATTGCGCCTTCTGGTAAATGCACATGAATATCTAGTTTTTCGTGAAACTCTTCATCAATGCCAAGAAGCTGCGCCCGATTGCGAATATAGCTAAAGCCAGCCTGAGCACTTTCCTGCATAACTTCGCCTAACTGTCCAGTCAAGGTTAGTTTCCCTTTGCCCTTCATGGTCGAAACTTCTACAGGTAAAACATCGCCGCCCACTTCCGTCCAAGCCAGCCCTGTCGCTACGCCAACCTGAGGCTCTTTTTCCGCAGCAGAATGCCGGAATTTCGGACTACCCAAAAAGACATGAATGTTTTGCGGTGTAACTTTAACACGCGAACGCTTATTCTGGACGATTTGACGGGCCACCTTACGGCAAAGACCAGCAATACTGCGTTCTAAGCCGCGGACTCCCGCTTCGCGCGTATAGTCACGAATAATCTTTTGAATCGCCGCGTCGGAAAATGAAATTTGTTTCTCCGTAAGACCATGTTCTTTCGTCTGTTTACTAACCAAATACTGTTTAGCAATCTGCACCTTTTCTTCTTCCGTATAGCCAGGAATCTGAATCACTTCCATACGGTCTAACAGCGGCCGGGGAATATTATGCATCACATTCGCCGTAACAATCCAAAGCACGCGCGATAAATCAAAGGGCAGTTCTACATAATGATCACTAAAGGTATTGTTCTGTTCAGGGTCTAGCACTTCCAGCAACGCGGAAGACGGATCGCCTCTAAAATCAGCGCTCATTTTATCAATTTCATCTAGCAAAAAGACCGGATTTTTTGAACCAACTGTCCGCATCCCCTGAATAATCCGACCAGGCATAGCGCCTACATAAGTCCGACGATGACCGCGAATTTCCGCTTCATCACGCACGCCCCCCAAAGAAGCGCGAATAAATTTACGCTCCATTGATCTGGCAATCGAGCGCGCCAGCGATGTTTTACCAACGCCAGGCGGCCCTACCAAGCAGAGAATTGGTCCTTTCATCTGATCGGTTAATTTGCGAATAGACAAGTACTCTAAAATTCTTTCTTTCACTTTTTCCAGACCATAATGATCTTCATCTAGCGTGGCTTCTGCCAAAGTAATATCAAGACGATCTGTAGAAATTTTCGACCAAGGCAAAGATAGTAGCCAATCGAGATAGGTGCGAATGACGGCGCTTTCCGCCACCATAGGCGGCATTTTTTCCAGACGGTCAATTTCCTTCTTGATTTTTTCCTCTACCTCTTTAGGCAGTTCTTGTTCCTTCATGCGCTGACGATATTCTTCCACCTCGGCCGCCCGGTCATCCTTATCGCCTAACTCTTTTTGAATGGCCTTCATTTGCTCGCGCAAGTAGTATTCCTTCTGGGTTTTTTCCATTTGTTTGCGTACGCGCACATTAATCTTTTTTTCCAGTTCCAATATTTCCATTTCACGGCCTAATATCTCGCAAAGCTTTTCCAGGCGTTCTTTAATGGTTACTGCATCAAGCAGCGCCTGTTTATCTTCAATCTTCAGAGATAAATGAGTCGCAATCAAATCAGTAAGCCGACCCGCTTCTTCTACGGTTACAACCGATACAAGCGTTTCCGGCGGAATTTTCTTGCTCAGCTTCACCCACTGTTCAAATTGGCTGATCACTGTACGCGTCAGAGCTTCTATTTCCGGCGTTTTCTGTTCCACTTCCGAAAATTCTTCAATCTCTACGGAATAGTAAGGATCAAACTTAATATAATTTGCAATTTTAGCCCGATGAAGTCCTTCTACCAAGACTCGAATCGTACCGCCAGGCAGCTTTAATAATTGTTTGATTTCCGCTACCGTGCCAATTTCAAAAATATCTTCCGCTTCTGGCTGATCCGTCTGGGCATCTTTCTGTGTTGCCAGCATAATAAGCCGATCATGAACCATCGCCTCTTCTAGGGCGCTGATCGACTTTTCCCGACCTACATCAAGATGAATAATCATATAAGGATATACCAAGATGCCTCGAAGCGGCAGCAATGGTATCAATTTTTTTTGGTCAGACATAATGTGTCCTCCTTCTCGCCTCTTCACTTTGTACGTTCTTATTCCGGTTTAGCAACCGAAATAAGAGCTGCGGTAATTATTTCATAGGTCAGCCTATCCTATACATATTCTTACACATTCCCTAAAAATCCTTTCTTTTCTCACAAGAGTAGCCGGGTAAGTTTCCCGGCTGTCCTTGTTTTATATTAAATTGATCTTAGCCGGTTCCGGCACCAGTGTTCTAGAATCGAAACACAATGTCTCCGCAAGAACTTCTTGCAAAGTATCCACAGCAAGAACTTCAATGCCCAAAGATTGAAACCCCTCCTGTTCATTTTCTCGGGGAATCAAAACTTTTTCGGCTCCGGCTTGCTTTGCCGCTAGCACTTTTGCGAGTACTCCGCCCACAGGTTTAACTAAGCCGCGCAATGATAATTCGCCTGTCAGAGCAACTCGGTTGTCAATGGGAATCTGATGAATCGCCGAATATAATGCGGCAGCGATGGTTACGCCAGCGCTAGGCCCATCAACCGGTCCGGCCGAAGGAAAATTCACGTGGACATCATAAGACGAAAAATCAATGGAATATTCATTTTTCAATACAGTCATAACATTTTCGATCGATCCTTTAGCCATACTTTTACGACGAATTAAGCGGCCTTGACTCTGAATTTCTTCCTCATCAACAATTCCTGTTACCGTCAGTTTTCCTTGACCACTATCCACTTTCGTCGCCGCAACTTCAACTTCCATCATCGCCCCGATGCTAGGACCGCAAATCGCTAAGCCATTGGCAAACCCGACTTGCGGACTTGCCCCAATCTTCGTTTCCGGCCTCGGGTCGTATTGACTAAAAT
>URQW01000110.1 GCA_900550105.1 uncultured Pelosinus sp.
CCTCGTTGCGTCATAATATTAATCCAAAGATTTCTAATTTCCAAGCAACTTGCTGCTGTCAAGGGAATCACTTCCTGTCTTTGTACTATTCCGTCTTTGTTGCTGATTCAGTGGATCTAAGGCATCGCGAATGGCATCGCCGACAAAATTCACGGCAAGCACCGTAGAAACAATGGCAAGACCGGGAAAAAGCGTAATCCACCAACACCCAGCTAAAATACTGCGCTGACCACCCATAAGCATATTTCCCCAGGACGGTTGATAAGGCGGAATACCTAGGCCTAAAAAACTTAAAGCAGCTTCAGTAATAATGGCATGGCCCATATTTAGTGTAGCTAATACGACCAGTGATGGCAGACAGTTCGGTAAAATATGGCGGCGAACCACATTTTTCTGAGTAGAGCCGCTAGCGAGCGCTGCTTTCACAAAGGGCTTTTGTTTTATGACTAAAAACTCTGTTCGTATCAGGCGCGCTGTTTGCATCCAAGTGGTGAAGGCAATTACTAAAACAACGCTCCAAAGTCCTTGATTTCCTAAGGATTGCAGGGCAATAACCATAACTAACGTCGGCAGTGATAACAAACCATCAACCAAACGCATACAAAGGTTATCTAACAAGCCGCCGGCATAGCCGCTCATTAAGCCGTAGCATAAGCCTATTGTTGTTGCTAAAAAAACGGAAGCAAAACCAACTAATAAAGAAACACGTCCGCCATAAAGCAGTCTGCTGTAAATATCACGACCTAATTCGTCAGTACCGAACCAGTGCTGTAAAGATGGCGGTTGGCGAATACTGAGAAGATCTGTATCAACCGGACTATAGTGACTCAAAAGCGGTGCAGCTAGGGCAAAAAAAGAATAGAGTAATAGAATTGCTATCCCCCAACGCCCGACTCTATGGCCGTAAAGACGATGCCAAAACCGTTTATTATTCTCATTATCCATGTGCGCCAAGCCCCCGTTTTGCTCCCTCGCCCTGCAATCTGGGATCAAGCCAAGCGCACAAAATATCAGCAAGTAAATTACCAATCACTACAAATAAACCAGTGAGAAGAATGGTTCCCATAAGCAACGGATAGTCTCGTGTTGCCGCCGAGTAGATTGTAAGCTGGCCAATTCCTGGATAAGCGAAGACGGTTTCGACGAGATAACCGCCGCCAATTAAAGAGGAAAATGACATTCCTGTATAAGTAATTAAAGGAATTAAGGCATTGCGAAAGGCATGCACATAATAAATATAGTTAGGCATAAGGCCTTTCGCATAGGCTGTTAAAATATATTCTTGATTTAAAACTTCTAGCATGCTAGAGCAGATTAAACGAATATAGGCGCCAATATGGCTAACAGCAAGAACAAGAGCTGGTAATATAAGATGAAGCAAACGATTACTTAGATCCTGCTCGCGCCCAATAGCCGCAAGACCAGAAGACGGCAGCCAGCCAAGATAAACAGAAAACACCAAGATAGCTAGGAGCGCTAACCAAAAGCTAGGAATAGAAAAAAACAAAAAAGCAATAAAGGTAGAAAAATAGTCGAATAAAGAATATTGCTTGACTGCTGCAAGAATGCCGATAGCTGTTGCTAATACAAGCATGATTGCTGTAGCACTAGCGGTTAATAGCAACGTGTTGGGTAACCGTTCGGCAAGAATCTGACTAACGGGTTGTCCTGTCATATATGATGTTCCTAGATCGCCCTGCAAAATCCCTGACATCCATTTACCATACTGAACAGGCAAGGGTTGATCCAGTCCGAGATTTGTCCGAATCCGCATTTGGTCTTGCGGCCGCATTTTTTCTAAATGACTGCCGTACATGGCTACGGCAGGATCGCCGTGAGCCATGTGAATCAGAAAAAAAGCACATAAGCTAATTACTAAAAGAACAGGCAGGCTCGATAAAATGCGACGAAAAATAAAACCTAACATTTACTGTTTGCTCCATTCCTCCAAATTCCACATATAACCTGCGCCGTGATGTCCTAGTGTTTTTTCTTTAATACCAGTTAGGTTTTTCTTGGTAACTAAAGCAACATCAAGATATGCTAAAAAATTAAACGCAGGGTCTTTAGCAAGCTCATTTTGGAATTCTTTATAAAGTGCGATTCTCTCATTACGATCACTAGCTTGTCTGGCTGCTAAAAGCAATGAGTCAACCTTAGTGTTTTTATAGTGTTCATAATTGGCAATTTCCATTTGAGAACTATGGAATATGCGATACGTATCATCATCGGGATCAAACGGGCTACCCCAGCCCAGCAAGAAAGTATCAGTTTGGCCAATTTTAAAGGAACCTTTTTCCTTCGGATCAGGAATTGCTTCCACGCCGATTTGTTTAAACTGAGTACTTAAAGCATTGACTAAAGCGACTCTTACAGGATCAGTAACAAAAGTCGTCAACTTAAAGGAAAAACGTTTTCCATCTTTTTGCAAAACTCCATCAGGACCCGGTGTCCAGCCAGCTTCAGTCAGCAAAGCCTTTGCTTTTTCTAGATTGAATGTGTAAGGATTAACATCAGGATTATTAGCCCAGCTTAACTGTAACGGTCCATAAGCCGGTTTGCCCCACCCCAGTAAAACGCCATTAACTAAGGCATTACGGTCTACTGCGTAGTTGAGCGCCTGCCGTACTCGGGCATCCTCCCATAGCGGATTCAGTCTGTTATACATTAATACCCGATAGTCGGCAGTAACAATGCGATGAACTGTTAAATTATCTTTTTGCTTCATTCGGTCAACTTCCATTGGATCGACTAAAGCTACATCAATTTCACCTGTTTCTAATTGCAACGCCCGAACATTTTGATCAGGCAAATATTTTAAAATGACTTGCTCTGACTTGGGCGACTGACGGTAAAAATCTTGATTGGCGGCAAGTTTCATATATTGTCCTTTTTTCCATTCCACAAACTTAAATGGGCCGGTACCAATAGGCGCAGCATTGAAAGCATTGTTATTGATATCTTTACCTTCCAAGAGATGTTTCGGCAACATTCCGGTAGACATTACATTCACTAGCAAAGGAAACGGTGTTTTTAGAACAATTTTTACGGTATAGGGATCCATAATTTGCACAGCTTTAATTTCCTCAAACCGTTCTCGAATCATTGAATTATTTTTAGGATTTAACGCGGCTTCAATCGTAAATTTTACATCATCCGCTGTAAACGGCTGACCATCATGCCATTTAATATTTTTCTTTAAATGAAACGTATAAGTCAGTTTATCACTTGATATATCCCAGCTTTCCGCCATGTCAGGAATGGGCTCATTTTTATCATCGTAACGGACTAACCCGCTAAAAATAAGTGAAATGGCATCATCATGCTCATCGGCAAAAATTGGATTAACTTTGTCTGACTCATTTTCGACACCAAGAATAATTGACTTCGAATCCGTTTTAGCACCTGTTTGATCGGCTTTACCGCCACAGCCGCTTACCAGAAATGTCAGTACTACAAATAAGGCAGTAATAAAAAAAACACTTTGTTTTGCGAATAACTTCTTTTTGCTAAAAAATTTACTCATCTTACGCCAAAAGCCTCCCTTAAAAATAAAAACCAAGTAAGCCCTTTCTTTCAAGAAAAGTAGGCTACCTGGTTTCAATTGAAAATTTACCCAGAATGCGTAAGAAGCTTCATGCCTCTAATAAAGTACAATTCATCATACTTTATTAGAACTATATTTGACATCAAAACAAATTTTCCTGCTTTATAATAAAAATTCAGTAATTTTTAACAAGCAGTAATTCCGCCATCTACACTCCAAAGCGCCCCCGTAACAAAAGCAGCTTCTGAAGAAGCCAAAAAACAAATGACGTTAGCTACTTCTTCTGCTGTGCCAATTCGTCCTAGCGGGTAATAAAGCGCCATTTCCGCTTTGGCAGCTGCTGGATCGATCTTTTCAGATAATTGCTTTTCCAATAACGGCGTGGCAATATCGCCAGGACAGACGGCATTGACACGAATTTTATAAGGCGCTAACTCTAATGCCAAGGCTTTCGTAAAAATATTGACAGCTCCTTTGGAAGCGCAATAGGCGCTGCACTGTAAATTCCCCTGTACGCCCGCATCAGAGGAAACATTCAAAATAACGCCGCCACCGTTTCTTCGCATTTGTCTTGCTGCAAATTTTGCCATAAAGTAAACGCCTTTTATATTACAGTCCATTACATCGGCAAAATCTTGTTCACTCATTTCATCGATCAGCTTCTCCAAATAAAGACCAGCACTGTTGATTAGCACATCAAGACGGCCAAAGCGGCGTACTGTTTCTGCTACGATCTGCTGACAAGCGTCATAATTTCTTACATCGCCTTTTAGGTAAATTACCTCAGGCTGGTTTTGTAAAATCTGTATTGCTTCACGTCCTTTCTGCTCATTACGGCCAACCAGAACAACCATAGCTCCTTTCGCTAAAAACTTCTGTGCAGATGCTAAGCCAATACCGGAAGTTCCGCCCGTAATCAGTATTACTTTGCCAAGAAAAGACGACTCGCAATTTTCCACATCCAACGCTCCAATTCATTGCAAAATAGATTATATCACTATAAGCATACCACAATTATTTACAAAGTATCTACTTGCTCTTCTTCGGCTTCAAGAACTCTTTCGCTATTTTTCATTTGTACCATAAGAGAACGCACAATTTCCTCATAACGACTTACGACAGCATTCGTTAGTGCCGGGACCTCTCGTTGTCCCCATTCCTCATGCTGTTGCTCTAAGATAAACATAGCAAGTTCATGAATCCGATAGGATTTTAATACGCTTTTCAAGTCAAACATTTTTACTCCTCCTTCATCTATTTCTATGACAACACCAACCATCTGGTGTCCATGAGACAAGGATTTTTAATGATGAGGCGCGAAATTATTAAAGAATTTATAATAAGGAGATACACTATGTCTAAACAACTTACCGCTTTTTCCTTATTGCTGCTGTTTCCTTTCGTGATGATGGCTCCGGCTACAGCCTCATCCATTCCGCTAAAATCATTGCCAGCTGGTTCTTTTGCGCTACAAGATCGCTATCAGTTTGACTTATCGATTATGGGAAGTCCCTTAGCTTCGGAACAGCAATGCGTCGCCTATTTACGTCAAAAAAACCCGTTGCCGGAAACGGCAGTTTCGGCAAAAGAGCTTGTACGGATTTTTTATGAAGAAGCGAGACATGAAGGGATCCGTCCTGACGTAGCTTTTGCCCAATCCCTCCATGAAACAGGCTTTTTTCGTTATGGCGGTGATGTATTACCACCACAAAACAATTATGCCGGGCTTGGCACAACAGGCAATGGCGTAAAAGGCGCCTGGTTTAAAAGTCCTCGTCAGGGAATTCGCGCCCAAATTCAGCATCTCAAAGGTTATGCTACGCCAGTTGCACCACAAGGCATTCTCGTGGACCCGCGCTATGACCTGCTCAAAAAGACTCCTTTTTTTGGTAAACAAAAAACCTGGCAAGCGTTAAATGGAAAATGGGCTGTTCCCGGTAGAAATTACGGGCAAACCATTTTAAGAATTCATCAGGAAATTTTAAAAATGCCCCGTAATTAGAGCTTTTGTTTGATCTTATCGTTCAGTAATGTAATAATATCAGGCAAGTCGCTTTTGGTTGCTGCTCTGCCTCGTTCAATACAACGGTCAATGTCTTTAACACTACGAAAGGTTAGATCAAAAGTCTGAGGACGAATCACCAAATCTGATAATTGCCGTCCTTTCAACAAGGTTACTTCTCGTGACATAATTTCAATGCACTGCAATAGTACTTCTCCGACAGACTGAATACCGAAATTAGGCTGCCCATCATACCCCAGATCGACGCCTAACACCACTTCCGCCCCCATAGAACGTAAAATATCAGCAGGCAGATTATTTTTTACAGCTCCATCAACGAGCGTCATTCCCTGATAAACTTTTGGTTGAAAAATTCCCGGAATAGAAATGCTCGCTCGCACTGCTTCAATAAGTGAAATAGAATGATCATACTTTGCATGTAATATATCAGGTTTTTGTCGAAGCAGCGTTGTGAAAAAAACCGTTTCAGCTGTATTGAGATCAACAGCTGTAATAGCCAAAGGTAGTTTTGTTTCTTTTACTGTTCGATTTCCCCAAAGCGAACGAAAATATTGTTCCACTCTTTCGCCTTTAATCATTCCAGCCGGAATAACTGATAAGAGACGAAATTTTCCCGTAAATAGCCACTTCATACCGTACTTGACAAGCTGATTTAAAGAAAACTTTGCGTCAATCAAATCATGTAGATTCAGTTCATGGGCAAGTTCTGTCATTTCCTGTGAACCATGGCCAGTGGCATGCAAAGCTGCTACTACAGCTCCAGCGCTTGTTCCGGCAATAAAATGAATGGGAATCCCAGCTCGTTCTAGTTCGGCGAGTACGCCAATATGAGCTAACCCGCGCAGTCCGCCGCCGCTCAAAGCTACGCCAATGCGCGGAATGGTCAGCTCGGATCGCCCGTTCACTCGGATAAGCACTTTGCCACCACCTTTCGGCCATCTGGTATAATCTATGTAATAAACTGATAACAAGTGAAAAAGGTCTGCCAAATACGAAAAATTTGGCAGACCTTTTTGGGTAATATAAGCAATAAACTATTTAGTCATGTGATTCTTTCTGCGCCAAAATAATTAGGCGCGGTGTATCTTTGTCATAGGGGCGACCATCAAAAGCCCCAAAAACTTGTTTAATTTTTAATCCCGCTTCTGTAAGCATATCTGTCATTTCAGCTAGCGTATAAGTTCTAAGCTGAAAATCAGCTTCTGTTTTTTTACCGGTAACTTGATTTAATAGTTGCCGTTTCATTACGGCAATACCTTCTTCAATCTCTACTTTATAAGAAAGAACAGCTTCACCACTAGGATGACGCCAATAGCGATTTAAATTATTTTTCAGCATCCAATCACGATTAAACAAATCAATCAAGAAAAGCCCCTTTGGTTTTAAGGCTCTGGCAATCGATGTAATTACCGCTGCATTTTCTTCATCTGAGAAAAAACCAAAAGCAGCGAACATATTAATTACCGCATCAAAAGTTTCCTGATAGGAAAGCTCGCGCATGTCACACTCTACAAAACGCACAGCAATTTCTAGCTCCTCCGCTTTCTGTTTGGCAATCGCTAGAAAATCACGGTTACTATCAAGGCCAATCACTTCATAGCCAAGCTTCGCCAGTTCTAAAGTATGACGTCCATAACCGCAATATAAATCAAGAATCGTTGAATTTTTTATTGGAAGCTGCAGGGCACTCGTAATAAACTGAATTTCCTGGTCGGTTCCTGCTAAAGAATATTCTTTAAAATCCCCTAGCGTGTCCTGCTTCATACTTTCACCTCTTATCTGTCAGCCTGCTGCAATTTCATGAAAAACACGCACACAGTTTTTATCGTTTTGCTTCGCTGCATACATGGCAGCATCAGCATGCTGAATTAATTCAACATCGCTGTCAGCATCACGCGGGAAACTTGCGAGTCCGGTACTGACAGATATAATTCCATTAGGCTGTGTTTCTCGATTATCAAAAGGATATTCTGCAATGCTTTGCCGAATTCGCTCTGCAATAATTACGGCATCGTGAAGCGGAGTTTCCGGCAAAATAACGGCAAATTCCTCTCCACCGTAACGAACAACAAAATCAACGTCTCTTACGATATGTCTAATTAGTTCGGCAATCGTGCGCAATAAATAATCGCCTTGTTGATGACCATGTCTATCATTATAGCTCTTAAAGTTATCAATGTCCATCATCAGGAGAGATAATGGTCGGTGATAGCGCTTAGATCGTTTAAACTCTTGCGTAAGCAATGTTCTAAAATAGCGATAATTAAAAAGACCAGTCATCCCATCCGTAATCGCCTGCACTTCAACTGATGCTACATGGTTCGCATGAGCAATCGTCATAGCAATTTGATTCGCTAAGGAACCGAACATCTCTAATTCCAACTCACTAAAATCACGCTTACAAGTTGTTTCAATATCAAAAACACCGATCACCTGATCATTTACAATCAGCGGAATCGCCAGTTCACTGACACAGTCAATTCCCCCACTGATATAACGGTGGTCTTGACTCACATCAGGAGAAAAAACAACTTCTCTGTATTTTGCGGCATGACCAGCAATTCCTTGCCCTAATGGAATTCGCAAAAATTTGCAAAAGGTCTGAAAATAGCCAGTATGGGCGCGTACAACAAGCTCCTGGTTCTCTTTATCCAAAAGTAGTATTGCCACATTATCTAAGGCGAATTCTTTTGTGACGTTTTTTAAAATTTCCTCTAAAACTTCTTCTTCATCTACTGTCTTTTGTACAATAGAGGTAATACGATAGAGAGCGACTAATTGTTTTTTTGTTTGCTCAAGATCCATTAAAAATAAATCTTGATTTGACATTGCTGTGTAGAGCTCTTCATTTACATTTTGATATTGTGCAGTAATGGA
>URQW01000111.1 GCA_900550105.1 uncultured Pelosinus sp.
CTTGATAGCTCAGTTGGTAGAGCAATCGGCTGTTAACCGATCGGTCGTAGGTTCGAGTCCTACTCAAGGAGCCAAATGATAACAAAACAGGCTTTCTTCGGAAAACCTGTTTTCATATCTTGGGCCTATAGCTCAGCGGTAGAGCAGCCGGCTCATAACCGGCTGGTCCCTGGTTCGATACCAGGTGGGCCCACCAGTTGAAATAATGCGGGATTCTTGCAAAGCAAGAATTCCGTTTTTCTTTGTAAAGGGGAGAAAATGATGAAATTGAATGAAAGACTGCGTCAAATAGCCGCTTTCGTTCCCCAAGGCGCTAGAATCGCTGATATTGGCACAGATCATGCTTATTTGCCCGTGTTTCTTGTACAGCAGAACGTGGTCTCTTGGGCCATTGCTGGTGATGTTCATGAAGGGCCCTATAAAGCTGCTTCGCTTACTGTTCGTCAAGCGGGGCTGTCTGATAAAATTTCTGTACGTTTAGGCGATGGCCTAACTGTAATTGGTGAAGATGAGATCGATGCAGTAGTGATTGCCGGTATGGGCGGGCAGACAATGATTGAAATTCTCCAAAAAGGTGAACTCTGGATAAAACGTCTTACGACGCTTGTGCTACAGCCGATGGGAGCTGCGGGCGCATTGCGTTTATGGCTGGTAAAGCACGGTTGGCAGCTAATCGATGAGGCGCTTGTAATAGATGATGACCGTCTTTACGAAGTGATTTGTGCTAAGCGCTCAATTTCCGGGCAGGGGACTTTGTCGGTAGAGACAGAAATTACGGAAGCTGAGAAAATTCTGTATGAAGTTGGTCCAATTCTGCTAAGAAAGCAAGATCCCTTGCTGTCTCAGCATATTGGTCAAAAAATAAATGATACAAAGCGGATCTTAACGCAACTGAATAATGCCGGTATTGGGGCGCAGGAAAAGACGATTGTCTTAAAAAGACAGCTACAACAATTAAAGGAGCTTTTGCCATGACAGTAACCTGTGCAAGTGTAATGCAGGCTATGGAGAATTGGGCGCCTGCTTATCTAGCGGAAGAATGGGATAAGATTGGCTTGTTTGTAGGAGCAAAAGAACAGCCTGTGAATAAAATCATGACAACTCTTGATGTGACGCTGGCTGTCGCCCAGGAAGCGGCAGAGTGGGGGGCTGATCTGATTGTTTCGCATCATCCTTTCTTATTTAAGCCTTTGAGCAAAATTGATACAAACAGTGAACAAGGGAAAATTGTGAAGCTGTTGTTAACGCATGATATTGCTGTTTTTTCTGCTCATACTAATCTGGATTGTGCTCGTGGCGGCGTAAATGATGTGTTAGCGCAGCAATTAGGTTTGCGCAATATACGACCTTTTATTAGTGGTTATGAGCAACCTTTCATAAAATTAGTCACTTATGTGCCGCAAGAAGCTTTTGGAGCTGTTTGGCAAGCCGTGACTTCTGCCGGAGCTGGCCATATTGGGCAATATAGTCATTGTACCTTTGCTGTAGAAGGAACTGGCTCTTTTTTACCGCAAGCAGGGACTAGTCCTTATTTAGGAAAAGTTGGCAGCGTTGAAAAAGTGTCAGAGTTACGCCTTGAAACTATTTTGCCAGCGGCTAAAAAACAGCTGGTTTTAGAAGCTTTACTTTCGGCTCATCCTTATGAAGAAGTAGCCTATGATTTGTACTCATTGGAAAATAAGGAGAAGTTTCCTGGCTTAGGTCGACTCGGGACTTGTTCTAGTCAATCGATAGCTGATTTTGCTGCTTTGGTTAAAACAAAACTTGGTTTATCATCCATTCAGGTTAGTGAGGGGGATGAAGGCTTAGTGGAGACAGTCGCTGTCGTCGGTGGCAGTGGTGCGGAATTTTTCCGACAAGCAAAAGCTTTGGGGGCGCAAGTTTTGGTAACCGGTGATGTAAAGTACCATGATGCTGTCGATGCGAAAGCCTTAGGAATTACGCTGATTGATGCAGGTCATTATGGAACAGAGGCTCCTGTTGTGCCAGTTATCGCGGAATATTTACAGAGTTGCTTTTCCCAAATTATTGTAACTACAGCTTCTTGTCAGAAATCTCCTTTCTCAGTTTATTGACAGAATCACTTTAATCTACTATAATTAAAAAGCTGTTTATGAGTATGAAAGATGATCGCGAGTACTTTGTATTCGAGGAAAGTCCGAGCTCCGTAGGGCAGGGTGCTGGATAACGTCCAGCGAGGGTGACCTTAGGGAAAGTGCCATAGAAAAGAAAACCGCCGATTTTTCGGTAAGGATGGAACGGTGCGGTAAGAGCGCACCAGCAACCAGGTGACTGGTTGGCTTGGTAAACCCCACCTGGAGCAAGACCGAATAGGGAAGGGATGAAGTTGCCCGCAGAACCTTCCGGGTTGTGTCGCTAGAGCTTCTAGGCAACTAGAAGCGTAGATAGATGATCATCACCGCTACGGCGGAACAAAACTCGGCTTATTGATTACTCGTAACTAAAAAACCGCTGTCAAGCGGTTTTTGTTTTTGTCTTTATTGATAATTACTTTTTGTTGACAAGATTAATAAATTTTTCTACAATAAATATAATAAGAGTAAAGAAAATTTATTTTTCTTTATAAACAGGTTAGAGGAGGCAAGAACAATGGCTGTTATTGCAATTGAAAATATAGCTGATTTTGATCAACTGATTGAGGCAGGTAAACCTGTATTGATTGATTTTTGGGCGCCTTGGTGCGGCCCTTGTAAAATGGTTGCTCCTGAAGTGGAAAAAGTTGCGGAAGCTTATCAGGAAAAAGTGCAAGTGGCAAAAGTCAATGTAGATGCCGTAGCTGGCTTGGCTGGTAAGTATAAAGTTATGGGTATTCCTACTTTACTTATTTTTAAGGATGGACAGGAAGTCAATCGCCTTGTTGGATTTCGACCTGCTGCTGAAATAACTAAGGCGCTTGAAGGAATCGTTTAAGAGGATTCCACTTTACAGTGAGATATTATTTTGAGTTTCTTCATGTGTCGATTATTGTTGGTTTTAGGCAGGAGAATTCTTAAAAAAAACGAATCTAAAAGTCAGAGTTCTTTATGGAACTCTGACTTTTTTAGTATACAAACCTTATTGCCAGAGGAGGCTTTATTTTGAAAAATATTGCAGTACTGACAGGCGGCGGTGACTGTCCCGGTTTAAACGCAGTGATCAGAGCTGTGTACAAGAGCGCTCGTACGCAGGGGCTTGTCGTTTATGGTGCGAGAAATGGTTTTAAAGGTTTAGTAGAAAATGATCTTCATTTGCTTACATCAGAGCTTGTTTCCGGGATATTACCGCGCGGCGGTACAATTTTGGGGACGACAAATCGCGATAATCCTTTTCACTATCAATGCCAAGAAAATGGTAAAGTGGTATTTAAAGATATGTCACAGCAAGCAATTAATAACTTACGACAGCGGGACATTGCAGCACTCATTGTTATTGGCGGCGATGGTACTCTTAAAATTGCTTATGATCTGGCGGAACTAGGCTTTCCTGTAGTTGGTGTGCCGAAAACCATTGATAATGATTTGCCGCAAACAGAAAGGACTTTTGGGTTTGATACGGCCGTAAGTATTGCAACTGAGGCGTTAGATCGTCTTCATACAACAGCCGAATCGCATCATCGTGTCATGACGCTGGAAGTGATGGGCCGTTATGCTGGTTGGATTGCCTTACATAGTGGTATTGCTGGTGGATCTGACTGTATTTTGATTCCGGAAATTCCCTTCGAGTGGGAAGCGATTGTGGAAAAAATTGAACGGCGGCGGCAGAATGGAAAGCTGTTTAGCATTATTGTGGTAGCGGAAGGCGCACGGCCCGTCAATGGTGAAATGTCTGTGGCGAAAATCATTGAAAATAGCCCGGAAAAAATACGATTAGGCGGAATTGGTGATAAAATTACGAATGAGCTAGAAAAGCGCCTTGACGTAGAATGTCGTTCTACTGTTCTGGGCCACTTGCAACGGGGGGGCAGTCCGACTGCATTTGATCGAATTTTGGCAACTCGCTATGGCGAAGCCGCTGTTCGAGCGATTAAAAATGGAAAGTTTAAAACGATGGTTGCCTTGCAAGACAATCGAATTGTTTTAGTGGACTTAGCTAAGGTCGTCGGTCAGCCGCACCTTGTTTCGGTAGATCATGAACTGATACAAACTGGGCGGGAACTGGGCATAGTTTTTGGCGATTTCTTATAAAGTGATCGGTTATATTCCCTGGATTTATCGGCTTATTTGTATTTCTGATATAACTTGTAACTAAATAATAGGGCTGCTACAGCGAGGGAATAGAGGGTAAACCAGCCAGAAAACAGGAACAGGATGAGCGCAAACAAAGTACTGATACAGGCGAGTCCCTTGGCGGCTTTTCCCGAAAGAATGTGGGTTGCAGCGCTCATTGCAAGAAAGTAGACAGCAAGGAAGTTAGCAGAAGGGATATTGATCAGCGGATAGAGATTCCATGATAGGCTATAACTTAATAGCAATATGAACAAATAGAGCGGAACGAAGGCTAACAAAGCTCTATGGGGTGTTTGGTAGCGAGAATGAAGTTGAGAAAAACAGGCGGGAAAAGCGCCATTTCTAGATTGGGCGTAAACAAGGCGGGAGAAGCCGGCAATAAAGGTGTGTAAAGGACAGTAGCAGGCAATAAAACCAAGTAGAGCAACAAGAATTTTGGCGTGGTCTCCCCAACGATAGGCGGTTAAAGTGATCATAGCAGTGAGCGGCGACTCTGATTGATATACATTGGTTCCTACTGTCACAAAAGCTACAGCAAGGTAGATGAAATTGATAACAATTACCGAGATGAGTAGACTTAGCGGGAGATCTTTGCGAGGATTTTTAAATTCTTCGGCAAGATTTCCAATCATTTCCCAACCCATAAAAGCGAAAAAAATAAATGACATAGCTCCGCCGACAGGCAGCCAGCCGTAGGGGAGAAAGGGAGTAAAGGCAGTCACTGTAAGAGCGGGAAGGGCTGAAATAATGGCAATAGTGAGAATCAACAGAATGGATAAGACAACGCCGATCTGTGTTTTGCCTGATAGTTCGATACCACGATAATTGAGTGCAATGGCTGTGAGAATCAAGCAAGCTGCAGCAATATGGATATTTCCTTGCGTCCAATTAAATACGCTGCCAAGGTAGTTGGCGCCGATGAGGGCGGTAACCGGCATGCCAAAAGGCATGGCTGTTAGCATAAGCAGGCTGGTGAGCTGTCCAGCTAAGCTACCATACGCTGTATGTACATAAGTAGCGAGACCGCCGGAATCGGGAAACTTTGATGATATCATGCCAATTACGGCAATCATGGGCAAGGAAAGCAATCCGGTAAAGAGCCAGCTAAGCAGAGAAGCTGGCCCTGCTAGAGATGCTGTAATTGCAGGTAATACCAAAATTCCAGCACCGAGGACCGCGCCGATTGTCATGGCAGAGCCTTGCAACCAAGTGATGCTTTTTTTTAAGGAAATATCTTCGTTCATCAACGATAACCACCTTAGTGAAATTCGATTGCGCAAAAGTTGCTTATAGCGTATCATAATATTTGTATTTTGATAAGTCGATTGTTTTGATTAAAATGATCGGTTTTTTCGATTGGTGTGATAGCATGATTAAGAATTTAGAAATTTTTATCGCCGTGGCTAAAAATCTGAACTTCGGTGAGGCAGCTAGACAGCTCAATTACTCGCAATCGACTGTTTCGGAACAAATTAAGAATCTCGAAACGTATTTGGGCGTAAAAGTATTTGAACGCATTGGCCGAAAAGTGTTTTTGACGGAGCAAGGAAAACAGCTACTTCCTCATGCGGAACGTATGGTTCGCGATGCCAAAAATCTTAAGCTTTTATTTCAAAGTGAGTCTAAAGTTGGGGGGACTCTTGTAATTGGTGCGGCTGAAACTCTTTGTACCTATTGGCTTCCTCCACTGCTAAAGGAATATCAAAAGCTTTATCCTGAAGTGCAGATTCACATTCGAACTGGGGTTTGTACGGAGTTTCCACAATGGCTGCAAAAAAATATAATAGATGTTGCTTTTAGTCTTTATGAAGAATATAAAGAGCCGCAGTTGCGTGAATTTACTTTGTTTAGTGGTGATACGATCTTATTTGCAGCGCCTGACCATTTTTTGGCGAAGTGCTCTAAATTGACGATTCAAGATTTATCAGGGGAAACGCTGTTAATGCCTGAAGGGAGCTCTGGTTATCCTACAGATTTGAAACTTTTACTTAGTAAAAATCAGGTTTTCGTAAATTGGTTAGAATTTAGTAGCTTGGAAACGATCAAGCAATGTGTTAGAAACGGCCTTGGCATAGCCTTATTACCGGAATTGGCCCTAAAAGCAGAGTTAGAGCGTAGCGAGTTAGTAAAGCTGCCTTGGCAATCAGGAATTGTTGTAAAATCTCAGATGGTTTTTCATCGGGATAAATGGTTTTCAGCGCCGCTTGCAGCGCTAGAAAAATTAGTATATTCCCAATTAACATAGTTTAAAAGATTTCTGTTAACAAATTAAAAATTTCACATAACAGGAATTCTTAATAGTGCAAGAGAATGTAAAATGTTAGAATGGAAAACTGTGGGTTTTATACTAAAAGAATCGGAAAAGGTAAAAACAGCGTATATCTAGAGTATTCAAGAAGAAAAGAGGTGAAAAAACTGCTGCTTTCGCGAAACTTGTCTTTGTTTCGAGGCTTTTTGAAATAGATTCAGTGAGTGGCAGATTTTTATGTGTGCTGCACGAATTCATCAGGAACTATGCTATGCTTTTTGCTATTCTAAATCACAATGTAGTCGCTGTTGCCAAGAATGTCCTAAAGAAGCAATTCGCGCCGATTTTTCTGTTGTTGAAGCCCTTTGCGATGATTGCGGTCTTTGCAGCGCTGTTTGTCCAGCTGACGCTATTTCTCTAAAGGATATTTCGAATGAGACTTGGAGTGCATTATTTAACAGTGATTGCGCTGTAGTCACTTGTCAAGGGCAGGATAGCATAAGCCCATTCGCTTGCTTGGGATTTCTTGATTTTCGTTTGCTTACGGCCAGTATATTGAAATACGGTGCGACTATCGTTGTTCATACCCAAAAATGCTTAGAATGTCGTCCAACGATCGCGCCTTTTTTAGAAGAACAGTTAAAAACTAGTTTTTCGCTGTTGCCGCAGGAACAGAAAAAAAACTTGATTTGGGGCGCCAAAGCAGCGTCTTATCTTCCTAAGCAAAAGATGGTTTCTCGACGGACTTTTTTTAAAGATCTTTGCGGTTCTTTCGTTAAGACGACGAGTCTATTGTTACAAGATGTCGGGCCTTCAGAACCCATTCGGCGTAAAGAACGACTCCGTGATGTTAATAGTCAATTGGAGTTTCAACCTACTGTTTTTTCCATGCTGAAAATTGATCAGACTTGCACAGGTTGTGGATTGTGTGTAAAACTTTGTCCGGAAAAAGCATTGAAAATTCTGGACTTTGGCCAAGCTATTGAAATTTTAGAAGAGACAAGAAAATGCTATCAATGCAATCTTTGCATTGATAGCTGTCCGGTACAAGCCTTGGCTTATGATCAGGCGACTACAGAAGAAGTTTCCTTGGCTCGCATTGAACTGCCTCGCTGTGAACAATGCGGCAGTGTATATCAGCCTGTTTCGACAGAATCGGTTTGTTTGGAATGCCGATTTCAACAAAAAAATAATAGTAACTAAGAAATAGAAACAGGATTGATTCATTAAAAGTCGAATTGTTACCTTATAAGGAAGGTATGAAATTGATTTTGTAAGAAGTTGGGGGGAACCATATTTGATTATTTCCTGGAATACAACACAGGCCTGTAATATTCATTGTTCGCATTGTTATCGCGATGCCGGGACGCGATCTGCTGATGAACTGACAACAGAGGAAGGAAAAAAACTGTTATCAGAAATGGCAAAGGCAGGTTTTAAAATTGTTATTTTAAGTGGTGGCGAACCGTTGATGCGTTCCGATATTTATGAATTGATTGCTCACGCCCGCACAGTCGGGTTGAGGCCTGTTCTCGGCACAAATGGTATTTTGATCACGCCAGACGTAGCAAGTAAATTAAAAGAAGCGGGACTGGCTGTAGCCGGTATCAGCCTCGACAGTTGCGATCCTAACAAGCATAATCATTTTCGTCAAGCAGAGCAAGCTTGGCAGAAAAGTGTTGCTGGCATGGAAGCCTGCCGTGAGGCAGGCCTTAAATTTCAGATTCATACGACAGCTATGAGCTGGAATGAACCTGAAATTACCGATATTACTGATTTTGCTGTAAAGATAGGCGCTATTGCCCATCATATTTTTTTCCTTGTCCCTACAGGACGAGGCAAAGACATTGAAGCCACTACATTAAAAACAGAACAGTATGAAGCCCTTTTGGGCAGAATTCT
>URQW01000112.1 GCA_900550105.1 uncultured Pelosinus sp.
GTAAGCGACATGACTGCTTTTGCTCAGCTTGTTGCTACCGCTAAAGAAAATCGGTAAGACTTAGCAGAATAAAAGGAAAAGGGCTTGCTTAGCAAGCCCTTTTTTGTCGCAAGATTTTACTTAACGCCGTAAACACCGGCGCGTTCATAAGCACGTTTTAACAGAGAATCTCGATTTACGATCAGACGAACATGTTTTCCATGGCCGATTTCACCGATCTCATCATGAGCTGTGATAATGAAAGACAGTTTATTGTCTTCCAATTTGTTTAAGGTAGCTCGCACGGTAATATTCATTCCTAAAACGGTAGGAGCTTGGTGGATAAATTCCATGGACTGTCCCACGGTGACCAATCCATCAGGGAGTAGGGGATCAACAGCTTGGGTAGCTGCTTCAATCATCATGGCGACATAAGCAGGAGTTGCAAGGAGATTTTGGAGTTCGTGCGAACCGTAGTTCGCAGCTACATCGGCAGCATCAACCGTTTTTTGTACTTCATAATAGATTCCAGTTTGAAGTGTATTGGGTACATGAACCATAGTAACACCCTCCTTATACTTTTTTAGTCCAAACCATGTAAAGAAGATACTTCTTCTTACTTTTATGCTAATATAGTCTGAAAAATTTGTCAATCTTTTGTTTTTTTTAGGATGGATTAACCTATTTTTAAAGGAGGCATGAGGTCTATGCGTGAAAAAATACAAAGTCCTCAAAATCAAAATATAAAACTTGCTGCTTCGTTGAAACAAAAAAAATATCGGGAAGAAACGGGTCTTTTTCTTGTGGAAGGCGTTCGCTTAGTGGAAGAGGTTTTAGCTTCTGACTGGTTTTGTGAGAGTATTTTTGTTGCCGATAGTTTTGGCGGACAAGAGCGTAGCGCCGCTTTGCTGAAGCAGGCTGAAGAATGTAGTCATGTCTATGAAGTTTCGGAAGCCTTGCTGGCTAAAATCAGCGATACCCGTGAACCCCAGGGAATTGTGGCAATAGTCAAACAGAAAGAGCAAGCTTTGCCAAAGGCTGGAGCGAATCCCTTTTGGGTGCTTGCCGATGGCATACAAGATCCGGGGAATTTAGGAACTCTAATTCGGACGGCTGATGCAGCAGGGTGTGACGGCGTTCTCTTAATTCAGAGCGTAGATGTTTATAATCCGAAAGTCGTGAGGGCGTCGATGGGTTCCTTATTTCATCTTCCGGTATTATCAGCGGAAGCAGATTTGATTTTGCAGTGGCTGCAAGCAGAACAAATTTCCTTATATGGCACATCCGTAGAAAATGCCGTTTCCTATTATAATGTAGATTGGCGTCCTAGCTGCTGTATTGCTTTTGGGAATGAAGGGCAGGGAATGAGTTCTTTCGTAAAAAAATATTGCGACGGATTTGTCCATATTCCTTTGATTGGCAAAGCGGAATCTTTAAATGTGTCCATTTCAGCAGCGGTAATTTTGTATGAAGCCCTCAGGCAGCGCCGCTTCTCGTCTTGAACTTTGCTTTTTCCTATGCTATACTGATAACGAATCGTATTTATTCCTAAAGCTAGCAAGGAAGGTGTGGTTACACATGATCCCCGCTGAAGTCTTTTGGAGCGTCTTTAAACAGACAGGTTCTATCGTAGCTTATTTATGGTATCGAAAAATGCGGCTTCAATAGTTTTATATGCGATGATAAAGAGAGTAGGAAGCTTGTGCTTGTACAGGGAGGAATTTGCCGTAGATTGAAAGCAATTCTCAAGCAGGCTGTCTGAAGTTCACTTTGGAGCATTTTGGCTGAACTGAGATTAGGCCAGACGCGGTTTCGGCGTTATTGAAAGCAAAGAGGTAATTTGGGTGGTACCGCGGAAGTCAGACTTTCGCCCCTTGGTGGGGTGAAGGCTTTTTTTTTACCCTAATTTATTTTTGGAGGTATTATATGGAACAGCAATTGCAAAATTTGCGACAAGAGGCTTTAGCAGCGATTCATGCTGCGGATAGTCTCGAATTGTTGCAGGATCTACGTGTGAAATACTTAGGGAAAAAGGGCAGTCTTACATCAATGTTGCGCGGCCTTGGCTCTTTAAGTGCTGAATTGCGGCCGAAGATGGGACAAGTCGTCAATGAGATTCGCACCGAATTAGAAGGAATTCTCGATCAAAAAACAGCCGAATTGAAGAATGCGGCGCTGGCAGCGCGGCTGACCTCAGAAAAGATTGATGTAACACTGCCAGGGCGCAAGGCGCTACAAGGGCATTTACATCCATTAACGCTTACGCTTACGCGGATTAAAGATATTTTCATGAAAATGGGCTTTCAAATTGCTGAGGGGCCAGAAGTCGAGCAGGATTATTATAATTTTGAAATGCTCAATTTTCCTAAGGAACACCCAGCACGGGACATGCAAGATTCTTTTTATATAACCGAAAGTATTTTGCTGCGGACTCACACTTCACCAGTACAAGCCCGCACGCTGCAATCGAAGGAACCGAATTCGCCAGTGCGGATTATTGCTCCAGGCAAAGTATATCGCAGTGACTATGATGCGACTCATTCGCCCATGTTCCATCAGGTAGAAGGGCTTGTTGTTGATAAAAATATTCGGTTCTCTGATTTAAAAGGAACCTTAGAGCTCTTTATTCATGAGATTTTTGGTAATTCTGTAGCTGTACGGTTTCGTCCCAGCTTTTTTCCGTTTACCGAACCTAGTGCTGAGGTAGATATTTCTTGTGTAATGTGCGGCGGCAAGGGCTGCCGGGTATGCTCGGGAACGGGCTGGCTAGAAATCCTAGGATCAGGTATGGTTCATCCTAATGTACTTACATTAAATAATTATGATCCGGCTGTAGTCAGTGGTTTTGCCTTTGGCATGGGTGTAGAACGAATTGCCATGCTTTCGTATGGAATTGACGATATGAGACTCTTCTTTGAAAATGATGTGCGCTTTTTAGGACAGTATTAAGAGAAAGTAACAGGAGGAAGATTATGCAGGCTTCGATTAAATGGCTTAAAGAATATGTCGATTTTACGGTTGATCCTGATGTGCTAGGAGAACAGCTTACTATGGCGGGAATTCCGGTAGAAGCAGTTCAACACTTAGGAGAGAATCTTACAAACGTAGTAACAGGCAAGGTACTTGATATTTATCCTCATCCTGACGCCGATAAGCTCAGTATTTGTAAAATAGATGTAAAAACTGAGATTCTTACTATTATCACAGGCGCTAAAAACGTAACAAAAGGCGCAGTAGTTCCCGTAGCAAAAATTGGGGCAAAATTGCCTACTGGTATGAAAATCAAAGAAAGTAAGCTTCGTGGGCTGCCTTCTTACGGCATGCTTTGTTCAGCCAAAGAGATGGCTCTTGATGAAAAGACGCTGTTGCCCGAAGAAAAAGATGGAATCTTTCTGTTGAGTGCTGATACGCCTATTGGGGAAGATATTCACACAGTCTTAGGCCTTGATGATGTGATTTTGGAATTTGAATTAACACCGAACCGGGCTGATTGTTTCAGCATGATTGGCTTAGCCAGAGAGATTGCTGTACTTACGGGCGGCACGTTGAAAAAGCCGTTGTTAAATGTAAAAGAAACTGGGGAAGGGAAGGCCAGTGATAAAATTTCGATTTCGATTGCTGACCCGTCGCTGTGCGCCCGTTTTGCTGCTAGGGTTCTGGAAGACGTAAAAGTTGGCCCGTCACCGGAATGGCTCAAGATGCGCCTTCGTTCCGCCGGCATTCGTTCCATCAACAATATTGTTGATGTCACAAATTTTGTCATGTTGGAATTTGGCCAGCCTATGCATGCCTATGACCATGCTATGCTATCGAAACAGCAGATTACAGTACGTTTGGCAAACCAGGGTGAAACGATTACGACTCTTGATGATACGAAACGAGAATTAACGGATGAAATGATTGTTATTGCCGATGCCCTGCAGCCTGTAGGCGTTGCTGGTGTTATGGGTGGATTACTGAGTGAAGTGACGAATCAGAGCCGTACAATTGTGCTGGAAGCAGCCGCGTTTCATAGTGCTAGAATTCGTAAGACAGCTAGAAAACTGGGACTTCGTTCCGAAGCATCAGGTCGTTTTGAACGAGGGGTTAATGTAAGCGCTGTCACGGCGGCACTCGACCGGGCGGCTCAGCTTCTTGTTGATATGGGGGCGGCTAAAGTATGTACTGGCATTGTCGATATCTACCCGAATGTTACTATGCCAAGTAAGTTTAGCTTTACAGGCAAGCAAATTAATGACTATCTTGGCACTGATTTTCTCGTAGGCGATATGGTAGATCTTTTGCAAAAGCTTGACTTTGCCGTTGTCGGTCCTGATAGTGATGGCGATATTACTGTTACGGTTCCTTCCTGGCGTTCTGATGTGACGGGGATGGCTGATATTGCCGAGGAAGTAGCACGGCTCAAGGGATACGACCAAGTTCCTGCTACGACGCCACAAGGGACTGTGGTACAAGGTGGGCAAAGCTATGAGGCTTTGATCGCAGATAAAGTAAAAAATTCGTTGACAGCGAACGGTTTCAGCGAAATTATTACTTATAGTTTCATTCATCCTGGCGCTTTTGACAAAATTGGGTTGGACGTTGCTGATCCGCTGCGAAATACGGTACCGTTATTAAATCCGATCGTGGAAGAATTCTCTGATTTACGAACTACTTTGTTGCCGAATCTTTTGGAAACCGTAGCGCGTAATGTGTCTCGCAAGAATCTTGATGTAAAGATTTTTGAGTTAGGCGCGATTTATTTGCCGCAGGCAGAACAAGATGTTTTACCGGAAGAACCGCAGCGTTTAGCAGGGGCCCTAACGGGGAAACGACAACTTACAGCTTGGAATCAAGGGAAAGAAGAAGTCGATTTTTATGATGCCAAGGGTGTTGTTGAAACGATTTTTGCCAGTTTAGGAATTCAAGATTTTTCTTTTGAGGCAGCACAAACTGCTTCTTTTCATCCCGGAAAATGCGCCGCTGTTTTATATGCCGGAGAGATTATTGGCTATGTAGGAGAAATTCATCCTACAGTGCAACAGGCCTATGGTCTTAACCGGAAAGTCTATGTATTTGATTTGAACTTTACGGCTTTAAGTCAAGAGGATGTTATGAAAGCTTTACTGGGTATGGGTGAAGTTAAGAAATATTCTCCCTTGCCGAAATTTCCGGCTATTTCACGTGACTTGGCGCTTGTATTGCCTGAGTCTACAGAAGCAAAGAGTGTTCTTGATGTGATAGGCAAAACAAAGAGTCCTTTACTGGAAGAAGTTAGCCTTTTTGACGTGTACACTGGCGAGCAAGTGGAAAAGGGAGCCAAGAGCCTAGCTTTTTCCCTGGTATATCGTAGCAATGAAAGAACCCTTACTGATGCTGAGGTAGAGCCAGAATACAATAAACTTGTTGCGGCGCTTAAGGAAACCTTACAAGCGAAAACAAGAATATAGTCACAAGTGTTCATTCCTAAAACACATTTTCCTCTTTACCTTTCCATATGATTGTGTTAAACTGTTACCTGTAGCGGACGAAGCTGGCCTTTGTCCGCTCTGTCGATACGATCAAGAAGAATCAATCTGTACTTATTGGAGGTAGGGGAGACGCGTATGAACATTTTGCGGACAAAGAGTATTGACGTACTAAAAGAAGGGGCGGCGGCAAATGGGCTGAAAAAGAGCTTGACCGCTTTTGATCTTGTTCTTTTAGGTATTGGCTGTATTATTGGGACCGGTATTTTTGTACTTACCGGGGTTGCAGCGGCAAAGTACGCCGGACCAGGAATCATGCTTTCTTTTGTTTTATCGGGCCTCGCCTGTGCTTTTGCGGCTCTGGCTTATGCAGAATTGGCAGCTATTGTGCCAATTGCTGGTAGCGCCTACACCTATTCCTATGCGGCGCTTGGTGAAATTATTGCCTGGATTGTTGGTTGGAATCTGGTTCTAGAATATTCTGTTGGCTCTAGTGCTGTGGCTGCGGGATGGTCTGGTTATGTAGTAGGTCTTTTGAAGTCTGGCGGCATTGAGTTGCCAAAAGCCTTTACAGCTGTACCGGCTGATGGCGGTATCGTAAATCTGCCAGCGATGATTATTGCTATTTTTCTTAGTTTATTACTTGTGCGCGGTACGAAAGAAAGTGCAACTTTAAACAGAATTCTTGTTGGTGTGAAGCTTATTGCTGTATTCTTATTTCTTCTATTAGCCGGTCCTCATGTAAATACGGCAAACTGGTCACCCTTTATGCCTTTCGGTTTTGCTGGCGTAGCTGGTGGCGCGGCTATTATTTTCTTTGCTTATATCGGCTTTGATGCTGTAGCTACAGCAGCAGAAGAATGTAAGAATCCGAATCGTGATCTGCCAATTGGAATTATTGGTTCTTTAATTGTTTGCACCGTGCTTTACATTGCGGTAGCGGCAGTTTTAACAGGTGTTGTTCCTTATAGTGAACTTAATAATGCAGAGCCTGTTGCCTATGCACTACGCGCAATTGGCTATAATTTGGGATCTGCTTTAGTGGGAACTGGCGCAATCTGTGGGATTACTACAGTATTGTTAGTCTTGATGTATGGACAGACGCGCGTTTTCTTCGCGATGTCACGTGACGGTTTAATTCCTGCTTCCATTTGCAAAGTTCATCCTAAATATGGTACGCCTCATATCATTACCATGGCTGCCGGTGTCGTCGTTGCTTTGATTGCTGGCTTTACGCCAATCGGTATTATTGCTGAGCTTACTAATATCGGCACTCTCTTTGCTTTTGTTGTTGCCGCTATCGGTGTGTGGGTATTGCGGCATGTACGGCCTGATTTAGAGCGTCCCTTCCGTTGCCCGGCTGTTTCGATTGTGGCTCCATTAGCTGTTTTCTCCTGCGGTTATTTGATGTATAATTTGCCGGCGGAGACTTGGGAACGGTTCTTTATTTGGAGCGCCATTGGCTTTGTCGTATATTTTGGCTATAGCTATCGTAACAGTACTTTAAATAAGGGTGCTATCGCGACGAATGAAGAGTAAGTTGAGAAAAAGTGGGGAGCGGCATTTTGCTGGCTCCTCTTTTTTTCCTTGAAAACGGGGGCAGGAAAAGGCTTTTTCCTAGTCGAATATACTTTAGAATATTTGTTACAATAAGGGTGAGTATATGGACGGAAAAACAAATAAAACGTCTGTTCTATTATTAGGGCGGGCTTATCACATTAAAGGCGATATCGATCCGACTAGACTAAAAATGATTACAGAAATGCTTGATGATCGCATGCGTAAACTGGCCCAGAGCAATTATCGTCTTTCGACTGAAATGGTAGCTGTTTTAACAGCGCTGAATACGCTTGATGAATATTTGCGTTTAAAGGAAGATTATGAAGAGCTTATGGAACTGATCAAAGAAGACCGTTAAAGACTCGCATAGCTTCGTCATAGCAGGGAATACTAATTCCGACAGGAGTGGTAGCATGGACTATGATGAACTTGGAGTGTATTTTCTGCGGATCGTAATTCTCTTTACTTGTTCTTTGATTGTAGTACGGCTTATGGGAAATCGTGCTGTTGGCCAATTGTCTCCCTTTGATTTTGTCATTATGGTTGGAATCGGCGATATGCTTACAACCATCGCGATGGAGACGAATAAAAGTGTTTTTGCTGGAATTGAAGGTTTGGTGTCTTTTTTGCTCTTGCAACAACTTCTAGCACGGCTTGCTTTAAAGAGCAAGCGGCTGCGGAAATGGTTTGAAGGAGCTCCTGTTGTTCTTATTGACAAAGGGAAGATTCAACAAGCGAATTTAGTGAAAACGCAATTTAATTATGATGATCTTCGCCAGGAACTTCATAAGCAAGGAATGGATTTTACGAATCTACCTGTAATTAAGACGGCAAGAATTGAAAGTTGTGGCACTTTTAGTGTGATTAAAGATCCTGAGTGTGAGCCGCTAACGAAGCGAGATTTAGAAGTGTACTTGCAAAATATTATGGAAAACCCACTTAGCCCATTTGGCGCTAAGTGGAGGAAATTTGAAAACACGCTAGATGAAGTCCATGATTTTGTGACAAAGAAGGGGGCGCACTAAAAGTGGGCTCTCTCTTTCTATAGAAAAGAGGGGATGTTAGTGAAGCTCTTATTTTTATTTATTGATGGGCTGGGATTAGGTAAGAGCGATCCAGCGATAAATCCTCTGGTTCGGTTTGCTCCTAGCTTTTTTTCTGCTTGGTTGAAGCAGCCCTTAACGGAGGAGCTGCGGCCTATTATTAGTGATACGGTTTGTTTACTGCCGCTTGATGCTACGTTGGGAGTAGCAGGTTTGCCGCAAAGCGCTACAGGTCAAACAACTTTATTTACCGGTATTAATGCCGCTAAAGCT
>URQW01000113.1 GCA_900550105.1 uncultured Pelosinus sp.
TATCTAGTTCACATTTAGCCATTATGTGAGTATAGCATTTTCAATACACCGCGCCGCATAAGTAGCTAGACGAATCTTTTTGGACGGATCAAACGTATTGATTGCCTTAATCAGCCCAATGGCGCCGATCGAAATGAGATCATCCATATCTTCGCCGGTATTATCAAACTTTTTGACAATGTGCGCGACAAGACGCAAATTACGTTCGATTAAAGTATTTCTAGCCTGCTCATCGCCTTGCTTCAAACGAAGTAAATAGGCCTCTTCTTCCTTTTCACTTAGAGGCATGGGAAAAGTATTATGACTTACATAAGAAATCAAAAAAGTAATTCCCTGAATAAATGCTGCCGCTAATATAGTAAGCCCCCACATGACAGCCTCGCCCCCCGCCGTTATTTATCTGTTTATTTTATGGCGAAGCAAGAAGCTTTGTGTCTGTCCTGTTAGAAAAAGGTCTTGTTTTTCCAAACACTTTTTCTTATAATTTGACTGAGGTGTATAACATGGAAAAATTCATTGGTGATTTAGGTATTCTCTTTGCAATTGCATTAATGATTCTTTATTTAAACTGGGATAGTTTATTCCCAGAATAAAAATTCTAAACTAAAAATTGTTTTGCTACTAACTGATCTTGGAATAGCCGAATAATAGCAGCAATTTTTTTTGCCTGCTTCATCACTAACGCTAAAGAAGTGCTTTGCAAAACAAGATGGCTGCTTTCACTGGCAGCATTTACAATTCCCACCAATGAAATCTCACCAGTTGGCGGCAATTGATTCCCTACGGCTAATCCTGCCGTAATGCTTCCTGACCAAATCTCGATCTTACCTATTTCACTATGTTTCCCCAGGCAAGCGTCAACGGCAAGAATAAAAGGATTATTATACCTTTTATGAATTTCTTCCACAACGCTTGCCAAATTACCACCGTGAACCGGTTGATCTAAGGAACCATAAATGGGATAACAAGAGTTCTCTTGGAGGAAGGTTCCCACTAAGGGACCTAATGCATCGCCAGTATAACGATCGGAACCGATACATAAACAGACTAAAGAACGCAGGACCAAGTCCTGCGTTCTTTCTATGTTCCATAAATATGTACACGCTTTTTTTTCCAGATCATTGACACAACAAAACTGGCTAAATTTTTCCATCGCCTTGCCGCCCCTTTCTCGCTATTACTTTGTATCATATTTATGCGACAGCAAAGTGTTTCTATAACAAGAAAAGAGAGCAAAACTTATTGCCTTTTTAGCGCAAGAACAGAAAATAAATAAGTCACAATATATTCCAAAATAGCGCTGATTACGATCGTACCACCTGGAGCAATATCAAGATGATATGACGCAGTAAGACCGATAAGCACTGCTAAAACAGAGTATAAAATGGCGTAAACTAAAGTCTTACGAAAGCCCTTCTGCAACAAGTGCGCTGTCGCAACAGGCACAATCATCAAAGCGCTAACAAGCAAAATACCAGCGACCGTCATACCTACGACCACAACAAGAGCCGTAATTACAGCAAAGATAAGATTAATGGCAACAATCGGAATGCCAGAAATACGAGCAACCTCTTCATCAAGAGCCATTAACATAAGTCTGTCAAATAACAGATAAGCTGTAAGTGAAACGAATAGAGCCCCTCCCCCGATCAGCATGATCTCTTTCTCTGTTACAGTAATAATACTGCCAAACAAAAAATTTAACAGACCGATACTAGGCATTTTTGTCATACTGCTAAAAATAATAGCACAAGCAATTCCCGCATAAAAAAAGAGCGCCAGAACCATATCGCTATATTCTTTTTGTCTTTGACGCATCCATTCAATACTAACAGCGCCCAAAACTGTCAAACAGGCTGCGGCTATAGGAGGATAAAGTCCTAGCAAATAACCGCCAGTTACACCGGCAAAGGCAATATGTCCCAAGCCATCGCCAATCAAAGATTGACGGCGCACAACGACAAAAATACCAATAAGCGGACAGATGATCGCTGTAACAATTCCAGCGATAAAGGCCCGCTGCATAAAATCATATTGCAAGAAATCCACCGCGAATTCCTTCCTTCTCTTATGTGGAATAATACCATAAATGATTTTTCGTTAAATGACTCGTTCGAAATAACTCTCTTTCACCATAAAAACATAAATTCTTGTTAATACATGCTACATGGGTTGCATAGGCTGTAGCTTGTTCAATATCATGGGAAACAAGAACTACCGTCATATTCAGTCTTTCGTTTAATTCTCTCAATAGGTTATGAATCGCTTCACTTGCCTGAATATCAACACCACTAGTCGGTTCATCAAGAAATAGCAATGAAGGGTTGCCTGTTAATGCTCTAGCCACCATAACTCTTTGCTGCTGCCCACCGCTTAAGTCTCCAATCCGACAATTTGCCAAAGCGGCCAGACCAACAAGGTCTAGCGTATGAAGCACAATATGCCGTTTTTCAGCATCTGGTATCTTACTGCCTAGTGGGCCAGACAAAAGCCCTAGGGCGACTACTTCTGCTACTGTAGCCGGAAAATCAGCAGTGTTACGCCGATAGTTCTGCGGTACATAACCAATAAGTTTTTGTTTATGAGCTTCACGAATTGGTTTTCCATTAATCAAAATGGTTCCCTGTGTGGGCGTCAACAGACCAGCAAGCAATTTTATTAAAGTGCTTTTTCCGCCACCATTCGGGCCCACCATGACGACAAATTCTCCTGATGAAATCGTAAGAGTTACATCTTCAAGAACCTTTTCGGCCTGATAAGTAAAGCTCACCTTTTCTAATTTGATTTCACACATAATCTAGACTCCTCTATCTTAAAAGACAAGTGCTGTTCATTGCAAGGCTACTTTGAGATTTTTTAAATTCTCCTGCATTACAGAAAAATAGTTATTTCCCGCCTTTGTTTCTTTCTCGGTAAGACCTTCGATAGGATTTAAAACAAGAACCGCAGCACCAGTTTCTTTACCTAACATATTGGCTAATTTAGGCGAAACAAGCGTTTCAAAAAAAACAGCTTTCACTTTATGCTCACGGCAAAACTTTGAAACTTGAGCCAATTTTTCCGGTGTAGGCTCCGCGTCAGGCGCAAGACCCATAAGCGGTACTTGGTGCAATCCATAACGTTTTGCCAAATAGCCGAAAGCAGCATGGGTTGTAACAAAATCCTTCCGCTCAAACTTTTGTACAGCTTGCGCATATTCTTGATCAAGTGCCGTCAATTGCAAGGTAAGTGATTCTAAGTTCTTACGGTAGATTGCTTCATTGGCCGGATCAACCGATACTAAAGCTTCGCAAATATTATTCGCTTCCTGCACAGCAAGCACTGGGTCTAGCCAGATATGAGGATCTATTGTAAGAACAGGTTTTCCTGCTGCATCAAGATCTTCTTCATCGTCTTCGCCAATTCCTGACAAAGTTTCGATATCATGGCTTACGGCAACGGAAGAAGTCGTCTTATTTTGTGTCAACATCTTATCAACCCAAGGCTCAAAACCGTTCCCCTGGTATAAAAAGAGACCTGCTTCACGAATTTTAACAAGATCTTTGGCTGATGGCTCCCAATCATGCGGTTCTGCACCGGGTGGCGCCAGAAGCGAAAGATTAATTTTGTCGCCGCCAATCGCTTGAGCAAATTCATACACAGGATAAACAGATGCAACAACCTTAATTCGTTTGTCACCAAAAGAATTTCCGGTTACAGCACAGCCGCTCAATAAAAAAATCAAGCTACTGACTATAATGAGACAGATTACCTTTTTCATTTTACGCGCCTCTTTCACATAAACAAGAAAGTTCTTATTTAGATTCGAAAGGGAATTTTCATCACCATTATTATACTTGAATTTCCCCTAAATGCAAAGCTTTAGCATATAAACCGCCAAGCTCTGTCAATTCCTCATGCGTTCCCGTTTCAACAACTCGACCTTGACTTAAATAAATAATTCGATCTGTGGCAGCTAATGTCGTCAACCGATGAGTAATAATAAAAGTTGTCCGTCCACCGCTTACTTTTCTTACGGCTGCCATAACTTGCTTTTCCGCCTGCGCATCAAGCGCCGCTGTCGGTTCATCAAGCAATAAAATCTTAGGGTCCATAACAATCGCCCTAGCAATGGCTATTCTCTGTCTCTGACCGCCTGATAAATTGCCGCCAAGTTCACCTACTCTGCTATCATAACCAAGCGGAAGTTCCATAATAAATTCATGCGCGTCAGCAAGTTTAGCAGCTGCAATAATTTGCTCATACGTCGCCGTCGGACGACCATAACGAATATTATCATAAATCGTGGCATTAAAAAGCAAGGGATCTTGCTGAATAAAGCCAATATGGCTGCGCAAAGATTGAATGGTAAGCTCCTTGATATTTACATCATCAAGATAAATATTCCCCAATGTAGGATCGTAAAAGCGCAATAATAAGTTAGCAAAAGAAGATTTACCAGCGCCACTTGGTCCTACTACAGCAATCACTTCACCAGGACGTGCTTCTAACTCAATTTGTTTTAAAATCTCATTATCTGGTTGATACCGAAACGATACATTTTCAAATCGTACTTTCCCCTGGACATGCGAAAGTACAAGCGTCCCTTCTGGCAAAGGCTCTTTTTCATCCCGTAATTCTTCTATACGTTGCCAAGCAACCATGCCCAGTTTCATTTTGCTGATTGCTTCACTGATCTTTCGTACAGGAGTTGGAACGTTGATAATGTAAACAAGAAAAGCGAACATACCGCCGATAGACAATTCGCCTTGAATGACTTCGCGACCACCATACCAAATAATAATGGTTAAGCCAATAGCTGCTAAAAACTCTACAAGAGGAATAAAAATGGCATTCATCCGCTGCACCTTTAACAGATTTTCGGCCGCTTCTTGAATTTGCTCACTAAATTTCTTATATTCGTACTCTTCTCGCACATAGCTTTGTACAACCATGACTGATAGCAACGACTGTTGTACAATGCTAGTCATCTTAGCCAAAGTATGTTCCACAAGCGAGCCTAGTCTAGCTATTTTACGATTAAAAAAACTAATTGCTACAATAATAAAAGGAAGTGTAGCAAAAGTCACGAGTGCCAACTGCCAGTCGAAGTAGATCATAATCATCATAATCGCAATCACATTAATTGATTCGACCACAATATCAGGAATTCCTAAAGTAACAGCTTGCTGAATCAACAACAGGTCATTTGTGAACAGTGACATAATTTCACCGCTGGGTTTACTAAGAAAATAAGCATAATCATGACTCTGTAAAGTAGCAAACATATCTTGACGCATGCGTGCAATCATTTTGTTAGCTGCTTTTGCCATAATATAATTATAAAAATAGAAAAAGACGCCACGGACAAAATAGAGCGCGACAATCGATCCTGTAATAATATACAAAAAGGACAAATCATTTTGCGATAAAGCACCATCTATTAAAATTTTAATGACAATAGGTGCCGCCAAAGAAGCCGCACTTGATAAAATAAAACATAACACTGATAAAAATACTGAAGAAAAATAAGGTCTGATAAATTTAGACCAATACAAATTAACCATGAATGTCCTCCAAATAACAACAAAAGAATGCTACCATAGCCAATACTATTCTAGTAGCATTTCCGAAAAAAAGCAAATAAAATCGGGAAGGCGATGACGCCTTCCCATTTGACTACAATACTCGTCTGGCTCCAATGTAACGGGGGCCCCAATAACTGCTTTCCAAAGAATCAACGGCTACACCGCGACTGGAAGTAGCACTAACGAACTGACCGCCACCCAAATAAATTCCTACATGAGATGCGCCTTCGGCATAGGTGGAGAAAAAGACTAAATCACCTGGCTGAAGTCTACTGTAAGAAACACCTCTTCCTACATTAAACTGCTCATCAGCCGCTCTAGGCAGATAAACGCCATAGGCACTAAACACATAACGGGTAAAACCAGAGCAGTCAAAAGCATCCGGAGTTGTTCCACCAAACGAATAAGGAACACCTCTTAACCCTAAGGCTGTCTGCATGATTCTTCTAGCCGCAGATACATTAGAAGAATCACGGCTAACCGGTATGTCTCGGCCCATTAACGCACGGTAAGTCGCATAGCCTACAACGCCGTCGGCTTCAAGGCCGCGATCACGCTGAAAAGCTTTAACTGCACTGGCAGTCAGGGAACCAAAACTTCCATCGGCAGGACCAGCATTGTAACCAAGGGCACCAAGTTGACTTTGAAGAGCGGCCACATCTGGACCTTGATCTCCTTCCTCAAACGCACCTGATGCAAAACCGAGTGAAACAAAACTAACAAAAAAGCAAACAAACAATGTGGTTCTGAAAAACTTTTTCACAGACTAACTCCTTTCCTCTACTAGCCTCCGAGGTTAGCTGACGGGTTCGGGAAGAAGAATAGACCCGGCTCATTTTCATGAACTTCACCCCAATAAACGGTTTCCCCGTACCTGAGTTGGATTCGGCTTACTACACTCAATAATATATATACGACAAAAAAGACCAAAGTCCTGCCCTCAAAATACAGTTTCTGTCTTTTAGGCGCCGATTAGTTTATCCTATTTTTTACATTGTTCTGTTCCACTACTGTCTTTTCTCCTAATTCGGCCCGAACCCAGTAAAGCGGTCGCTGTTTAACCTCTTCAAAAATACGACCAACATATTCACCAATAATTCCAATGCCAACTAATTGAAAGCCACCTAAAAGAAGAATACTAACAGCCGTAGTAGCCCAACCAGGAACAGCTTCTTCCGTAAAAAATTTAATATATAAGACATGTCCTGTAAGAATCATTGTTCCTATACCGAATAACAATCCCAGATAAAAAGCAAACCGCAGTGGCATTTTAGAATAAGCCGTAATGCCATCAAGGGCAAAACGCAGCATTTTCTTTACTGAAAACTTAGATACACCAGCAAAGCGTTTGGGCGCTACAAATTCGATTTGAATTTGTTTATAACCAATATCACTGATCATGCCGCGGATAAAACGCGCTCGTTCTTTAAATAATCGGAAGCTCTGCACGACTTTTTTATCAAGTAGTCTAAAATCAGAACCGCCTTCATAAATGTGAATATTTGACATCGCATTGATCAGCTTATAAAAAAGACTTGACGTAAGGTTTTTCAAAAAAGAAACGCCTTCCGTATGAACACGAATCGTCTGAACAACCTCATAGCCTGCTTCCCAGTGTTTCAATAGGGCTGGCAACATTTCCGGCGGATGCTGCATATCGCCGTCCATTGTAATTACGACATCGCCATTCGCATGATCAAGGCCGCAACTTAAGGCAATTTGATGGCCAAAATTTCTGGCAAGAATAAACGCTCTGACCCTTTGATCTTCTTGCGCCATACGATGCAAAATTAACGGAGTGGCATCACTAGAGCCATCATCGATAAAAACAACTTCAAAATCATACTCTAAAGGTTCGAGATATTTGACGACTTCTGAATAAAATACGGCAAGATTGTCCTGTTCGTTAAAAACCGGGACAACAACGGATACTAACATAATGTAAAACCCTCCAAAACTAAATAAAATACGGCATACGCCGCATACGAGAAAATTAGCGAATGCCGTGCACTATTCATTTTGCTGGGCAATATCGGGACGAAGCCGTGCTGCCTGCCGCAAATAAACATGCCGCATGGCTTTTTGCGGCAATTCTGTATTATAAAGTAGCAGCAACCGAATACAAAGAATCGGCGCTTGTGGGTGCTCAATTTCTACAGTACCAAATAAGGGAACATTATCCCAGCCATATAACCGCGCACCCGCTGCTGGGAAAGCACAAGTTAAATCTGGAGTCGAACTAAAGATAGCAGCTCCTATTTCTTCTACATCAAGTTGATTTTCCTCTGTTAAAGCCCTAAGCAGTTCCGCAACAGCTTCATTTACTGCTTGTTGCTCGTTTTTCTCCACCGTAATGGCGCCGCGAATTCCCCGAAGCAAACTCCATCATCCTTTCTTTATCTATCTTGGCTCTTTTCGACACAATTTGGTACCATTCCTGCTCTACTCGTCTGACTTTTTCTTAGTATGTGCGCTAGAACAAACTTTCATAAAAAAACAACCGGGGGTTACCCGGTTGCTTTTAAAGCATTTTCCAGCCTTTAACGACAAGTTTAATCCGTCCGAAAAAACGGCTAATTGCAATTTCTAACGGATACGGCGATATAAACGCCTGGGGTACATATAAAACAATACCACCGATTTCACGCTCAGTAAACTGAGTCA
>URQW01000114.1 GCA_900550105.1 uncultured Pelosinus sp.
GCAGTTACAATAAAATGGTTAACGCAAATATTTATTTGCGTTAACCATTTTATTGTTTTATAAGTTAACTTGAAATTTAATTATGGTTAACGAATGAGGTGGGTTATGGAAGATACAATCATTGCTTTAGGGAAAAAAGTACTGTCGGGCCAATCAATCAGCCCGGAAGAAGCTCTTAGTCTTACGGAAATCGCGGCAATTGATGTGCCGCTTTTAGCTGCCTATGCGAATAAGATTCGCGATCATTTTGCCGGAAACTCTGTAGAACTTTGTGGTGTTATTAATGCACGGTCTGGTCAGTGCAGCGAAGATTGTAAGTTTTGCTCTCAGTCAGTCTATTATGAGACAAATTCGCCTGTATATGAACTGTTAGACAAAGAAGAAATTGTAGCAAAGGCTTTAGAGATTGCTACTCACGGAGCGAAACGGACAAGTCTTGTAACAAGCGGCAAAGGAATGGAGAATGATCCTGATTTTCCCGCGTTAGTAACCTTGCTGAAAGAGACAGGCAGAGCGACAGGACTTGCTGTTTGTGCCAATTTAGGGACCTTAGGCGAAAACGAAGCTAAAGCGTTAAAAACAGCCGGAATTCGTCGTTATGCCCATAATATTGAAACAAGCGAGCGGTTTTATCCTTCTATCTGTACAACTCATCCTTATACTGAGAGAATTGCAACAATCAAGGCGGCGAAGGCCGCTGGTCTAGAACTTTGTACTGGCGGAATTATTGGCTTGGGGGAAAGTTGGGAAGATCGCATTGCTATGGCTTTTACCTTAAAAGAGCTTGATGTAGATTCTGTTCCGTTAAATATTTTAAATCCGATTCCTGGTACCGCTCTGGCCGATCAGGCGCCTCTTGCGCCGCTAGAAATTTTGCAAACCTTTGCGCTGTTTCGGTTTATTTTACCAGATAAAGTGATTCGTCCTGCCGGAGGACGCGAAGTGAATCTACGTGATTTGCAGGGAGCTTTGCTAATAGGCGGCGCTAATGGACTTATCATTGGCAATTATTTGACGTTCACTGGGCGGAATACGTCTATGGATTTACAGCTTGTAACTGATGCCGGTTTAACGGCGAAATAGAAGAATAGGGGAGAAAATAATATGAGTTATGATTTGATTTTTTCATTAGGCAAGAAGGTATTAGACGGCGGCAGTTTAACTTTTGAAGAAGCGATGGCTTTAACGGAAATTGATCCGATTGATGTACCGATTTTGCTTGCTGTGGCGAATAAAGTACGAGAAAAGTTTACTGGTAATGCTGTTGATACTTGTCAGATCGTCAACGCTCGTTCGGGCGGCTGTAGTGAAGACTGTAAATTTTGTGCGCAGTCAGGCCATCATGAAGTCAAACTGGAAGTGTACCCACTAATGACGGAAGACGAGATTGTGGCAGCAGCGAAAAAAGCAGAAAATGCCGGAGCCTATCGGTTTTGCATTGTTACAGCAGGACGCGGCATGGAAAATGATGCTGATTTTGCTAAAATTCTGGGAGCGATTCGCCGGATTGGTCAAGAGACGAAGTTAAATCGTTGTTGTTCTTTAGGTACATTAGAGGAAGAGCATGTAGCTGCTTTAAAAGAAGCTGGCATTACACGTTACCATCATAATCTAGAGACAAGTGAAAATCATTTCTCCAGTATTTGCACAACTCATACTTTTGAAGAACGGATCGCCACCATAAAAAAAGTGAAGGCTGCCGGTCTTCAGGCTTGCTCTGGCGGCATTATCGGTCTTGGTGAGTCCTGGCGTGATCGCGTAGAAATGGCTTTTACGCTCCAAGAACTTGATGTAGATTCTGTGCCGATGAATGTGTTAAATCCTGTACCAGGTACGGCTCTTGATGGTCAGGCACAGCTACCGCCCCTAGAAATTTTACAGACATTTGCTATTTTCCGCATGGTTTTGCCAGGAAAAATTTTGCGCTATGCTGGTGGTAAAGAACGCAATTTAGGCGATCTTGTGCCGTTAGGATTCCTTTCCGGTATTAACGGTATGTTGATCGGCGACTATTTGACGACAAAAGGCCGGGGAGCTTCGAAAGACATTCATACTGTTACTGAATTAGGGATGGATCCTTTGTGTGCGAAAGCCGAGTAATCGAAAAAAGTTTACAAATATGCTTGACAAACTAACAAAACATTGTAATAATGTAAAAAAGCAATGAACAGGACATACAAGTTTAGTCAGGCGAATGCAGAGAGCCGGTGGTAGGTGCGAACCGGTGGAGTCGATTAAACTCATCTCACCTGGGAGCTCTTACTCTGAGCCATTTGATAAATGGTTAGGAGCTAGGCGATTTCGAGCGTTAATCGAGACCTATTTCTGTGAAGCAGAGATAAAAGTGAAACATAGGGTGGTACCGCGGATCACGCCCCTATTCGACTGATAAGTCGGATAGGGGCTTTTTGTGCTTTCATTTTTACTTTGCCAGAAAAAATATAGTAGATGGGGAGAGCGGCATGAGAGAAAAACGCATTTATATTTTTGATACGACCCTCCGCGATGGCGAACAGACTCCAGGCGTATCGCTTGGCGCTGATGACAAACTGGAAATTGCCAAGGCACTAGCCAAGCTGAATGTAGACATCATCGAAGCCGGTTTTCCTGTTGTTTCGCCAGGCGATTTTGCTGGTGTAGAACAAATTGCCAAAACAATTAAGGGACCAGCGATTGCGGCTTTAGCAAGAGCCCATAAAAAGGATATTGAAGCAGCGTATCAGGCCTTGAAAGCAGCCGAGTGTCCGGTTATTCATACTTTTTTAGCGACAAGTGATATTCATTTGGAATATAAACTGAAAATGAGCCATGATCAGGCTTTGCAGCAGGCAGTAGAAGCCGTAAAGTTTGCTCGGACGCTCGTCAAGGATATTGAGTTTTCGGCAGAAGATGCGTCGCGCAGCAATTGGGATTATTTGAGCAAGGTTTATAGCGCAGTTATTGCTGCTGGAGCTACCGTCATTAATGTACCTGATACGGTGGGGTATATGGCGCCCAACGAATTTGCCGCTCTAATCCGGCATTTACAGCAGAATGTCGTGGGAATTGATCAGGTCAGGATTAGTGTGCATTGTCATAATGACTTAGGTATGGCAGTCGCGAATTCGCTAGCGGCAGTCGGCGCAGGGGCGACGCAGGTGGAAACGGCTGTAAATGGCTTGGGAGAACGGGCTGGCAATGCTGCTTTAGAAGAAATCTTAATGGCCCTAGCAACTCGTAAAGATTATTTTGGGGCGTCTGCTAAGGCTGATACGAAACAGATTTACCGGACTTCGCGTCTTGTGGCGAATCTAAGTGGTGTAGCTGTACAGCCTAATAAAGCGATTGTCGGCGATAACGCCTTTGCTCATGAATCGGGGATTCACCAACATGGTGTTTTAAATAATGCTCTTACCTATGAAATTATGTCGCCGGAAACGGTGGGAATTAGTCGTAATGCACTCGTTCTCGGTAAGCATAGCGGCCGTCATGCTTTTGTCTCGCGCCTGCAAGAAATGGGCTACCAGCTTGAGGATGATAGGCTTGATGAACTGTTTGTGAAATTTAAAGATTTAGCCGATCGTAAAAAAACAATTTTTGATAAAGATATTGAAGCGTTACTTACGGAAAAAGTTTTGGAAGTAAAAGAGACGTACCGCTTATTGTCGCATCAGGTGATTAGCGGCAGTCAGGCGATGGCTACAGCTACGGTTCGGCTAGAGTCGGAAAGTACAATGATTGAACAAGCTTGTTCGGGAACCGGACCGATTGATGCCCTTTTTAATGCGATTGCTGCTGGGATTGGCGAAGCGATTGTATTAAAAGATTACCAGTTGAAGGCCGTTACTTCTGGCGAGGACGCCTTAGGCGAGGCAACAGTACGAGTGGAGCGAGACGGTCGAAGTTTTAGTGGTCGCGGCTTAAGTACCGATGTCATCGAGGCTAGTGCTAAGGCCTATTTACAGGCTGTGAATAAACTTTATTCTGCTTGCGGACAACATCAGGCAGTAGAAGCGGTAGGAGGAATGTAAATGCAACCCATGACAATGACAGAGAAGATTTTGGCAAAACATGCGGACAAAGAGTTTGTTCGCCCTGGTGAATTGATTGAGTGTAAAGTAGATCTTGTCTTAGGCAATGATATTACGGCGCCGCCAGCGATGGATGAATTTGAAAAAATCGGTAAGAGCGTGTTTGATAAAGATAAAATTGTCTTAGTTCCTGATCATTTTGTGCCGAATAAAGATATTAAATCGGCTGAAATGGTGCGTCGCGTTCGCGAATTTGCTAGAGAACACGAAATTACGCACTTCTTCGAGGTGGGCCGTATGGGCATTGAACATGTTTTACTGCCAGAAGCTGGTCTTACCTTGCCTGGTGAAGTGATTATCGGCGCCGATTCCCATACTTGTACCTATGGTGCGGTTGGCGCTTTCGCGACAGGCGTTGGCTCGACGGATATGGGAGCTAGCATGGCCACAGGCCAGACCTGGTTTAAAGTTCCTGCTTCGATTCAGGTCGAACTTACTGGCGCTTTACCCAGAAACGTAAGCGGGAAAGACGTGATCCTGACCTTGATTGGAATGATTGGTGTTGAAGGGGCCCGCTATCAATCATTGGAATTTACCGGTTCAGGGCTAGCATCATTGTCTATGGCTGACCGTTTTACCATTGCGAATATGGCGATTGAAGCAGGCGGTAAAAATGGAATTTTTCCGGTCGATGAAGTGACTACGAGCTATCTAACCGGGCGGACAAATCGCGTATGGGAAGCGGTTACGGCTGATACTGACGCTGTTTATGAACGAAAAATAACAATTCATTTGTCAGATTTAACGCCGGTTGTAGCATTGCCTCATTTGCCGGAAAATGTGAAAAAAGTTTCGGAAGTGGGCCAGATTGAGATTGATCAAGTGGTTATTGGTTCCTGTACGAACGGACGGATAGAAGATCTGGCTATTGCGGCGGAAATTATGGCGGGGAAAAATGTTCATCCTAAAGTCAGAGCTATTATTATTCCTGGTAGTCAAGCGGTTTACATGGAAGCCGTGAAAAAAGGCTATGTAGAAACCTTTATCAATGCTGGCGCTGTTGTAAGTACGCCCACTTGTGGACCTTGTCTCGGCGGCTATATGGGGATTTTGGCTAAAGGCGAAAAGGCTGTTTCTACAACGAACCGCAATTTTAAAGGACGTATGGGTCATATTGATAGTGAAGTGTATTTGGCTGGGCCTGCTGTGGCTGCAGCCAGTGCGATACTGGGGAAAATTGCGGCACCAGAGGAGGTACAATAATGTTTACAGGAAAAGTTTGGCGTTATGGCGATAATGTAGATACAGACGTAATTATTCCGGCAAGATATCTCAATACGTTTGATCCAGCAGAACTGGCGAAGCATTGTATGGAAGATATTGATTCAACCTTTGCCCAGGAAGTAAAAGCAGGTGATATTATTGTAGCAAGCCGTAATTTTGGCTGTGGCTCGTCCCGTGAGCATGCACCCATTGCGATTAAAGGCAGCGGCGTTCCCTGTGTCATTGCGGAAAGCTTTGCCCGAATTTTTTTTCGAAATGCCATTAATATCGGCCTGCCTGTTCTGGAAATCGGCAGTGACGTTCATAAAATTAACGCAGGTGATACGCTGGAAGTGGATGTGACGGCAGGAATTATTAAAAATATAACTTCTGGTGATACGTATCAAGTGCAGCCTCTGCCCGCATTTATTCAAAAAATTACTGCCGCTGGCGGCCTGATTGAATATGTGAAAGGCGGGAACTGACTGTGAGCTATCAAATTACGGTAATTGGCGGCGATGGAATCGGTCCGGAAATTGTAGCGGCGGCAGAGCCGATTTTAGCGCAAGCCTTGCAAAAATGCCACAAAAATGTTACTTTTACTGCGGCGCTAGCTGGCGGTGCTGCCTTGGACGCTGCGGGGATTCCTTTACCTACGGCAACGATAGAAGCCTGCCGGAAAGCGGACGCCATTTTGCTTGGTGCGGTAGGCGGTCCTAAATGGGATCAGGTAGCGCCTGAACTAAGGGCGGAAAAGGCGATTCTTGGATTGCGCCAAGAATTAAAGCTTTTTGCCAATCTGCGTCCGATCAGGGTGTCAAAGGCCTTAATGGAGCGGTCTCCCTTAAAGACGGAACTTGTTGATGGCGTTGATATTATGATTGTCCGAGAATTAAACGGCGGTATTTATTTTGGCGAACGTCAGGAAGGAAATGAAGCGGCAGGCTTGACTTCTGCTTATGACAAAGAAGAGTATACTGTGGCTGAAATCGAACGGATTGCTGCTGTAGCTGTAGCGGCAGCAAAGCTGCGCAGTCGTAGGATTACTTCTGTTGATAAAGCTAATGTACTCGCTACGTCGCGCCTGTGGCGTCGTACGATGGATCGCATTGCCGCCAAGGAATCTGAGCTAGAGATTAAGCATCTTTATGTTGATAATTGCGCCATGCAGCTCATTTTAAATCCTAAGCAGTTTGACGTCATTGTAACAAGTAACCTTTTTGGCGATATTTTAAGCGATGAGGCGGCTGTTTTAACTGGTTCGATTGGTATGCTACCTTCGGCTAGTCTTGGTGAAGGACCTGGTCTTTATGAACCGATCCATGGTTCGGCGCCTGATATTGCCGGACAAGATCTGGCGAATCCCCTTGGCACTATTTTGGCAGCGGCCATGCTTTTGCGTTATTCACTGAAAGAAGAGAACGCTGCAACTTTGATTGAACAGGCTGTTGACAATGTTTTGGCCCAAGGCTATCGGACCGGTGATTTGTATGAGATTGGCTTCACTAAGGTATCTACAAGCAAAATGGGTGAGCTAGTGGCGGCAGAACTGGCCAAATTGTAGTTTTTGGAATGAAAGTTGTTGTCTGTTATTTTACGTATTATAGAAAATTCCAGTAGAAAGCTGTTGACAGATTTTTATCAGAGTGATATGATCTTAACAACAAATTCATAAAAACTATGACTCTTATCGAGAGTGGTCGAGGGACTGGCCCTATGACGCCCGGCAACCTGCAGCAATGCGGTGGTGCTAAATCCAGCAAGACGTATTTGTCTTGAAAGATGAGAGGAAATGCGGGATATATATGAAACCCCTTTCCTCGGAAAGGGGTTTTTCGTTTTCCCCTCGTAAGAGTCGCTACAAGGTTGCTGTGAATGAACATTAGAAAGGGTGAGGACCATGAGTGAGGTGAAAGCCGGCGCTTGTGAAGGAAAAGGAATAGAACAGGCAAGACAGGAGAGTCTCGGTAACGAGCAGGATCATGAAATTACGATCGTGATTCGTAATGGAGTTGTAGTGAAGTTTGAACAAAGATGGGGCGTTTTATAAATCAATTACGAAAGAGGGTTCATAAAATGAAAAAAATTTCTTTGGCTGCTATTGCGTTAGTCCTAACTGCCTTTTTGCTAGGGGGCTGCGGTGGCGGCGATTCACAAAAACAAGCATCAAATTCAGGTAAAACAGTATTAAAAGTAGGGGCGACAGCCGTACCTCATGCCGAAATTCTGAATGCTATTAAACCGACCTTAGCCAAAGAAGGCATTGATTTGCAGGTTGTTGAATTCAGCGATTATGTACAGCCGAATATGGCTCTTGCTGATAAAGAATTAGATGCTAATTTTTTCCAACATATTCCTTATTTAGAAAAGTTCAGTGCGGAACATAATTTGAAATTGGGCTATACGGTGGCAGTTCATATTGAACCGATGGGCGTTTACTCCAAAAAGATTAAGAATCTTAGTGAACTACAAAATGGAGCGCAAATCGGTATTCCCAATGATCCAACCAATGGCGGCCGGGCGCTGGCTTTACTAGAAAAAGCTGGATTGATTACTTTAAAAGAGGGCGTTGGGATTAAGGCGACCGTTGCTGATATTAAAGACAATCCGAAAAATTTGAAATTCCGCGAATTGGAAGCTCCTCAGTTGCCTCGCTCGCTTGATGATCTGGGGGCTGCGGTGATTACAACAAATTATGCTTTGGAAGCAAAACTGGTACCGACGAAAGATGCCTTATTTATTGAGACGAAAGATTCGCCTTATGCCAATATTTTAGCAGTACGTAAAGGCGATGAAAACCGTCCGGAAATTCAAAAATTATCAAAAGTCCTAAACTCTGAGGAAGTTAAGAAGTTTATTGAAGAAAAATATAAAGGCGCAGTAGTTCCTGCTTTTTAAACA
>URQW01000115.1 GCA_900550105.1 uncultured Pelosinus sp.
TGGTGGAGATAAGCGGGATCGAACCGCTGACCTCTTGAATGCCATTCAAGCGCTCTCCCAGCTGAGCTATACCCCCATAGCTATCAACTATACATAACTAAAACATTATGTATAATTACTTTATTTAGTATAAAAGATTTCTGAAAAATACGCAAGTATCTAGCAAGATTTTTTTTGCAAATATGTTTGAATTGCCTTATCGCTTTTTAAGGGTCGGCCAAAAATATATCCCTGTATACAATCACAATGAAACAGTCTAAGTAAATTTAATTGTTCTGCTGTTTCAACTCCTTCAGCGACTACCGTCATTTCCAAACTATGGCCCAAGGAAACAATGGAGCCAACTATATTTAACTGCATTTGATCCATACTAATTTGATCTACAAAAGATTTATCAATTTTAAGAATTGTCGCTGGCAAATCCCTTAAATATGTTAAAGATGAATAGCCTGTGCCAAAATCATCTAAAGATATACCTACGCCTAACGAACGCAACTGAGATAGTTTTTTCACGCTCAGTTCCATTGATTCAATCAAATTACTTTCTGTTACTTCCAGCTCTAGTTGTTTTGCCTCAATCCCCGCCTTTTCAATACTGTGACAGACTGATTCAACAAAATCCTCTGACGCAAGCTGCCGTGAAGAAATATTTACAGCCACATGTATACTATCCCTGCCTAAATCAGCTAAATCCTTCGCAAATAAACAGGCCTCTTGTAACACCCAGCGCCCAATAGGCACAATCAATCCACTTGCTTCGGCCAAAGGAATAAACCGCGCTGGTGAAATTTGCTGATAAATCGGATGATACCAGCGCAACAATGCTTCAAAGCCCCAAACATCATTGCTTTGCAAAGACATTAACGGTTGAAATTCTAAATAAAGCTCCCCTTTCTCCAAAGCCTGCCGTAAAGCATTTGTTAAAATAACTTTTTCTGATGCTTCCTGGAGCAATGCCGGTTCATAAAATCGCCAGCAATTTCTCCCTGCCTGCTTAGCAGCATACATAGCACTATCAGCGCGTTTTAAAATTTCTTCGGCATTATCAGCATCTTCTGGATAAACAACAAGACCGATACTAGCCGACAAATGAAGTTTTTCGCCTGCTGCCACATATTCCTGGCACAAGGCCTTAACAAGTTTTTCAGCAAGAAGCGCCGCTTGTACTCTGCTTTCTACACCTGAAGCAATGACAATAAATTCATCGCCGCTAATACGCGCAACAAATGCTTCTGTTTCTACAGCATTGCGAATATATAAAGCCGCCTGTTTAATCACTTCATCGCCAGCTAAATGTCCTAGCGTATCAGTAACCGATTTTAAATCATCTAAATCAACAAAGAGAACCGCACCTTTTCTTTGCAATCTTTGCGCCAAAACTAGCTCATCTTGAAGCCGGTTAGATAAACTAGCCCGATTGGGTAAACCAGTAAGACTATCATGAAAAGCGATCGTACGAATTTGTTCCTGAGCCGCTGCTCGTTGCAACGCAAGCGCTGCCAAATCACTGAACTGCCGCAAAACAGCGACCTCATCAGGGCGAATAGGATAAACTTCATCAAACCAGCCTGCAACTAGAATTCCCTTTACACAGCCTTTTTCTTTAAGCGGCAGCATAATGATACTAGACAACCGTTCACAGCCTGGCTTCACGGCCCGCTTCTGATATTGACGATAATCACTGATTTGAATCATTTCACCACTGTCATAAACAAGACGCTGCAAAGTTTCATCGGCAGCTAAATGTTCCATACTTTTCGACTCATCTTGACCAAAAATATAGTGAATTACTAGCGTTTTCTCTTGTTCACCGTAGAGACCAATATAACCGCCAGGTGCCTTAATCAACTGCAGTGCATCACGTAATATCAGGGACAAGAGTGCACCAAAATCTTCTGCTTCACAGGTAAGCAAACTCGTAATCGCCCCATATTGACGTTCTCGCCGCAAAAGCTCTTGCTCCGTCTGACAGCGAATCGCTACTTCCGACTCTAACTTTCGATTGATATCAAGCAATGTCTCATTCATGGCCCGTACTTCTTCATTCATCGCTACAAGCTCTTGATTGGCCGCCACTATTTCTACCGTACGTTCTTCCACTTTTTGTTCCAGACTTTCTTGCGAAAACCGCATTGTCCGAATCATTTGATTAAAATGGTAAGTAAGTAACCCGATTTCATCATGCGTAGAAATTTTCGCCTCTACTTTAAGGTCTCCTGCCGTAACTTGCCGTGATAGATTCGTTAAATGCAAAATGGGCCGAGAGAAATGACGTGATAAAATGACAGCGAAAATCGCTGCAATCGCTGCAATGAGCAACACAAAATAGCGTTTCCATTCAATTTGCGCATAAATAGGCTGTAAAAAAACATCCTCTGGTTGCAAAAAAACAATAAACCACGGAACTGAGCCAATCCTAGTAGACACACCAGCCATAGGCTCTCCCTGTTGATCAGGAAATGGAATCGTAAAATACGGCGCTGGCGAATCAATTTTCCCTAAACCTTCGTGCAGTAACGCATCAGATTTGATAAGTTCATGAGTAATTTGCGTTTTTCGACTATCAGCAAGAACACGAAAATTTTCATCAAGCAAAATAGCGAAAGACTCCGGTCCATTCTGAATGAAGTTTTTATTAAGTAAATTATGCAAAATTTCTGCACGATACTGCAAAACGAGAACACCAGTCTGTCGCCCTGCCTGATCTAAAACCGGACAGCTAAAATAGAAAAATCCCTTCTCTAAAGTATCTTGTGAAAGCTCCAATGAAGATACATAGGGCGCCCCTGTTGCTAAGGCTTCCTGAAAATAAGAAAAATGAGAAAAGTCGCGGCCAATTTTATCTTCATCGGTATCAAGAATGTCTTTCCCTGCTAAATTGATCAAGCCATAAGAAACAATATAGGAACGGTCACGATTGCGGAATGATTCCAGTATCGCCATAGTTCGATCATAGGCATCAGCTTTTTGGGCCGTCGAATTTTTCAAAGCAAAATAATCAGCTAAATCAGGTAATCTTGCCTCCACGGCAAGAATTGTTTTATTTGATTGAATAAAGGTATCAATACCTGATGCAGTTTGAAAGGAAGCCGAATACAGCGAACGATAGGCATCATCAATTAAAATCTGTTTATCATCAAAGTACTCTAGCGTTTCCATAAAATGCAGTGGAACAAGTGAAAGAAGTAAAAAAGCCAACAGAAATTTAGCCTGTAGCGAATAGAGCAACCGCTTTAGCTTAAAAGCCCAAAAAGGTCTCATTCCTGTCACCTCATTCTAAATTCCTATTTTCTTGCCTCATGTAAAATTCTATCGATGAAGTCTTTTCCTAAAGAGCTCTCCCATTGCTTATAAATACCTTGTGAAGTTTTCTGAAAGGGCACTAAAGACGGCCGACGAATATCCATGCCTAAAGCTTCCATTGTTTGCAAATTTTGCGTTTCCTGTGCATAGTTTAATTGACGTTGCTCACGGGCAAAGCGAAGTGCGCCTTCCCGTAACAAATTCTGTAGGTCTGGCGATAATCTGCGCCAAGTTTTTTCACTTATAATAAGTGGTGTCGCTTCATATTTATAGTCAAGTATTGTCAGATACTTTTGCACCTTATAAAACTCATTGCTATAAATCGTACTAATTGGATTTTCCTGTCCATCAATTTCTTTGCGTTGCAATGCAGGATATACTTCGGGGAAAGCCATAACAACCGGACTCGCTCCATAGGCGCGCAAAATTGCTAAAGTCATGGCATTTTCAGGAACACGAATTTTCAGACCTTTAAAATCTTCGACCCTTTCAATTGGCTGTTTATTATTAGTAAATTGCCTAAAACCATTATCCCAGTAGGCCAAAAGCCGAATGCCCCGTTGCGGCAAACTTTCTGCTAACTCCTCGCCAATTTTTCCATCTAATAATGTTGCTACTGATTGCCGAGAGGAAAATAAGAAAGGTAGCTCCAACACCGCTAATTTTGGTTCATAACTAGCAAGAACGCCCGGTGCCGTAATTACCAAATCCAAAGATCCAGTTATTGCCATCTCGGTCATCTGTTTATCGGTTCCTAAGGACTCACCGGGAAAAAGCTCTATTTTTATCTTGCCTTGACTTTGTTCATAAATCCAAGTAGAAAATCGTTCCGCCATAACATGTCGCGTACTTGTTGTCGGTTGTCCATAACCCAATCTAAGCACATATTCCGTTTTTTTTTCACTAAAAGAACTACAGCCTACCATAGTCACCATAAAGATTGCCAAAACAGTCGCCCCAAGCAATACTTTTTTCATGGCTATCCCTCCAGCTTCTTTTAGTGCAAGAGCCGCAACGCTTTCAAAATTCCTTACTACTTCAAATCATCCGCACCCTCTTTTACCGCTCTTATTCGTCAAAAAAAACCAAAAACCTTTCTATTTTTTAAACAAAGAATCAAATAATACAAAAAGACTTTGCGCCGTAAGCACAAAGTCTTTTTGTATTATTTGGTGGAGATAAGCGGGATAAAAATACTTCTTTTTTCACACCTAATACTGAGCATCTATATTTTGCCATAAAACTAACTAGTAAGAATTCATCAATTTTTAAGTTTACTTTTTAAAATACTTGCTATTAATAATTTATTGTTTATATTTCATATCCATTTGCATAATGTGATTCAAAAACCAATTATTGAGAAAAGGTAATATCTGAATAGCCAAAGTCGTATTTCCGGCTTCATACGTTGATTTAAACTCACCAATTTTATTAAGAAATGTGACATGTTGTTGTTTTTGCGTAACAAGCTCAGAGCTTCCTATTGAAGATAAATACTTCTCTTCACTGGCAAAATGGTCTTGAGCGTAATGAGTCAGATTACTTAAAAGTGGTGTCAGTATCGTTTTGCTCTGCCCAGATTTCATGGCTTGATGTAAATTACTAATCATTTCAATTAGCTTCTGATGATCCTTATCCATCGCGAGAATATTTACACTGTACTTATTGTCCCAACCTGATAATGCCATATTATCTTCCCCTTTTCTATTGATTGTTTTTTCGGCAAAAAACTCATTTTCTTTCTTCTATGAAAATTCCAAGGTCCTATACAATACTATTTATTCAAAATAATTTACTGTCGTTATACTTGTAGATGCATATCTTTCAGCATTTACCTCACTTAAAGAGGCCATTCCTACAAGTAGCGATAAAACAATAATCAATATAAATTGATTCTTCATAAAACAATCCCCTGTCTAAACTAAAACACGATAACTAAAAAAACAATCGTGTTTCATAAACTTAAGTACACATTTTTTTCAACACTTCAGAAATATCTTTTCTTCCGATTTTGTCAAGTCTTTTAATAATCATTTTTAAAGTCGGCCCCATAGGATGAATATTTTTTTCTCTATCTTTCAGCACAAACCCATAACAATTTCCATATATTTTTTCTTCATCTTTAGACCAAATTGTCGCAATCAATTGGTCATCACTCATTTTCGTCAACCCCAATTATATATTTACTGCTCAATATGAACTTTGTTACTGTAGTCCATACTATATCGAACAGAATGATTTATTATGTATGGCATCAATTCTTTATAAGTATTATTAATGATTTCATTAAACTCTTTTTGGCCTACAATTGTTAATTTAGGAAGTATTTTTCTTAACATTGAATTACATTCTGGAATGTTTCTAACAATCATCATTTCTCGCCACATTCGCTGAGTTTGTGAGTTAAACAAAGCTTCTTGGTTATCGGAATTTTGTGTATCGTCTTGGGATTCAAAGTCAAACATACTATTCCTCCTCAACAATATTATAAAAAACTATTTTCGACATATTATTACATTTTCCTTCTATTTCGTCGACATAATTTGCATAATTTTCTATTTTTCTACTAAAAATATATTTAAAACCAATAAAAATACTTGCAGAATTCAAAAATAAAGAGCTACCTAAAATACAGGCAGCTCAATTCATTTGCTTATAAATCCCGCTGTCACGATAGCAGGTTCTTTTATCAAGTGCTTTCTTCTTCGGCTACAGCAGCCTTAGGCAAATCAAAACTGATAATTGAAAGGGAACAATACACATGTTAAACTGTTCAAAGAACTACATTTGAAAACATTACGGATTCATCGAAGAAAGGAATAACACAATGACTATCAAAACAAAACTACTTTTAGGATACCTAGTAACTTCACTACTTATTGTCGTCATATCCGCGATTACAGTGTATGGATTTACGACAACCCAAACACAATATGACACTATATTATCAAGAAATACTCCTGTCACTGTGGCGTTAAGAGAAATTCAGTATTACTTTACCGGACAATCTAATGATGAACGCGGATTTTTATTAACTGGAGGCGGCGAGTTTAAAAACGAAATAACTCAAAAATCTGACCAGATAAAAATGCGACTCCAGCTCATTCAAGGACTCGTTACAACCGATAAAGAGAAACAACTTTTACAGGAAATAACCAACTCGCATGAACAATTTACCCAGATCAATTATAAGGTGATTTCTTTATACAACGAGGGCAAAATAGATGAGGCTAAATCCCTTTCATTCGGAGAAGGGCGAAAGATCCGAAAAGAACTAGAAGCCAGTTTCAACAATTTTGTAAAGATCAATCAGGCCAATTCTGAAAACACAGAGGGTAATCTTCGATTATTACTTCAGCAAATGAAAGGGCTTATTATCGGCGTAAGTGCAATTGCAATAATTTTTGGAATATGTATAGGGATTTTCATGTCAATCTATATTACTAAACCAATCAAAAAAGTTACTTCACATATTGCAAAAGGGGATTTAAATATTCAAGAAAATATAGGGACCTCTCAAGATGAAATCGGGCAACTTGTGAGCGCATTCATGAAAATGGTAATTGATTTGAAAAAGATGGTACTGACCATTAAAACCAATGCTGAACATATTTCAAACTCATCGAAAGAATTATCTGTTAATGCCGATCAATCCGCGCAGGCAGCAAATCAGGTTGCTCAATCCATTGCTGAAGTAGCCATAAATGCTGAACAACAGCTTAGTGTAACTAACGCAACTTCTGCTGTAGTAGAACAGATGTCGGCCAGCATTCATCAAATTTCTGCCAATGCCAACCAAGTAGCTACTCAATCGACTCAAGCAGCAAATAAGGCAAATGAAGGTAATAAATTGACTGAAAAAGCAGTCATTCAGATGACTAATATTGAAAAAGCAGTGAGTACTTCAGCGCAATTTATTGGTAAATTAGGAGATCGCTCGAAAGAAATTGGTCAAATTGTAGATATAATCTCCAGTATCGCTAGCCAAACAAACCTATTGGCTCTCAACGCGGCCATTGAGGCAGCTCGTGCAGGTGAACAAGGACGCGGGTTTTCTGTTGTAGCAGAAGAAGTTCGTAAACTGGCAGAGCAGTCACAAGATGCGGCTAAACAGATCGCAATATTGATTAGTGAAATTCAAGGCGATACAGAGAAAGCCGTATTAGCTATGAATAATGGAACGTCAGAAGTAAAACTTGGAGCCAATATCGTCAATGCTTCTGGACAAGCCTTCCAAGAAATTACGACCATGGTAAGCTTAGGTTCTGAGCAAATGATACAAATCTCTGTTGCTGTCGAGCAAATGGCTATTGGCAGCCAAAAGATCGTTAGCTCCGTAAAGCAGATAGAGGAACTGAGCAAAAAATCATCTGGAGAAGCTCAAACAGTCTCAGCTGCTACAGAACAACAATCGGCTTCAACAGAAGAGATTGCCTCATCCAGCCAAACGCTAGCTCATTTAGTGACAGATCTTAATGCGGCCGTTAGTAAGTTTCAAGTCTAATTCAAATACTCCAAAGCGGGCGTTTGATCGTCCTCTTTGTTTATTTCTAATTTCATTTCTCTAGTTCTATGTTAAATAAATTATATCGATTGAAGCGGCAGGTGCGATTCCCGTCGCTTTTTCTATGCTCATCGACCTTCCTGCTTATTGATTCATTACTGAATTCTGACAGTTAGCTATATGCTTATTATTTCGTGCGTTAGAAAAATGTTAGAAAAAATAAAAGAAGCTTTGCGGAAAAATACCGCAAAGCTTCTTTTATTGGTGGAGATAAGCGGGATCGAACCGCTGACCTCTTGAATGCCATTCAAGCGCTCTCC
>URQW01000116.1 GCA_900550105.1 uncultured Pelosinus sp.
TTTGAAAAAGAAGAAGTGCAAGTCTATGAGAATTCCTTTAGTGTCGATGGAAAAGCTCGGCATGTTGTTTTTCATAAAATGTTATATCGAGATATGTTTGGTGTAGTACAGGGATTAGTTGGCGCCGTGATTGATGTGACTGAGAAAAAGGAAGCTGAGAAAGCTCTAAGAATTAGTGAAGAGAAAAATAAAGTGCTTATTCAAACGATACCAGACATTATGTTAGTAGTAACGCCAGAACTCACTATAGTTGAGTTTAAACAAGCTTCAGAGTTTAGTCATATTGGCGATAAAACAATTCTTGGAAAACAAATTCAAGATATTTTACCTGCGCACGCAGCTCATATTTTTAAAGAAAATGTTGAACTTTCCTTTCAGCAGAAGAAAGTTAGACCATTTGAATATCAAATTGAATATGAAGACGGCATGAAATATCGCGAAGCTCGTGCGGTGGTTATTTCAGGAGAACAGGCGCTTATTATGATTCGTGATATTACGGAACAGAAGTTAGCCCAAGAAGAAATTCTTAAATTATCACAGGCCGTGGAAGCAAACCCTGGGTCGATTATTATTATCGATAAAGAAGAAACGATTATTTATGTAAATGCAGAGTATAGTAGAATATCTGGTTACTCCAAAGCGGAAATTGTAGGGCAAAATGTCAGCTTTTTTAGATCGGAAGCGCATCCTGAAAGCCTTTATAAAGAAATTAAAGAAACTGTAACTAACGGGAAGCAGTGGCAGGGGGAGATTTGCAATAAAAGAAAAAACGGTAATTTATACTGGGTTTTAGTGTCCATATCACCTGTAAAAAATGCTGATGGGGAAATTAGTTATTATTTAAGTATGGAGCTTGATATAACAGAGAAGAAAGTTATGGAAGACTCTTTATATAGACATAATGAGCAATTAACAGCAGCCTATAAAGCGTTAGAAAGTACTCAATTGCAAATGGTTCAGCAAGAGAAGCTAGCGAGTATTGGTCAATTGGCTGCTGGCGTTGGACACGAAATTAATAATCCGGTCGGCTTTGTTTCTAGCAATTTTAATACATTGCAGAAATATTTTTCTCGAATTGCAGAAGTTACATGTAAGTATAAAGAATTGAAATCTATTGAGGGAATTCAAAGTTGCTTAGGTGTATCTGAGTTTATTGATCAAATCAATCAGCTGGAAAAGCGAAAAAAGTTAGAATTTATATTAGAAGATATTCCAACTTTATTTAATGAGTGTGAAGAGGGACTGCAAAGAATTCAGGATATTGCTAAAGCTTTGAAGTTATTTGTTCGCAGTGACAGGCAGAATGAATTTGATGCTTATGATCTAAATGAAGGCATCAAAAATACATTGATTATTGCGAAAAATGAAGTGAAATATGTGGCTGAAGTAGAAACTGATTTAAAAGCAGTTCCTGCATTTTCTGCATCCTCTGGACAGATCAATCAAGTTTTACTAAATCTCATTGTAAATGCCGCTCATGCCATCGCAGCAAAGCAGCTTGATGCGATGGGGAAAATCAAAATTTCAACGCATCATGACGAAAGTTTCGCTTATTGTTTGATTCAAGATAATGGAGTCGGTATGAGTAAAGATATAAAAGAGAAGATTTTCAATGCTTTTTTCACAACGAAACCAGTTGGCAAGGGAACGGGTTTAGGTCTTAGTATTTCCTATGATATTATTGTGAATAAACATGAAGGAGTTTTAGAGGTGGAAAGTCAGGAAGGCGTCGGAACAACCTTTATCATTAAATTGCCCTTGAATGAATGTTTGCAGGAAAGCGTATAGAAAGAATGGGTGTTAAATATGGCTAAAGACACAGTTTTATTTATAGATGATGAAGTACCTGTGTTGAATTCTATTAAACGAGCGGTTATAGATGAAGAATACGCTTCTTTATTTGCGACAAGTGCAGCAGAGGCGCTTGGATTCATGCAAAGGCACAAAGTAAATGTTATAGTCACTGATTTACGCATGCCGGGTATGGACGGACTCACATTGCTAAAACAAGTAAAAGAAGAGTATCCCGATACGATTCGTATAGTTCTTTCTGGATATGCACTTTTATCCTTAGATCAAGTACTGACCGCAATAAACCACGGGGATATCTTTCGTTTTATTACGAAGCCTTGGAACATGGAAGAAGACTTACTAGTGGTGATTCGTCAAGCGCTTGACTATTATAACTTGCAAAAAGATAGAAAAGATCTTGCTGTTTGCTTATATCAACGAAATAAAGCCTATAAAAATGTACTGTATGCTATGGCGACAAAGGCCTCTACACAAAAAGATGACATGGAAAGTTTTCAAAAATTTCTTGTTTCTATGTTATTAGATCTTGAAAAGGAACATAAAAAAGAAGCTGTTGACAGTAAAAGAATATTAGCGAAAATGCACATCGCAAGAATGATAGCAGATGATTATTTTAAAATCTTGCCTATAGGCTGGAATGAATTCTTACTAACAGATCTTGCTAGTGATTTTGAACAGCGTGTTTTAAAATCCTATGATAATCTAAAATACAGTCAAAAGATTGAACAAAGAAAGGTAAAATGTGTAGGAAATTCGCAGCTAATTCTCATGATTTTAAGCACTATTGCTAGATTGATATCTTATTCGGGACAAAACCGAGCTATAAATTATTTAATGACCTCCCAGCGCTACGAAGAAAAGTCTATAGTTCAAATGCGCAATGTCATAGAGCTCGGCTATGTAGATGGTGCTGTAGTATTAATTGATAAAACAGAATTACTAACCCATGAAATGCTGAGTTATTTTATTTCTCTTTTAGGTAAAATTGGTCAACCTTTCGGAATCAATGTAACATTTACCTATGTGAATCAGAATATATCTCTGATTTCGGTAGAAGCTAATTTGTTGAGTGCATAAGAGCAATAAAGATATTGTTGTGGATATTTTTACTAGCGTAAAATTGGTTTGATTTTAATTGACAATTTATAGTATCGGTTTTAAGATATCTTTAAGTGATAAGCAAAATGAATTTAAACGGAATAAATTAACCATGATGGCTCCTGCAATGCTAATTTATTGTAAGAGGGCCATCATGGTTTTTATTAAAGGCAGGCATATGAGAAGAAGAGCATTTGTAGATTCTGAACTACAAGCAAAGGAAAAAACTGATTTGGCGTGTGAGGGGTTTCAGAGTAATCAAGAGGGCTCCTATGTTGATTTTGTTTTGGAAGAATCCTTAGCGCAAGCGAAACAAACGAATCTTCATTTAGATAAAATAGAAAGAATGATTGAGAAAGCTGCACTTTCTCTTGATTTTACAGATACTTCATGTGCTATTATTTGTCATAATCACGAATGTATAAAAAAAGAAGATTGTTTTCGTTATGCGATATACTCATACTTGATGCAAAAGCAAATTTATGAATATGTCTATCCTTTATTAAAAAATCAATTTTGTACTTGCTTTTTGAAGAATGAGCAAGGTTAATTTCTTCTGATGGTAAGTATTTTTAATGAACATTATGACGGTCAGGGGAGTCTTACTAGTAGGTGATTTGGCAATATATATAAAGATAAATTGGCATTGATTAGGGTAGTGTGTTTGGTATCTGCTTGGCTGTGCTGAGACTACTTGGTTGTTACGAATTAAGCTATATGGGTGACTTAGATTATAATAATTTGAGAATAATTTGTGCGAATTCTCACTGTCCTAGAAAAGAAGAATGTTATCGCTATGCAAGGTATCGATGGTTATATTACAACACAAAAGAGCGTTAGAATAGGAATTAGATCGAATGATTAATGTTATAAAAGAGAAATATGAACCTAAAAAAAATTATTCTTTTAGGTTCCATGGCAATAGGGAGTATTCATGAAGATAGCAATATTGATCTAATAATTATAAAGGATACAAACAAGGATTTTGATACTCGTTTAAAAGAAATCAAATCAATGAAATTGCCGACGTTATTAGGAGATATGATGGTTTTTACACCGACGGAATTCAAAATACGAGAGGCAATTGGACGCTTTCAGAAATACTATTTAGTGCAGAGTAAGGTTCGTTTTGAGAAAAGATAAAAGCAAAAAAGACCAGTTTTAACTGATCTTTTCTACTTGGAGAGACTATTTTCTCAGAATTCAATTAAGGCTTCAAAGCTACGCACTCTATAAAGAGCTTCGCCGCAAAAAGTGTTCGCACTCACTTCTTACTAAGGCGTTACACCTTGTATCTATCATAGCGTAAAATTTCATTTTTTTCAAACAGTTTCAAGTAAAATAAATAAGCTTTTAAGCGTTTCGACGCTACATTAATTCTTCTAACTTTAATTCGCCCATATAATGGCACTTTTATGGCAGATCCTAAGAACATGTTGACAGTTTCCAAAAACGGTTGCTATAATGAATTCATAAACTTAATATTGGCGATGGAGTTCGCCCTAATTCCGTTTTTGCGGTAATGACTCCTACCACTTCAGTGGTAGGAGTTTATTTTTTTATCAGAAAGGAGAGTAAGGATGGAGTATTCAGCAGAAGTCATACAAATGTGCACTGTAAAAAAAGGACCGAATCATGGAGCCGCTCCAATTCCACAGGAGGGTAAATGGACTAAGGTTAAAGAGGTTAGAGATATTAGCGGTCTTACGCATGGCGTCGGCTGGTGCGCGCCGCAACAAGGAGCCTGTAAGCTTACGCTAAATATTAAACAGGGCATAATTGAAGAAGCTTTAATTGAAACGATCGGCTGCTCCGGTATGACTCATTCGGCGGCTATGGCCTCAGAGATCCTTCCTGGTAAAACAATTTTAGAAGCTTTAAATACGGATCTTGTTTGTGATGCAATCAATACGTCGATGCGCGAATTGTTTCTGCAAATTGTATATGGCCGCAGTCAGACTGCTTTTTCTGAAGGCGGTTTGACAATTGGTGCAGGTCTGGAGGATTTGGGGAAGGGGCTTAGAAGTCAGGTGGCCACCATGTATGGCACGGTAGCAAAAGGCCCAAGGTATTTAGAATTAGCCGAGGGCTATGTAACCAAGCTAGGATTAGATGAAAACGAAGAAATAATTGGTTATCAGTTTGTGCATTTAGGAAAAATGATGGAAATGATCGCAGGTGGTATGGATGCGAATGAAGCCCTAACTAAGGCTAAGGGGAAGTATGGACGATTTGATGAAGCAACTAAAATGATTGATCCAAGACATGAATAGCAGAGAGGAGGGGGAAAAATGATTTCTTTTGAAGGATATGATCGCCGGATCGCTGGGATTAACACCGTTCTTGAGCAATACAACCTGAACTCCCTAGAAGCGGCAAAAGAAATTTGTGATCAAGCACAGGTGGATGTAGCAACGATTGTAAAAGGAATTCAGCCAATTTGTTTTGAAAATGCCTGTTGGGCTTATACACTAGGTGCAGCCATAGCAATAAAAAAAGAATTGCGAAAAGCAACAGATATTGCTGCTGTATTAGGAGAAGGCTTACAGGCGTTTTGTATTCCAGGCTCAGTAGCTGAACAGCGCAAAGTCGGCCTCGGTCATGGGAATTTAGCGGCTATGTTATTACGCGAAGAAACACAATGCTTCGCTTTTCTGGCGGGGCATGAATCCTTTGCTGCCGCGGAAGGAGCGATTGGAATTGCTAAATCAGCAAATAAAGTCAGAATCACTCCCCTGCAAGTCATTTTAAACGGTCTGGGAAAAGATGCGGCGCAGATTATTTCTCGCGTGAATGGATTTACCTATGTACAAACAGAATATGATTACGCAACAGGCACTTTACGGGTTATAAAAGAAGTGAAATATTCTTCTTCGGAGCGGGCGAAAGTTCGGTGCTATGGTGCTGACGACGTTATGGAAGGCGTTGCCATTATGGCGAAAGAAGATGTCGATGTATCGATTACAGGAAACTCTACCAATCCTACTCGATTCCAACATCCGGTAGCCGGGACGTATAAGAAAGAATGCATTGAAAAAGGGAAAAAATATTTTTCAGTCGCTTCTGGCGGTGGTACAGGAAGAACGCTCCATCCTGATAATATGGCGGCAGGGCCAGCCTCATACGGTATGACTGACACATTAGGGCGAATGCATTCTGACGCTCAGTTTGCCGGATCATCCTCTGTGCCAGCTCATGTAGAAATGATGGGGCTGATCGGTATGGGGAATAATCCCATGGTGGGAGCCAGCGTAGCTGTGGCTGTTGCGCTTGAAGAAGCAATTAAAAGCAAATGAAGGTAAGTAAAAAGGCGATGGAGTTCGCCTTAAATCCGTCTAGACGGTGATGACTCCTAGTAAAATAGAGGAGGTTCGTCTATTATGGAACAAAATTTTGCAATTGCAGCACAGTGGGTATTTTTAGCGCTTGTTGCAACGATGCTATCAATCCGTCTAGGCATTTCGGTAGCATTAATGGAAATAGCCGTGGGCGTATTTGGCGGTAATGCCATGCAGCTAGAAATTACCTCTTGGGTTACATTTCTAGCTGGTTTTGGTGCGGTTGTTCTTACTTTCTTAGCAGGGGCTGAAATTGATCCAGAAAGCTTAAAAAGCAATTGGAAAGAGAGTCTAGTCATCGGAATTCTTTCTTTTCTTCTTCCTTTTTTAGGAGGCATGTTCTTTGCCGAAACCGTGTTCGGATGGGATATCAATGCAGCGAAAATAGCTGGAATTGCTCTTTCAACGACTTCGGTAGCGGTTGTGTATGCCGTAATGGTAGAAAGCGGCCTATCGAAAAGCCGCTTAGGGCAAGCGATTCTAGCGGCTTGTTTTATCACTGATTTAGGGACCGTTTTAGCTCTAGGACTTTTGTTTACAGGCTTTTCTTTAAAAGTACTGTGGTTTACCGGAGTCATGGTTATTTCTGTGATTGTTATTACGCCAATAGCAACGAAGATGTTCGCATGGTATGGTGGCCGAGTGAGTGAGCCTGAAATTAAATTTATCTTTCTAATTTTATTGGCTCTCGCCTATTTAGCGGTGATTAGCGGCAGCGAAGCAGTATTGCCAGCCTATATCATTGGAATGGCTATGGCAGGTTTTTTCAAAAAATATAAAGAGACGCTTACGAAAATGAGAGCGATTGTATTTGCCGTGTTTACTCCGTTTTACTTTATCAAAGCAGGCGCTCTTGTTTCGATTGATGCCCTATATTCTATGGCTGGGGTTATTTTAATTTTCCTACTCATGAAAATGGCCGCTAAATTTATTGGCGTATTGCCAGCAACTTGGGCTTTTAAATATAACCGGCGTACGGGAATTTACACGACATTACTGATGAGTACAGGTCTTACTTTCGGAACCATTTCTTCTTTGTATGGATTGACAAATCATTATATCGATAGCAGTCAATATAGCGTGCTGGTGGCTACCGTCATTTTAAGCGCCATCGTTCCGACGATGATTGCTCAGAAATGGTTTTTTCCCGCTGCAGAGCTAGAAGAGTCGGTATCGCCTATGGAAACACCACTCAATTCCCAGGAGGTGGAACAACATGAGCATTAAGAAAATGGTCGTTGCTTATGACGGATCGACCGGCAGTCAAAAAGCGCTTGTTTGGGCTGTGGATCTAGCCTTAAAACTTAAAAGTGATGTGGTTGTTGTAACTGTTGTAAAACCGCCGGAATTTAGCTCTAGCGTAGATGAAGTGGATGAAGTATATACCTATGGAGAAAAACATTGCCGTCCATTGCTGGAAAAAGCAGCAGCCTATGGTGAGGAACAAGGAATTCTATTACAGACAGAAATTCTCTTTGGTCATCCTGCGGAAAGCCTCGTTCGCTACGCGGCGGATCGAAAAGCCGATTTGATTGTTATGGGAACAAGGGGCATGGGAGGCTTTAAAAATTTGGTTATTGGAAAAATAAAGAAAAAAGTAGTTACCTATTCGAAAGTCCC
>URQW01000117.1 GCA_900550105.1 uncultured Pelosinus sp.
GCAGCGTCTTTTGTCGTAAAAATCTTAGGCAGCATGCCAAAAGCTGAACCGCTAGAAATCCCTGTCATAACAAATAATAAGAGCGCTGTGAGAAAGAAAAGTAAAAAATTCTCTATGTGCATAAAGTAAATGATGGCAAAGGTTGCGCCGATCATCACCGCAATAGACCAAAAAGTTACTTTGGCCCCGCCCAACCGGTCAGAAGCCCAACCGCCGATGGGACGAAATAAAGCGCCAACAAGCGGGCCAAGAAAAGCATATTTTAACGGATCAATTCCGGTAAATTGAATTTTAATCAATAAGGGAAATACGGCTGCATAGCCGATAAAAGAGCCAAAGGCCATTGTATAAATAAAACTCATAATAAAAGTATGTTTATTTTGAAAAATAACGAGCTGTTCTTTTACTGAAGCCTTGGCTGTTTCTAAATTATTCATGCCGAAATATGCTGCAACGGTTGTGAGGAGAACGGGAAATACCCAGATAAACGCAGCGTTTTGTAACCAAATGGTCTTCGTAATTCCTTCCTTAACAAACGTTTGCGGCTGACCGCCAAGTAAGCCTGTGGTAATAATTAACGGTACAAGAAACTGCATGACACTAACCCCTAAATTTCCTAAGCCGCCGTTAATTCCTAAGGCCGTCCCTCGCTGTTTTTTCGGAAAAAAAGAATTGATGTTTCCCATAGAAGAAGCAAAGTTACCGCCGCCAAAGCCACACAAAATGGCAAGTATGACCATCGTCGTATAGCTTGTGCTGGGATCCTGTACAGCAAAACCAATTCCGATAGCCGGAATCAACAGTGATGCCGTACTTACGATTGTCCAATTTCGACCGCCAAAAACCGGTACGGCAAAAGCATAGAAAATCCGCAATGTTGCCCCAGAAAACCCCGGCAAAGCGGCTAAGCTGAATAGCTGATCACTTGTAAAATGAAATCCTACACTATTCAAATTGACAGCTACAGCCGACCATAGCATCCAAATACAAAATGATAATAATAAAGCCGTTACGGAAATCCACAAATTTCTTGACGCAATCTTCTTCCCCTGTTGATTCCAAAAGTCGGGATCTTCAGGATTCCATACCTTCAACTTATAAGTTGACACAATAGCAAATCCTCCTTAAAATAATTAGTATTCAAATTCATTGTAATATTTTGCCGAATAAAAGTATTGCAGGGAATTCCCTCGATTTTCCGCGGGAATTCCCTGCAAATTCTCATAAAAAAGAAGCTGCGCTAAATGGCAGCTTCTTGTCGTTTTACTTTTTTTGTTAACCTTCGATCACAATACGGTGATAGGATTTTTTCCCTTTGCGAATCAATACACTCTGTTCTGTCAACAGATCCGCTGTGAGCACAAAATCAAGGTCGGTTACCTTTTGATCCCCTACGTAAAGTCCACCTTGCTGCATCAGCCGGCGTCCTTCCCCTTTTGTTGCTACAATACCTGTGCTTGCCAAAATATCAAGCAGCTTCGTACCAAGTAAAGCGGCAGTAATCGTCACAGTCGGCGCATTATCAAGCGCCCCTTGGCCACCGAAAAGAGCTTCTGCCGCCTGCTGGGCTTTCGCAGCTTCAGCCTCGCCATGAACTAGCTTCGTTACTTCAAAAGCAAGTGTCTTTTTGGCCACATTGATTTCCTTATCGCGCAAAGCGCCAAGACGTCTTACTTCATCCATCGGTAAGAACGTGAGCAGCGACAGGCATTTTTCTACATCGGCATCATCTACATTACGCCAGTACTGGTAAAAATCATAAGGCGATGTTTTTTCCGGATCGAGCCAGAGTGCGCCATTTTCAGTTTTACCCATTTTTTTGCCATCGCTCTTAGTTAAGAGCGTAAAGGTTAAGCCATAGGCAGGCTTGCTTTCTTTTCGACGGATCAGATCAGCGCCTGCTAAAATATTAGACCATTGGTCATCGCCGCCCATTTGCATTACACAGTTGCAACGATGATTCAGTTCCAAAAAGTCATAGGCTTGCATCAGCATATAATTAAACTCAAGAAAGGAAAGACCTTTTTCTAAACGCTGTTTAAAACACTCAGCTGTCAGCATGCGGTTTACAGAAAAATGAACACCAATATCGCGCAGCATTTCGACATAATTGAGCTCCAATAACCAGTCGGCATTGTTCATCATTAAAGCTTTACCATCGCTAAAATCAATAAAACGAGCCATTTGCTGTTTAAATTGTTCCCCATTATGACGAATGGTTTCCTTAGTCATCATTTTCCGCATATCAGTTTTACCAGACGGGTCGCCAACCATAGCCGTACCGCCGCCAATTAGGCAGACCGGACGATGACCATGCTGCTGCATATGAGCCATAACCATCATTCCGAGAAAATGTCCCACATGCAAACTATCTGCTGTGGGGTCAAAACCAATATAAAAAGTAATTTTTTCTTCTGCTAACAGTTTTGTAATTTCTTCTTCGTGGGTTAGTTGTTGCACATAACCCCGCTCTTTTAGTATATCAAGTACAGACATAATTTAAGAACCTCACCTTTATCCAGAATCAACACATTATTTTTAATATAGCGGAATAGGCGAAAAATGTCAACTCAGTAAGGAAACCCGGAAGCGCTTCAGCAGCTTCCGGGTTCGCTTTAATACTGATTTCCCTGCTCATAATAATTTACTTCTGAAAGCTCGACAAAATAAACCTCAATTTGGTCATAGCCAGCTTGTCGAAGGTGTTTATCAATCGCCTGAGCTGCCAAATCCTGAATCTCTTGCCCTCTAGCAAACCAATTCACCTGCACTAGGGGATTCCCTTTGGCAGTTTCCCCATCGACAATCCGTGTTGTATGACAATAATCCAAGGTAAAATAGTCGCGAGGACAACCAATAATTGACGTTAACTCGTCCACAAGCGGACGGCTAATCTTTTTTAATTCATCTATTTCGATACAGCGAAATAAAAGTTGTGGCATAAAATACTCCTCTCTTAACCAGGCATTTCCTGAACCGTTATTTTCATAGTCCGCTGGCGTCCATTTCGCTCTACGGTGAGCGTCACTTCACTGCCGACGGGAACTGCATCAAGGGCTGTTCTTAAGTCAGCTACTGAATTGACTTCTGTTCCATTAATTTTGGTAATGAGATCGCCCTCTTGCATGCCGCCTTGGGCAGCAGGGCCATTTTTTTCAAGCCGAGCCACATATACGCCATGATCAAGCTCTACGGACAACCCATAGCGCGCTGCGGAATTTTGATCCACAATACCAATGCCAAGATAGGCTCTTGATACTTTGCCTTTATCAACAAGAGACTCCAGAATGGGTCGTACCGAATTGATCGGAATGGAGAAACCCATCCCTTCTACGCCATTTGCTGATATTTTTGCACTATTGATGCCGATGACTTCACCATCGGCATTCACAAGAGCGCCGCCAGAGTTTCCGGGATTAATTGCCGCATCGGTTTGAATTAATTTAAATTTACGGTCTCCCACTTCAATGGTACGATTCAAAGCGCTGATTACACCGACAGTAACACTGCCACGAAATTCAAGACCGAGTGGATTGCCGATGGCAATCGCCGGTTCGCCTACCTGAATGGCATCAGAATTACCAAAGGTGACAGCAGGCAGATTCGCCGCATCTACTTTTACTAAAGCTAAATCTGTAGCCGGATCAGAACCAAGCACCTTGCCGGGAAGCGTACGTCCATCTGTTAGGGAAACTGTAATATCTTGGGCTCCTTCGACAACATGGTAATTTGTCACAATATAGCCGCTAGAATCAAAAATAACGCCAGAACCAACCCCCTGCTCCACAAGAACCTTTTGATCAAAATTATCCCGCATATAGGCTTTATTCGTAATGCCAACGACGGCAGGCCCTACTGATTTTACAGCCTGCACCACATAAGTATTACGAGCGTCAGAAGGGGTTTGACTGACAGCAGGAACATTTGTTAGATTGTTCATTGTCGGCGCTGCCTGTACATAGTTTAAGACAATAGACCCGCCGAGACAAATTCCTAAAACAGGAATAACGCAACGTTTCATCCATGGTTTCATGCTACCTACTCCTTTACTGATAATATGTCATCATAATTTCTTGTGTATTATTATAGGCGAAAAATATGACAAATTGATGACACTAGTAAAAAACAGCAAAAGCCCCAGTCCACGGCGGTCTGAGGCTTGCCTTATAATAAACGAAAACACTTATTGCTGCGGCTGTCTTTCGGCTTTAAAGGCTTCTTTCGTTTCGTCTTTGTGCAGGGAAGTAATCGGTCGGAAGGGTGTGATCGTAGAGATCGCATGCTTATAGACCAACTGCTGTTTGCCTTCGTTTTCGATAATTACGGTAAAGTTATCAAAACCTCTGACTGACCCGCGCAGTTGAAAGCCATTTACAAGATAAATAATGACAGGAACGTTTTCTTTGCGTACTTGATTTAGAAAGCTGTCCTGTAAATTGATTACTTTTGTTGTCATGACGCAACCCCTCCGAAATGTATTTACCTTATTATTCTACTTTAGATTAAACTTTTGTGCAATACGTTGGGAAATCTTTTCCACTAAATGCTCCGTTGTCTGCTTAGTTGGATCAAACCACTCAATGTAAGGCATCTTCCGATACCAAGTAAGCTGACGCTTGGCAAAATGGCGCGTCGTCTGTTGAATCTGCCGCACCATTTCCTCATAAGACAAAGCTCCATCAAGATAAGCAATAACTTCTTTATAGCCAATCGCCTGGAGCGCTTGGCACTCCCGTGGCAGACCTTGCTGCAAAAGTTGGCGTACTTCTTCTACCCAACCGGCTTCGAGCATTGCAGTAACCCGCTCATTAATCCGTGCGTATAAGAGTGATCGCTCCATCTGCAGTCCAATGACTATCGCATCATAGCAAAGACTCGCTTCTGTTGGTTCATGTTTCTCTGGCGTAGTAATTCCCTGCTCCTGTAAATGATGAATTTCAAGCTGACGAATAATCCGTCGTAAATCATTTGGATGATACCGACTAGCAAGCTGAGGATTCACCGCAGCCAGCAGGGAGAGAACATGTTCATTTCCTTGTTCAGCCGCTAAATCCGTTAAGTATGCGCGATAAGCTTCATCACTTGGCGCCTCATGAAACTGATAATTTTCCAGGAGAGCCTTAACATAAAGCCCTGTGCCGCCTGCTAAAATGGGAATTTTTCCGTTATGATTTAGTGTTTCAATATAAAGTGCTGCCTGTTTTTGAAAGTCTACTACAGTATATTCGTCAGCAGGCGCTAATATGTCGATTAAATGATGGGGAATCCCCGCTTTTTCCGCTTCTGTCGGCTTTGCCGTACCAATATCAAAACCACGATAAATCAACATGGAGTCGCCAGAAATAATTTCGGTATTAAGTCGTTGTGCCAGCTCAATACTAAGCTTTGTTTTACCTACAGCCGTAGGGCCTAAAATCACAATAAGCCGTTTCACTTATGTCACCGCCTTTTGCCACAAACCATACTGAATGCGACTATAGCGGCCGCCGACAAAATCAGTAAATCCCAGTCGACTAAATTCCCTGCTGCCTCGCGTTTCCTTTAAAACAACACGTTCTTTCGCCACACGCTTAGCTTCAGCTAAAGCCTCTATCGATAAAGGCGAAGGATTCGCCAAAGTACGTAGTGGTTTAAATTGAGAACTTTTCGTGACCGGATGGCGAAACATGGGATCAAAGTAAACTACATCAAAAGAGTTATCAGGCTGACTTTTAAGAAAAGTTTCGTAAGAAGCAGCCTGAACAGTGATCTGGCGCAGTGCCTGCGTAACATCCTGTTCATCAGCTGTAAAATGCTTAAGTCCGTATGTTGTTACAGCAGCTAAAGCCTTTTCGCTTTCTAAGCCTACTACCTGACCAACTGCGCCAAGGGCAAAGCTCGCTACAATCGCATCAGTGGCCAATCCCAGCGTACAATCAAGCAAACGAAGTCCCGACCGCAGATTCATCGCTGTTATCATATGGTCATGATTTCCTTTTTTTAGGTTTTTTATACGTAAATACGCTAAATTCAAATGAAAAGAATGAGCACCTGCCGGAGTATGCAGCACAGGTCCTTCTTTAGTGCAAACAAGTATAGCCGGCGCTTTTAAGAACATTTGTTCGATCGACTCTTTTTCGCGCCGCACAAAAGGAATTTTCCACTCTTTCGCAAGCGATTCAGCCATATCAACTACATCATTATTCGGCCGCTGGCCTGTTGTAATGAAAATATCTGTTACCATCTAACCACCTATTTATCTATTACCAGAGTATCTTTAGGTTCGTTTGAAAAAACGACTTAGATCCTGTGGTGTAAAACGAATCATAGCGGGACGCCCGTGAGGACAGGCATAAGGCAGCTGTGTCTGTACAAGCGAGCCGATGAGAGCCTGCATTTGGCGCATATTGAGTCGTTCGCCAGCCCGAATGGCGCCATGACAAGCGGCAAGCTGCAAGCAGGAATGACGCAATGCTTGCGGTGTGGGCCTTGTATCACTTTCTAACAGCTGTAAAATATCGCGAATATAAGCCTCGGCATAAGCCGAATGAATATCAGCCGGAACTTCTAAGAGACGAATTGTGGCAGGGCCCGCCGCTTCCAGGGAAAATCCAAGTTCATAAAAAAGTCCTTGATAATCAAGAATCAAGTCGGCTTCTACTTCCTGCACATCCAATAATTGCGGCACAAGCAGTTGTTGACTAGGAATCCGATCGGCAGCACTGCTCATTTTATCATAAAGAATGCGTTCATGCGCTGCATGCTGATCAATAATATACAGTCCATCATTGCCTTGGGCAATAATATAGCAGTTATCTACTTGTCCTAGTGGATAGAGTTCACCGGAAAAATCACTGCCTTCAGCCGCCGGGAGCGAATCAGCAACCGCTGCCGTCTGTGAAGCACATTCTGCCTCCCTAGCAACCGCTCCAATAGCCGCTGTTTCCTGCGAAAAGGAATCCTGCTCTTGCAGCGCCTGCCGCGCTTCGGCAAAGGAAACAGCAGCGGGAGCATCATGATAGGGCTGCCAATTCTCGCCAAAGCTTTCGCGAACTTCACTCCTGTGAGGAATAGCAGCAATATTTTCAAAGGAAATTTGTTGGATTTTTTCCGTGCTGTGCTGTGACATTTCTGGCGCACTGGCTGCGGACGCTATGAGCGAGCCTGGATTCAATAAAACTGATTTTACGGCACGATATAATGCCTGATAAATCAACTGATCATTGCTAAATTTAATTTCCGCTTTTTGCGGATGTACATTAACATCCACTGTGTCTGGTGAAATTTTCAAAGATAAAACAGCTAGCGGATAGCCTGATTTCGGCAAAAGTGAGTGATAGGCATTGTCAAGTGCTTTAGCCATCATCCGATTTTGAATGACTCGCTCATTAACAATGAAGGTTTGCCACGACCGCGTTCCTTTGATGAGATTTGGTTTCGCTACAATCCCGGTAATTTCAATCCCTTCATAAGCAAAATCCACTGTCAAAATATCAGGAACAATCTTATGACCATAAAGACTCGCTGCCGCATCAGACAGTTTGCCTGTTCCCGGCGTTGATAAAACAAGTCGCTGTTGATTAATCAGCTTAAACGACACCTGCGGATGG
>URQW01000118.1 GCA_900550105.1 uncultured Pelosinus sp.
TGGTAAAGAAGGCATCGAAGAATTAACGAATCAGGTGGAAGCTGTCATGAATCATCGTTCGGTTGAAGCGAATATTTTGCCTAGCGCTTCCTTACCAAAGCATTACCAGATTGCTTTTAATTTACTGCCACAGATTGATGTTTTTGTGGAAGACGGCTATACCAAAGAAGAAATGAAAATGGTACATGAAACACATAAGATCTTAAATGACTATACTATAGGTATAACGGCAACAACAGTACGCGTTCCCGTATATCGCAGCCATTCTGAATCCATTAATCTGGAACTTGAAGGGCCGCTTTCTGTCGAGGCAGCTAAAGAGGTTTTGGCAGCTTTCCCAGGCGTGATTGTAGAAGACGATCCAGCGCAGCAGATCTATCCTATGCCGCTGTTTACTTCTGATAAAGATGATGTTTTTGTCGGACGAATTCGTCCTGATAAGTCGGTACAATACGGTTTGAATCTTTGGGTAACAGGCGACCAGATTCGAAAAGGCGCCGCACTGAACGCGCTCCAAATTGCCGAGTATATGATTCAAGAAGAATTAGTTTGAGGTGTCGTAAATGCGGATACTTGTTCAGAAATTTGGCGGGACTTCTGTGGCTACGCCAGAGGCACGCCAACGGGTTGTTAAGAAAGTAAAAGAAGCTATGGCTGAAGGGTATGCACCAGTAGTTGTTGTATCAGCCATGGGGCGGAAAGGCGCTCCTTATGCGACAGATACGCTGTTATCAGTCCTTAACGAAGCCAATCCTAAAGTAGCAAAGCGAGAAGTGGATTCACTGCTTTACTGCGGTGAAATGATTTCTGCTTCCGTTATGGCAGCAACGCTGCAAGTTGCCGATGTGGCTAGCGTAATGCTGACAGGCGGTCAAGCCGGCATTATTACAGATGATCAATTTACCAACGCACGCATTCTAAAAATTGATACAGCTCCTTTGCTACGATTGCTTAAGGCCGGTAAAATTCCTGTGGTTTGTGGTTTTCAAGGTGTCACAAAAAATGGTGAATTTACCACTCTAGGGCGGGGCGGCAGTGATACGACAGGCGCTGCGCTTGGCGCCGCCTTAGAGGCAGAGCGCGTAGAAATTTATACAGATGTAGATGGAATTATGACAGCTGATCCACGGATGGTTACGAATGCCCGGATTCTTGACTGTGTGAGTTATGGTGAAATTTGCCAAATGGCGCATCAAGGTGCGAAAGTGATTCATCCACGAGCGGTAGAAATTGCTATGCAGAAAAATATCCCGCTTGTTGTAAAGTCAACTTTCAGTGACGCTCCTGGCACGCTCATTACAACCTTAGCGGCAGAAACTGGTGAAGGTTCTGCCGTGTCTGATCGAGTCGCTACCGGTGTTGCTTATCTTGGTTCGATCGCTCAGGTTAAGATTGATGTAAACTCGACAGCGTCCCATGAAGCAGCATCTCAGGTTTTTCGGGCTATGGCGGAAAACAATATTAGCGTTGATCTGATTAATGTTCATCCTGGGCAGATTATGTTTACAGTAAAACAGGAATATATTCCGCTTGCGCAGACCAAGCTAAAAGACCTTGACTTTTCTCCAGAAATTTTAGCTGATTGTGCTAAGGTTTCTGTAGTTGGCGGCGGTATGCGCGAAGTTCCTGGGGTTATGGCGAATTTCGTTGATGCCTTGACAACAAGCCGAATCGAAATTTTGCAAACAGTAGATTCGCACACCTCCATTTCAGCACTAGTGCGGCAAGATGATGTAAAAGCTGCACTCTTAGCGCTTCATGAACGGTTTGGCCTGGCCTAACAGGCAGACGCTTTTTATCTGAGGAGGAAATTACATGAATTCTTTTGGCCGAATATTAACAGCTATGGTCACGCCTTTTCATGACAATGGCTCGGTCAATTATGAAGCCGCGAGTCAATTGGCTCAGTATCTTGTCAGTAACGGATCAGACGGACTCGTTGTTGCTGGCAGTACTGGCGAAGCTGCTACAATGACGAAGCAAGAGAAAATTGAACTTTTTAAAACAGTACTGGCCGCAGTAGGCGATAAAGCGACCGTTATTGCTGGTACTGGAACGAACGATACGCAATCTACCATCGATATGACGCAAGCTGCTGAAGCAGTAGGCGTACATGGCGCTTTGGTAGTAGGCCCTTATTATAATAAACCGCCGCAAGAAGGGTTTTATCAGCACTTTAAAGCAGTAGCAAATGCAACGACTTTGCCGATTGTTATTTATAATGTGCCAGGCCGAACCGCTTCCAATATCTTGCCTAGTACGATTATTCGTCTTAGTGAAATAAAAAATATCGTAGCTGTCAAAGAATCAAGCGGCAATCTTGATCAGTTTGCTGAGGTTGTCAGCAATACGCCTGAGGACTTTTTAGTCTACAGCGGTGATGATTCATTAGCTTTACCAGGCTTAGCTGTCGGCGCTCATGGCGTAATCAGCGTAGCTGCGCATATTGCTGGAAAGCCCATGCAGAGCATGATACAGTCTTTCTTGGCAGGCGATACGAAACGTGCCGCTAAATTACATCAGGCTCTCTTAGCCATTTATAAAGGACTCTTCATCACAACAAATCCGATTCCTGTTAAAACAGCCGTGTCCATGTTAGGCCTTGCGGTAGGGCCGTTACGGTTGCCGCTGATCGCAGCGACAGAACAGGAGCGTCTTCAAATTGCGGCAACCGTGAAGCTGGCTCAGTCGCTATCCCTATAAATTATCATTAAAAACTTAAAAGAAAAAAGACTGCAGAGAGGCTTGCTACTTGTTGTGGCAAGCCTTTTGTATTACTTTGTGTTACATTTGTATTACTTTATCTAAATCCGTATATAATAAAGTTGCAATTATAAGTTTTGCTTGTTGCTAACATGTAAATAGTGTATAATAAATCTGGAAGAATTGTTCGGCAGTAGTTTTTTGTAAGTAAATGAACGGCTTTTACCGATGAGAGAGCGGACAAATAAATCGGCAATTTTACTATGCTTGCTTTTATGGTAATTGAATCTACTTGTTTTTTTGGAGGTGTATATTTTATTGGCTAAAATACCGCAGAAAATTCAGATTATTCCTTTGGGTGGCTTAGGCGAAATCGGAAAAAATATGACTGTCGTTCGTTATGGCGATGAGATACTTGTTATTGATTCCGGCCTAATGTTTCCTGAAGATGACATGTTAGGGATTGATCTTGTCATTCCTGATATTTCTTATTTGATTGAAAATCGTGACATGATTAAAGCGATTGTTTTAACTCATGGCCATGAAGACCATATTGGGGCGTTGCCCTACGTATTGAAACAACTGAATGTACCTGTTTATGGTACGCGATTGACTCTGGGAATTTTGCAAGGTCGCTTGAAAGAAAATAATGTTTCGACAGCCAATCTTGTTCCGGTTCAGCCGGGAGATCAAATTCAGTTGGGAATTTTTAAAGTTGGTTTTATTCGTGTAAGTCACAGCATTGCCGATGCTGTTTCTTTGTCCATAAAAACGCCGCTTGGTACGATTGTCCATACCGGCGATTTCAAGCTCGATCAAACTCCCGTAGACGGTAAAGTAACTGATTTTCACCGTTTTGCAGAACTAGGCGACCAAGGCGTTCTTGCACTGTTAGCTGACAGTACGAATGCAGAAAGACCTGGTTATACCAAAAGCGAGAGTTCAGTCGGTATTGCTTTTGATGAAACATTCCGCAATGCCAGAGAACGCATTATTATTGCAACTTTTTCTTCCAATATTCATCGTTTGCAACAGGCGATTGACATGGCCTGCAAGTATAGGCGCAAGGTGGCTATTATTGGCCGCAGCATGGTCAATGTAGTGAATATTGCTATGGAACTTGGTTATATGAACATTCCCGAAGGGATTCTTATTGATATTGATGAAATTAATAATTATCCCGCTTCAGGTGTAGTTATTTTGACAACAGGCAGTCAAGGCGAGCCGATGTCCGCTTTAACGCGTATGGCTATGTCTGATCATAAAAAGGTTGATATTGTACCAGGGGACACAGTGATTATCTCGGCAACACCCATTCCTGGGAATGAAAAATCTGTTGCTAGAACGATTGACTTCTTGTTTAAGCAAGGGGCAGAAGTGATTTATGATAAAAATTCGGGTATTCACGTATCTGGACACGCTAGTCAAGAAGAATTAAAGATGATTCATAATTTAATTCGTCCCAAATTTTTCATTCCTGTTCACGGCGAGTACCGGCATTTAATTAAACATGCCAAATTAGCGCAAGAACTTGGTATGGAAAAACAGAATATTCTTGTTGGTGAAAACGGCCAAGTTTTAGAAATTAGTCAGGATAAGGCCCAGATTAATGGTAAAGTCACAGCAGGTAAAGTACTTGTTGATGGCTTAGGTGTCGGTGATGTCGGCAATATTGTATTGCGCGATCGTCGTCAATTATCACAAGATGGCATTTTGATTGTTGTGGTTACAATGGACAAACAAAAAGGCTGTGTTGTAGCCGGACCTGATATTGTTTCGCGTGGCTTTGTTTATGTAAGAGAGTCAGAACAGCTTATGGATGAAGCGCGTACGCGCGTAGAGCAAGCCCTTGAAAAGTGTAGTGGTAATGGTGTAACTGAGTGGGCGGCAATTAAATCAACTGTACGGGATACGTTAGGGAAATATCTGTATGAACGTACGCGGCGCCGTCCGATGATTTTGCCAATTATCATGGAAGTGTAATTTAACTGGAAATTAAATACTGGTTTTTGATGATCCGCCTTATTAGGCGGATCATCTTTTGCGCTTAGGCGAAAGCAACGTATGAATTATGGGCTCTATGGTCAATACTAGCAATAGAAAAGTATTGTATCAATGGAGGGATGTACTTGTGATTCATGATGACAACCCAGTTGTTGCCCCAAGTCCTGATAAAACGAATGTGCCACAGCAAGAAAAGTCAAAAACATCGCTAGCTAAATCGCCGTCTGCTGAAGCCATAGAGGACCTTGGTACAACAGAAATTCCTACAGCAAAAAGTAATTTGCATGTGATGACGATTATTGGCCAGATTGAAGGACATATGATTTTACCGCCTAATAATAAAACAACAAAGTATGAGCATGTGATGCCCCAGCTTGTAGCTATTGAACAAAATCCCGATATTGAAGGGTTTATGCTGCTTTTGAACACGGTTGGCGGTGATGTAGAAGCAGGTTTAGCCATTGCCGAAATGATTGCCAGTATGTCTAAGCCCTCCGTATCCATTGTCTTGGGCGGCGGACATAGTATTGGCGTACCAATTGCTGTTTCGGCAACTCACTCTTTTATTGTCGAAAGTGCTACAATGACGATTCATCCAATCCGCCTAACAGGGCTAGTAATTGGTGCGCAAAGTTCTTTTGACTATTTGGAGAAAATGCAAGAAAGAGTCAATAAATTTGTTGTTTCTCATTCACATATTGCTGAAGAAAAATGGAAAGAACTGCTTTACAAAATTGGTGATTTGTCGCGAGATATCGGCACATCAGTCGGCGGCAGAGATGCTGTAAATTATGGCCTAATTGGCGAAATTGGCGGCGTTTCTCAGGCTATGCAAAAATTACAGCAACTGATTGAATACAAGAAGATAGCCAAAGGAACGCTCTTATCATGATTCTTTGGACAATAATGCCGCCGGAAGCTGTATTTCCTGAAGCAAATCCAGAGCATGGCTATAAGCAGATGCGTTATTTAGGCTGCAACATTTTCGCTGAAGAGCTTTCTGTCAGTAAGTATCGTCTTGTTCGGCTTTTATCGACTGATCCCGCTGATTATTTGCGACCTGAATTGCAACCAGGGCGCATTCTTACCAAACGCTCTTAACTTTAGAGAGCGTTTTTTTGCGGCTTTGTTTTGAGTCTATTTGGAAAAAAAGGTTTTCTTAGGCAAATGTAGAAAATTTCCTCAGAGGTGGTTGCATTGTTGAACTTTTTCTCGGGAGTATCCTCCGAGTTTAAATACGAATTATGGGGTATTTTTCTTGTAGCACTTGGCCTTATTTCAATGATTAGTTTACTTGATCTCAGTACAGGCGCTGTTGGTTTACTGACGGCGAAAGTGCTGCATTATGCTTTTGGTATTGGTGCGTTAGTAGTTCCGCTTGTTATCATAATTATTGGTTCGCGTTATGTCTGGATGCGGCGAGGCATCAGTTTTTCACTTAAATTTGTCGCGCTTGTTTTGCTTTTTTTATTTTTTTTAGCGCTATATCATCACTGGTTAACGCCCCTAAATCAAGAAATTTATCCCGAGAGTCTCATTAATGGCGGCGGATTATCTGGCGGGCTCATTGTGTTTGGCTTGCGCAAGCTGTTTGGTTTTTATGGGACTTTTGTTTTGTTAACTGCTGCGGTGATTGGTGCTTTAATGGTGGCAACGAATTGGTCGTTAGGTGAAACGCTAATCAAGGCAAAAGATAAGGCGGACGAAGGCTTGTTGCAGGCTAAGGAAAGCTTAGCTTGTGCGTTAGAGGAGCGACGGCGCCAGCAAGATGACGAAATAGGTGACGAGGAACCTATTGCCAAGTCATCAAATGCTTTTTATAATCAAGAGAGGGAAAAAAAAGTAGTAAAAGATGACTTTTTGTCTCATGATATGCAAAAAAACAGTTTTTATGACAGGGAAAAGCCTTTGTTAGAAGAAAATGAAACAGCGCCAGAAGATGTCGCTTGTCTTTCGTCTGCTAAGGTTGGTGAAGAAAACAAGGAATCAGCTGAACTTCAAGTGCCGCTGAAAGCAGAAAATGGCGAAACGATTCTGCCTTATCGCCTGCCGCCCTTATCGATGCTGAAAAAACCTGTGCGGCAAAAATCTAACAAAACCGCTAAAGAGATTATGGAAAACGCCCATATTTTAGAGTCTACTTTGGCAAGCTTTCATGTAAGTGCTAAGATTACTCATACTTGTCAGGGGCCAGCTGTGACGCGCTATGAACTAGAGCCTGCCGCAGGGGTAAAAGTGAGTAAAATAGTCAATCTTGCTGATGATATTGCCTTGAAATTAGCTGCGCCTGGCGTACGTATTGAGGCGCCAATTCCCGGTAAAGCAGCAATTGGCATTGAAGTTCCTAATAAAGAAGTAGCTAGTGTACCCCATCGGGAAGTTCTAGAGAGTGACGCTTTTCAACAAGCTAAATCCTATCTTTCTGTAGCTTTAGGAAAAGATATTGCCGGACAGACCATTATTGCTGATTTAGCTAAAATGCCTCATTTGCTTGTAGCAGGCGCTACTGGTTCGGGAAAGAGCGTTTGCATTAATACGCTGATTACAAGCATTTTATTTAAGGCGAAACCAGAAGAAGCTAAATTTATCTTAATTGATCCCAAAGTGGTCGAACTATCGAATTATAATGGAATTCCTCATTTATTGACACCTGTTGTAACAGATGCCAAAAAAGCAGCATCGGCTTTGCGTTGGGCAGTACGTGAAATGGAACGGCGTTATGCGCTGTTTGCAGCAGCTTCTGTACGCGATATTAGCCGTTATAATGAAATAACACCAGAAGAGAAATTACCGCTTATTGTGATTATT
>URQW01000119.1 GCA_900550105.1 uncultured Pelosinus sp.
TGTAGTCATTGCCCGGGCAATGACCAACAGTAAAACCGAGCAAGATGAATGAAAGAGGTATAAAATAGTGAGTAAAGCAGATACGATTTTTATTGCCATGTGTCAAGATATCCTACAAAACGGTTATTCATCGGAAGGTCAGGAAGTAAGAGCAAAATGGGCCGACGGTGTGCCAGCTCATACAATTAAGCAGTTTGGTGTGGTTAACCGTTATAATCTAGCTGAGGAATTTCCGCTTCTGACGCTTCGACCAACGAATCTGAAAGCAGCAATTGACGAGATTCTCTGGATTTGGCAAAAAAAATCTAATTATATTCAGGATTTAAATAGTCATATCTGGGACAGCTGGGCCGATGAAACAGGCTCCATTGGCAAGGCCTATGGCTATCAGTTGGGTTTAAAGCATCAGTATAAAGAAGGCGAATTTGATCAAGTGGATCGCATTCTGTTTGATTTAAAGCATAATCCCTATAGTCGCCGTATTATAGCGAACATGTATAATCATAATGATTTACATGCCATGAATCTCTATCCTTGTGCCTACAGTATGACTTTTAATGTGACCGCAGGTAAGCTAAATGCGATTTTGAACCAGCGATCGCAAGACATACTAGTGGCGAATAATTGGAATGTAGCTCAGTATGCTATCCTTGTTCATATGTTTGCTCAGGCAAGCGGACTTAAAGTTGGTGAACTTGTCCATGTGATTGCTGACGCCCATATTTATGATCGTCATATTCCCTTGGTGGAGGAGCTGATTGCACGCCCGACTTATGCGGCGCCAATTTTGCGGATCAATCCTGATAAACAAGATTTTTATGCTTTTACAGTGGAAGATTTTGTTTTGGAAAATTATCAGAGCGGACAGCAAATTAAACAAATTCCTGTTGCGATTTAAAAAGGAGAAAAGCATGAAAGCAATTGTTGCGGCGGCTTCCGACTGGGGGATTGGCTATGAAGGTCAATTACTGCAGTGGATTCCCGAAGATATGAAATTTTTTAAGGCAAAGACGCTGCAAAAGGTGGTTGTGATGGGACGGACAACCTTTGAGTCTCTGCCGGGAAAAGCCCCTTTGAAAGATCGAATTAATATTGTGTTAAGTAAACGCCAAGAGAAGCCTCATGATGCGGTGATTTTATGTCGGTCTCTGCCAGAATTATGGGAAGAGTTGAAGCAATATAATACGAATGATATTTTTGTGATTGGCGGCGCTTCCGTATATCATTCGCTCCTGCCTTATTGCAGCGAAGCCTATGTAACTAAAATTTTTGCCGATTATCAGGCTGATAAGTATTTTGATAATCTTGATACGGCCCAAGAATGGAAGCTAGTTGAAACAAGCGAGATGCATGTTTATAAAGAACTTTCTTTTCAGTTTACGAAATATGAAAATCAACAGATTCTTGTCCCCAAATAAATGTTTGTGAACTTGTCATACATAATTTGATTTGCTTCGCGAAAAACTAAGAGGTGACAGCAAGTCGCTGAGGAGGAATAAAGTGTCACAGTCAGAGATTATTTGTGGCCGTAATAGTGTCAGTGAAGCCCTAAAAGGGCAGCGTTCCGTGAATAAAATTCTTGTTGCGAAAGGGGATCATCAAGGGTCCCTGAAGAGTATTATCGGACAAGCCTTAAAGCAGGGTATTATTGTACAAGAAATGGAATCAACTAAACTCACAGCGCTGGTTCCGGGAGAACAGCATCAGGGAATTGTCGCCTATGTGGCGCCGATTCAATACGTAGAAGTTGAAGATATTCTAGCGGCAGCTGCCGCTAAAGGCGAACCTCCCTTTCTCGTGATTCTTGATGAGCTGGAAGATCCCCATAACGTTGGCGCTATCTTACGTAGTGCTGATGCGGCAGGTTGTCATGGCATGCTTCTGCCAAAACGGCGTACGGCGCCGATTTCCGCAACTGTCGCTAAGACATCGGCCGGAGCGATTGAGTACGTTCCGATTGCGCGAATTGGTAATGTGGTACAAACTCTAGAAAAACTGAAAAAACAGGGGATTTGGATTGTCGGAGCTGATATGGATGGGGAAAAGAATTTTTATGAAGCGGATCTTACGGGGCCGATTGCTGTCGTTGTCGGCAGTGAAGGGCATGGCTTAAGCCGTTTGACGAAAGAAAGCTGTGACTTTCTTGTGAAAATCCCCATGAAAGGGCAAATGACGTCTTTAAATGCTTCAGTTGCTTGCTCTCTTCTGTTATATGAAGTATTAAGGCAGCGGGAGATGAAATAAGCGTGAAACAGCGGCGGAAAATTTTCTTTTTCCTTGCAGTGATAATCAGTGCGATTTGCGGCTATGCAGTTTTTGTTAATGCAGGCCTTGTTTATGCTGGTGTTACGGTAGAAGGTGTAGCTGTTGGCGGACTCACAGAAAGAGAAGTAGAGAATCTCGTACAGCTATGGCAGCAGGAAGATGAAAAGAAACCGCTGATGATTTCTGATGGCAGGTCTTCTTTTTTGCTCGAACGTAGTAAGGTTGATTTTTCTGTAGATGCGAAAGAAACGGCGGCTGCTGCCGCTGCGATTGGTCATGAAGGCGCTTATTGGGATCGAGTTCAAAAAATAAGTCAGGCTATGGTTTATGGTTGTCATATTCCGCTTAAAATTCATTATAATGAAAGTAAGCTCAATGATTTGATTGGACTTTGGCAACAGTCGATTGATAAACCGCCGCAAAATGCGGCAGTAAGCTTATTTCGGGGCGGGATTATTCCGGCGGAATCTGGTGCTCAGTTGGAGACAGAAGCGACGAAAAACTTAGTTCTTTCTAATCTACAGTCTGGCGGTGCTGTGGCCTTGCCTGTTACGATCTTATCGCCCGTTATTACGGAAAAGGAAGTAGCTGCAGCTGGCTTTCATGAAGTGATCGGCTCCTTTCAGACCCAGTTTGATCCCGCTCAGAAAAATCGTAGTGATAACATTCGTTTAGCGGCGCGCCATTTAAACGGCAAAGTCCTTGCGGCAGGTGAAACCTTTTCCTTTAATGACACTGTAGGGCCGCGTGATAAAGAACATGGCTTTAAGGAAGCTTTAGAAATTGTCGGGAATGAATATGTTCCTGGGATTGGCGGCGGGATTTGCCAAGTTTCTTCTACTTTATACAATGCGGTTTTGCTGGCAAATTTAAAAATTGAAGAGCGTTATAATCATTCCAAGGCGCTAGGCTACGTGAAGTTAGGCCGTGACGCTACGGTAGCCTATCAAGTCCTAGACTTTAAATTTACCAATACGACGGCAGAACCGCTCTTAATTACGGCCGAGGTAGTTGAAAACCGTTTGTCAGTCGGTTTGTTTAGCCGTATGAAACAGACTTGTCAGGTCGAAATTATTACGGAAGCGAAAAAAACACTTTTGCCTGGTGTTGTGCGAAAAGTAGATGAAAACCTTTTATTGGGAGAAACTGAGGTAGAGCGTCAGGGAACTCCCGGTTATGAAGTGACGACGCTGCGTCTTATTAAGAGAGAGAATGGAGAAGTGCAGCGCGAATTGATTGCTAAAGACCAGTATTTACCGGAGGATTCTATTGTTCGGATTGGATCTTGTCGGCCTGACTTTAGTAAGTGAAAAAGAGTGCAGGAGATTTGCTATGGGAAAGCGCCGCCAGGATTACTTACTTGTCGATGGATATAATGTCATTTTCGACTGGAAAGAGTTAAAAGATTATAAAGAGGATTTTGACCATGCCCGCGATCGTCTGGTGGATTGGCTAGCAAGTTATGGAGCCTTTAAGGGCTATAAGGTTCTTGTTGTGTTTGACGCCTATTCTTTTGTCGGACAAGAGCGCGTGTATCCTGTATATCCTAATCTTGAAGTCATTTTCACCAGCGAGAAAGAGACCGCTGACAGCTTTATTGAAAGAACGGCCTACCGTCTCGCTAAAGGGGGCATGACAGTCTACGTAGCGACGTCTGATGGGACGGAACAGCAGGTTATTCTTGGTGTCGGCGCTTATCGGATATCAGCTCGAGAACTGCGGCTTGATGTCTTAAAAACAGCAAAACGCATGAAAGAGCGCGCGAAAGGACAAGAACGGCAGACGGATCGCAATGAACTGGAAGGTCGGGTAAAGGACGAAGTGCGCGAAAAACTCAATGCGCTTCGATTGCAGCGCTGACAGGCCTTTCTTAAACAAGGCTTGACTAAAAACAGCTCCCTAAGGTATAATTTTTTTGTAGTAGCATGTACGAAAAGGTAGAAGCACTAAGAATTAGTGCATTTTCTTTTTTGCAGGTCAACTAGAAGAGTGGGGGCGATGGAATGCGGGCTAATACTCAACGCGATCTGTATGGTTGTTTTGAGAATATGACGGATGAAGATATTGTTATCGACGCCAAAGACAATAACAACTCAATCGCCCAGGAGTATTTGATAAACAAATACCGCAATTTCGTTCGAGCTAAGGCTAGGTCGTACTTTTTGATCGGTGCTGAGCGGGAAGATATTATCCAAGAAGGCATGATCGGCTTATATAAAGCAATTCGTGATTTTCGCAATGATAAATTGTCTTCTTTTCGGGCTTTTGCCGAGCTTTGTGTAACCAGGCAGATTATTACGGCAATTAAAACGGCGACAAGACAAAAGCATATTCCGTTAAATTCTTACGTTTCCTTAAATAAACCAATTTATGATGAAGATTCTGATCGTACGTTGCTAGATGTTTTGTCTGGATCGAAGATTTCTGATCCCGAAGAACTTGTAATTAGCCGGGAAGAATTTATTGATATTGAAGGAAAAATGTGCGAAATTCTCAGTGATTTGGAATGGAAAGTTCTCATGAGTTATTTAGATGGGAAATCCTATCAAGAAATTGCTGTTGAATTAGGACGCCATGTGAAATCTATCGATAATGCCTTACAGCGCGTGAAACGAAAATTGGAACGGTATTTAGACAATCGAAGTGACGATCCTGATGCGCGTAGCGTTTATAAAGGGTTGGCTGGGTTAAATAAAGAATTACAGGTTGAGTTGGCTGATTATAGCAGCGATCCAACGGATGATTAAAAGAGGGGCTCTTTGGGGAGTCTCTTTTTTTATAAGATTTTTAGATCTTTTTGAACCAAGTGAAGGATTTTCCTCTTAAACTGGCGAAACAGGTAAGGCATAAAAAGAGCATGGTGAGGGGGAGCTCAATGTCAGCCACATTGCGTGTGTTGGAATGCCTACGTGAAGTAGAAGCTACACCGAATAAGTTGGTCTTGATCGTGGGGAAGGCCGGTGCTGGTAAAAGCAAAATTTTACGAGAGTTAGGCGATACGAGAGGATTTCGTTACTTAGACTGCCGCTATTTGGTGACAGATGAGTTAATTGATCTTGTGCCGAAGGCGCGGCAAGAGCAGGCTGCAGGGATTATGGATGAGGTATTGCGCGGTTTTTCGGTTGAAACCTTTTTGCTAGATGGAATCGAATTGCTCTTTAAGCCAGTGCTTTGTTTAGAACCGCTTGCTATTTTGCGGCAACTCAGCCGGAAATATTCTTTAATTGTTGCTTGGCCGGGGGAATACAGTAATGGACAACTTATATTTTGTGACTGGCAGCTGAATAATCATTCTTTTGATGCCGCAAATCTTAGTATTATTGAATTGTAGTTTCCGGATTTTTGTAAAGAAGGGAAACGGCAAGAGATGCTTACATCTCCTGCCTTTTTTACTGTCTTTTTCGCAGATGATAAGAACATTCGGAGGTATTCGCTATGGTCCAACGCTATCATTTTTGCCCCTGGTGCGGCGGTTCGCTTCACTACCAGAAACAGCAGGAGCAAAATCGCCTTACCTGTGTACAGTGTGAAAAGATTTTTTATGAAAATCCGGTTGTTGGCGTAGCTGGTATCTTATTGAATGAGCAAGGGAGAGTGCTCTTAGGGCGCCGCAGTCCTACTAGTACTTACAGTGGTCTTTGGTGCATACCTTGCGGTTATGTCGAATATGATGAAGAGGTACGCGCGGCTTTGCAGCGAGAATTTCTGGAAGAAACAGGGCTGGTTGTAAAGCCTGGCCAAGTATTTACCGCTTTGTCTAATTTTCATAATCCGGCGCAGCATACGGTAGGAATTTGGTTTTGGGTAGAAAAATGTAGTGGTTTAGAGCAAGCGGGTGACGATTTGAGTGAAGTGGCTTATTTTTCGTTAGAGACCCTGCCGCCACTAGCATTTCCTACAGACCAACAGGTTCTTGCGATGCTGCTGAATCAAAGCAAGCAAAATAAGTGAAAGTTTATAGTTGAATGTAGGGGGATAAAGAAATCGTGCATGATATGATAATAGCAGTTATTTTAGGTATTGTAGAAGGAATTACGGAGTTTTTACCGATTTCATCGACAGGACATATGATTTTAACCGGTCATTTACTCGATTTTGATGGACCAGAGGCTAGTGTTTTTGAGGTCTTTATTCAGCTTGGGGCGATACTCGCTGTCGTTATGATTTATCGCGATCAATTTCGGCAGATACTCACAAAATCTCACGGCGTAAGAAAAGGGCTGACTATAAAGCATGTAGCAGCCGGTATTTTGCCGGTTATGGCTGTAGGATATGTAGCCCATCACTTTATTAAAACGTACTTGTTTTCTACTGGCACAGTCATTATTGGCATGATTGTCGGCGCTTTATTTATGCTCTATGCGGAAAAACGCTCTGGCAGGCCTACTGTAACCAAAGCAGCAGATTTGACGATAAGACAGGCCATGGGAGTAGGGCTGTTTCAAATCTTAGCGCTTTGGCCGGGCTTTTCTCGCAGCGGCGCAACGATTGCCGGCGGCCTCTGTCTAGGTGTGAGTCGGATGGCTGCAGCAGAGTTTTCATTTATCATTGCTGTGCCGCTGATGATGGTTGCCTGCATTTATGACGTGCTCAAAGTATGGCAGTCTCTTTCGATGGAAAATATTCAGATGCTCGCAGTAGGCTTTGTTGTATCTTTTGTAGTTGCTTGGGCGGCCGTGCTGTGGCTGCTTAAGTTTTTGAACCGTTCTAGTTTAGCCGCTTTCGCCTACTATCGCTTTTTATTAGCCGCTGTGTCGACTTGGTATTTCTTTTTCTAATTTTTTTCAAAAAAAGGCTTTACAAGTCATTTTGAGTATGGTATTATTTATTCTTGTCGGGGCAAGCAAACGACGACAGCGAAAAACGGTTTTATAACACAAAATAAAGTTTTGAAAAAAACTTAGAAAAAAGTGTTGACAAAGAAAACCGAAAGATGTATAATAAATCTTGTCGCTGAGAGCGAAAGCTTGAACGATGAACTGAAGATGCTGGTGTAGCTCAATAGGTAGAGCAGCTGACTTGTAATCAGCAGGTTGTGGGTTCAATTCCTATCACCAGCTCCAGCGTGGGTAGGTGGCCGAGTGGCTAAAGGCAGCAGACTGTAAATCTGCCTCTTAACGGATACGGTGGTTCGAATCCACCCCTGCCCACCACTTAAAATAATATCGTCGCGGGGTGGAGCAGCTGGCAGCTCGTCGGGCTCATAACCCGAAGGTCACAGGTTCAAGTCCTGTCCCCGCAACCAT
>URQW01000120.1 GCA_900550105.1 uncultured Pelosinus sp.
TTGTCATAAAGAAACCTCCATTCGGTGCTTCTAGTCTACACCACAATGGAGGTTTACACAAAATTTGGGACGGTCTCGTTCGTGGGCTTATCTCTCTTTATTAAATTTTGAATTTTAGTACGGCGTTTCTCATTCCTTCTGCCAATCTTGCTAAGGCTTGGCTGGCAGAAGCAACTTCTTCCATTGTAGCCGATTGTTCTTCTGTTGCAGCAGATACGGTTTCCGATTGCTCGGCTGTTTTACGGCTCAAGTCATCAATGGTTTTGGCTGAAAATACAATTTCTTCACTATTCGTTGACATCTGATCCATCGTTGTAGAGATACTTTTCATTTGATTAGAGACTCCTATAATTAATTCTGCAATATTTTTGAAAGTTTTTCCTGCGAGAGTTACAACCTCAGTACCAAGTTTTACTTCTTTTGTACCAGAATTCATGGAATTAACGGCTTTATCGGTTTCATTTTGTATTTCCGTGATCAATTCAGCAATTTGTTTTGCCGCATCTTGAGATTGTTCAGCTAACTTTCGAACTTCTTCTGCCACTACAGCAAAGCCTCGACCTTGCTCTCCCGCTCTTGCTGCCTCAATTGCGGCATTTAAGGCCAAAAGATTTGTTTGGCCAGCGATGCCAGAGATTGTATCAACAATTTGCCCAATTTCTTTAGAACGTTCGCCAAGTTTTTGTACAACTTCAGCCGAGGCAAATACGGTTTTTTCAATATTATTCATTTGAGTGATTGCCTTTTCTACCGAGTGATTTCCTTCGTTTGCTTGATTGGAAGCGTTTTCGGATTGTGTTGAAACTGTATAGGCTGTATCCGTTGCTTCTAGGATATTTCCTGCAAGATTATCTACTATATTTGATGTTTTTAATGCCGCTTGTAGTTGTTGCTCGGCGCTTTTAGCCACATCATTGATTGAAGAGGCGACTTGAGTAGAAGCTAATGCAGATTGCTCAGCACTAGCATATAATTGCTGAGAAGAAGCGGCCACCTGTTCCGAGGATTCATGGATTTGTTTTAGTATGGATCGTAAGTTCATTCGCATGTTAAGTAAAGCGTTTGAAACTTGGCCAAATTCATCTTGATTCATGATGCGCCGAGGCTTATCCGTAAAATCTCCGGCAGCGAGTTCCTCACAAAATGACACCATGCTTTTTAAAGGATTTACAATTTGCTTGGAAATGTAATATCCGCTTATTAAGAAAATAGAACCTAACAACATAACGAGAAAAATAGTAATTCGATTTGATGTATTAAAAGAATCCGTGGATTTTTGTTTCGTTTGTAATGATACTTTATTATAGTATTCTGAAACTTGTCTCATATCGTCAATAGAAGCTTGAGCTTGTTTTTCAACAGTTTTTACATAAAGTTGATAGGCTTCTTCATTTTTATTTTGCAGAGCAAGAGCTAGTGTTTGTTGACTGCTTGCTAAATAGGATTGGAGAGATATTTTAGCTTTGTTGAGTAACTCTTGACTCTGCGTATCATGGGGTTTACTTTCAATTAATCCGAAATTATCATTGAGCTGTCTAGTTCGTTGATCAATTAGGTTTTTAAGTTCTGAATTTTTTTTATCATCGGTCGTTAGCATTAATTCCAGAATGGCAGCATTCATTCTATTTATGTAAGATCTATTTTCGTTAACGAGAGCTATGGGAACAAGGCAGTCATCATAGATATAGTTTGTCATATCGTTTGATTGATGTAGGAAGACGTAGCTAATATATCCGAAGAGAATTAAAGATAAAAAGGCGATTGCGTTTAAAAGGAATAATTTAGAACGAACCGTTACAGTCCTTAAAAAATTCATAGTACCCCTCCTAAATAATTTTTACTTACATATATTCGACTGTAATTATCAAAAACCTACATTTTTAACATGCGAATGTTATTTATTGTCGTAATAGCTGGAAAAGAGCTTTAAAATATAATTAGATTTTGTTTGTTTTCTAAATAAGTGATTAACTCATCTGTTAATTATGTCTAAAATAGGCCAATCATTAAAGGTAAAAATAAAAATTGATAAAAATTTTTAAAACAAAAGAAGGAAAATGGTATATTTTGTCGAAAAAACAAGTGAGTAGGAAGGGGAGAGGTAATATGGCATTGTCAGGTTGGGATAATAAATATAGCGTTAATATTCCTGTAATGGATAAGGATCATCAAAAGCTAATTGAAATGATTAGTAATTTACATCAAGCCATGAAGGCTGGCCAGAGTAAACCAATGTTGTCATCGCTTTTAAGTGATTTAACGCATTATGCTCAAGATCATTTCGCCAGTGAAGAAAAATATTTATCATCAATAGGAAGTCAGGAACTTTCTACTCAAAAACAGCAACATGTCACTTTTTTGAATAAAATTGATGAATTTAAATCAACTTATGAGGCCGGAAATACAATTTTAGCTATTCAGATACTACCATTTCTAAATAATTGGTTTTTGAATCATATTATGCAAATGGATATGAAATATAAACAATAAAGAGGGGGTATCAATATGGCCTTAATCGAATGGACCTCTAATTTTAGTGTGCATCTTTCTGAATTTGACGAAGAACATAAACAATTGGTTGCTATGATCAATTCTTTACATGAGGCAATGAAATCCGGAAAAGGGAAGGATTCAATGGCTGCTTTACTTGATAAAGCGACTGTGTACGCACAAAAACATTTTGCCCATGAAGAAAAAATGATGCTTCAGTATAATTACCCTAAATATAAAGAACATAAAGAAATTCATGATGAATTTGCCCAAAAAGTAACAGAACTTCGTGGTTTGCATGATCAAAACTTGTTGCAGGCAAATCAACTTCTAAATATCTTACGGGAGTGGTTGATCAATCATATTTGTAATACCGATATGCATTATTCTAGTTTTTTCTTAAAGGCAATGAAAGAAGAAAAGTGATGTGTATTTAGATACAAGAAGAACCTTACACTACGGGCGATCTGCCGCAGGTGAGATGGTTAAAGAATCAATTAGACAACCTAAAAAGCAGCTATTGAAGGACAATTTCCTTAGTAGCTGCTTTTATTTTTATATCTTCCATTTGATTTTTTGTATCAAAAGCCATATAATCAAAGACGAACAAATGTTCTGTTTAGGAAAAGGCAATATAGCGCAGAAAAATTTGCCTGTAAGTTTCTATAGAATTTATGACAATATAGAATATGGCGGGAAGCGTTTTTGTAAAAGAATTAGCGGGATATAATAAAGATATGGAGGCGCATGAGGTTATTTTGATCAAGGTTGACCGTTTACGAATGCGATAGACTTGCAGGATTTGCGATAAAAAAGTCAAACTGTTTGATGAGAATGTATTTGGTTCATAGTAATCGACTAAAGGGAGGAATTTTATGCGTTTAAGCTGCAAGTGTGGAAATACAGAGAGTTTATCTGCCAAAATGGAAGGCTTTGATTTTGAGATTGTCAGAGTCTCAAATGATAGTAAGACGATTGTAATAGCTGTAAAGTGTCGGCGCTGTGGCACACAGTCCGAGAAAATTTTACTCGGAGCATAAAACAGAGTTGTCATGAGTTAGTCACAATCTTTATGTATGATTTAAGTATCAAAATAAAGAAGGTGATTTTATGTTTCATCATGGCGGCTTTTTTATCTGGGGCATAGCTAGCGCGGTTATTCATGTAATGATTGCAGGCGGTTTTTTATATTTGCTGTTTAGTATCGCAAAATCGTTAAAACGCATTGCTGCTAAAATGGATAAACAAGAATAAAATAAGTTCCAATTGCAAAGCGGTTAGAAAAGTAAGCTGCGAAATCGTATTAATTGATATAAAAACGTCTTGGAAAAATAATTAAGAAGTTCCTTGACATTAATAAGGTACCTGTATATAATTAAAAACAGAAGGTACCTTATTATTTTGAAAAGGAGAGATAATTATGGAACAAGATAGAAATTTAATTGAACAGTTTGTTGTTTTTAGCCGTTTAATGATGCATAAACATCATCATATGAAAGGTTGTCAAACACATAATCCTTATCGTGGGCAAGGTCGTATTCTTTCTCTACTGAAACTGGAGCCTAAAATGAGTCAGAAGAAGTTATCATTTTTATTGGGGATTCGGCCCCAATCAATTGGTGAACTTCTGGGAAAATTGGAGCAGGCCGGTTATATTAAAAGAAACCAATCAGCAGAAGATCGCCGGGCAATGGAAATTGAACTTACCGAACAAGGCTTGGCGGCAGCTGTTGCTGACGAAACACCGCAGGAAAAAGAAAACAGTCTGTTTGATTGCCTTAATGATGAAGAGAAAACGAATCTTTCCTCCTATATGGACAAGCTTATTGAATCACTGAAAGAGGGACTCGGTGAGCAGGCAGAGGAAATGTTAAAGCATCATCATGGGCCACATGGACATCATGGTCACGAATGTCATGAAGGACATGGCCATCATTGCGGCGGTCAAGGCCATCCTGGGCAACATTGGCATCGTCATCAATTTGAAGGTCAGGACGACCTGAAACATAAATAAGAATAACCATACGAGATATAACAAACCCAGCTATTACCAATGGTAGTAGCTGGGTTATTTTTTCTTTTAAATAAGAATTTGCTTATTTTTTTCATTATGTGATATTTATTACAGTTTGGAGAGTTATAGGGTGATAAATTTATAGTATGATTTTTAGTTATTGAAAGATTCTTTTGCAAAACAGCTAAAAATATATTATAAGGAGAATAGAAAAATGGATATTGATAATTTATTACGACAGCATCATGATATTCTTGCTTTAGTTGGAGAACTTGAAAAGTATAAAACAGGTGATTTACTTCAAAATAACGCGGTTACGGTGGCAAAATCTTTAGCTCAATTAGCGGGGATATTAAAAATGCATCTTTCCTCTGAAGATAAATTCTTATATCCAAAGCTATTACAAAATACTGATGCAACAATTCATACAACAGCTAAGCTTTTTATTAATGAAATGGGAACGCTAGGACAATCATTTGAAACCTATAAGATGTCTTATATGGGCGCCAGTAAAATTACGGCTCAGGCTGATAATTTTATAAAAGAAACCCAGAGCATTTGTGCAGCAATTCGCGAAAGAATGAATAAAGAAGAACATGATTTATATCCCTTATTAAAATAAGATTTTATTTGCGATGTAAAGTGCATTGAAATTGCACTTTTTCCGTACCTATATTTTTATAGGAGTGCGGTTGATCTGATTGAAAGCATAGGGTGTCGCCAGCTTCCAGCTTATAAGCATCATCATTAATATTAAACAATAACATTCCTTCAATTACAAATACGTATTCATCTGAATTTTCACCATGTGAAGGAGCTGTGTGGATTTTTCCTGGATCAAGTTCAGCAATGAAAATTTCAATTTGCTTATTTGAATTGGAGAAAATGGGGTATAATTTCATTCCTGTCAGATGATCAATAATTGGTATGATATCTTTTTTTCTTGCGATGCTGATCTGAGGTTGTGCTTCTTGAATTAAGTCTTTAAAGCTTACTTTGAGACCAACAGCTATTTTCCATAGAGAATTTACGGTTGGATTGGCATCGCCGTGTTCAATCTGACTCAGCAGGGCTTTACTTAACCCTGACGATTCAGCCAGTTTATCAAGGCTCATTTTCTTCTCTTGGCGCAGTCGTAGCAGGTTTTGGCTAATGATCATATTAATTTTATTCAAAAAATCGCCTCCGTTTATAAAGAAATACTTATCTTGGCAATCCTATGAAATTAATATTATGACCCAAAAGGCCAAAATCCTGTTTGTTGCGTTGAAAATAAAAAAATGGCATCGATTATAAGTCAATTCGATGCCATAGAAAGAGTATTTTTACCAATCGTCTGTAAGGGAAAACCTTACAATTAGCCGGGAGGAAAATAGATTTTGGTCTTGATCATAAATACGAATTAGTTTTCGGAATGCATATTCTTTTGAAGCGGGATAACCGTCTTTACAAAAATAAGTAATAACAGTTGAAAAATTCATCTTCTCTCCTTCCTTTCGCTAAAATATGACAATTGTTCGTTAAATATATTCTAACATAAATTGCGTTTTTTTCAATATAATAAACAATAATTTTTTGTAATTTCTCTTAATTGGATAATAGTTGGAAAGCACATATGGAAAAAATTCACTTGCGGTATAAATAAAACATAATTTTGTAACACTTCTTCTTTGCGCACATAGTCTATAGTAACCCCGATCTTGATTAAGGCTAGTGTGATAAGGAGGCAGTATTATGAATTTTGGTCGCGGAAATAGCTGGTGGATCATTATTATTATCATTTTATTGCTTTTATTCTGTTGTGCAGATGACTGTTCATCTACTTGTTAAGCCAATAGGATAGGTAATAGGAAAACATAAGTAAATCAGGTTATCCCAGTAATCCTAAAAACTTCTGCCAGAACCTTGGCAGAAGTTTTTATTTTGAGCTAAAAATAAAAAGTATAAAATGTTACGTTGAATAAAAATATAAAATGACTTATAATTATACAAATAGATGAAATAAGGAGATGGCAAAACAATGAAAAGTAAAGTTTTCGTTGACGGGCAGGAAGGTACAACAGGCTTAAAAATTCACGAATATTTATCGAAACGTTCCGATATTGAGTGGCTCAGTATTGATTCAGATAAACGAAAAGATACAACAGAACGTAGTCGCTTGATTAATTCGGCAGATATTGTTTTTCTTTGTCTGCCTGATGCCGCAGCCAGAGAGGCTGTCGCTTTGATAGAAAATGATCATACACGAGTAATCGATGCCAGTACTGCTCATAGAACCAATACTGATTGGGCATATGGGCTGCCTGAACTTAGCCCGGCGCATCGGGAGAAAATCAAACAGTCTAAACGAGTTGCCGTACCTGGCTGTCATGCCAGTGGCTTTGCTATGGGAATGTATCCTCTGGTTAAAGCGGGGATTGTTTCGCCTGATTATCCTGTAACTTGTACCTCATTAACAGGGTATAGCGGCGGTGGAAAGAGCTTAATTGGGAAATATGAAAGTGCTGAAGCGGGTCAATTGAATAGTCCCCGTCCTTACGGGTTGACCTTGCAGCATAAGCATTTGCCAGAAATGCAGGTTATATCCGGTCTTAATTATCCACCAGTTTTTGTACCGATTGTTGCAAATTATTTCAAAGGAATGGGAGTTTCTCTGCCTCTCTATTCGCACATGTTGCAGAAAGAAATGACGGCTGAACAAGTTCATGACTTTTTTGCCGATTACTACTCTGGGGAAACTTTTTTAAAGGTTATGCCCTACGATTCGAGCGCTTTTCTTGATAATGGCTTTTTTACTGTAGAAGACTGCAATGATACAAATCGGGTAGAACTTTTTGTGTTTGGTAATAATGATCGTATTCTAGTTGCAACTCGCTTTGATAATTTAGGGAAAGGCGCTTCTGGCGCGGCTGTCCAATGCATGAATATTATGCTCGGTGTACCAGAGGAT
>URQW01000121.1 GCA_900550105.1 uncultured Pelosinus sp.
AGAATCATAAAGGCATTATTGAGTATACGACGCAAATTGTCCGCATTAGGCTTAAGCAGGGAGTTGTAATTGTAGTAGGAAGCAATTTATCGTTAGGAAGCCTCCAGGTAGAACAAATTCTAGTCGAAGGACTGATTCAGTCGCTTCGCTATGATTTATAGGAGGCGAGCTTGTGTTGTTTATGCGGTTTAATCATTATTTCAAAGGGTTTGTTTATATAAAAGTTACCGGTAAAAGACCGGAGAAACTCATCAATCTTTGTCTTGATCAAGGGTTCGAGCTATGGTCAGCTACCAAGCGATTTGATGGCGTTTATGTTTATATAAGCCTCCAGGATTTTTTTGCTATCAGACCGTTAGTTAAGCGAAGTGAGACGAGAATTTCTGTGGTTGCTTATCAGGGATTTCCCTTTTTCTTCAAAAAAGTTAAGCGCCGAAAGATGTTTGTTTTGGGACTGTTCCTGTTCTGTGCTTTGCTTCAATATGCATCAAACTTTATATTCTTTGTCCATATTACTGGCTGTGAACAAGTTCCAGCTGTCGTAGTAAGGCAGGCCTTGGCGGAAGGCGGTATTGTTCCTGGGGCCAAAAAAGATGAAGTGAATAAAAAGCAGGCTGAGACAGCTTTGCTTTTGGCAGTTCCGGAATTAGCCTGGGCTTCTATTCAGTTTATGGGAACGAGGGCTGTCGTAGAGGTTGCCGAGAAGAATATGCCGCAAGAGGAAAGCCGCGAGCCTGCCGATTATGTGGCTCAAAAAGACGGTGTAATTTGCGAATGGATTGTTCTAAACGGACAAGGCCAAAAGAAACAGGGCGATACTGTACGGGCGGGAGATATTTTAATCAAAGGTCTACTGTCAGGCAAGGCGGTACGGGCAACTGGTATTGTAAAAGCCAAGATACACTATGAAGCAACCGGTGAAGAGTCGCTTTCGACTACTTGGCTAGAGCGAACTGGACAGCAGCGAGATTCTTATAAGATTTTTTGGGGGGGGCGGGAATTGACGATAAAATCAGCGCCGAATCCGCCCTTTACGAGCTTTGAACGCGAGGTTTTTTGCAAAAAAGTTCTCCTTTGGAGGAATCCCGATTTACCTGTCGAATTTACCAGGGAAGACTTTTATGAAACTGTGCCGGTTTATCAAGAAAAAACGCACGAAGAAGCGACGGACAGTGCTGTACGGCATGCTTTGGCAGTTTTGTCCGAACAAATTCCTGAGACGGCTCAAATTATTGCAAAAAATACGGAACTTGTTGCAACCGACGATCCCAATAGGGTGAAAGTAAAAGTTTTAGTGGAAACAATTGAAGAGATCGGTGAAAACAGAACCAGCTTACAGGGGGGCTAACTATTTGCCGCAGGCCAATCAAATGGAAAAACGATTAGACTTTACAGATCATCAAGAAGCTGTAATGGTTTTAGGTAGAAATGATGAAAATATCCGACTAATTCAGGAAAGTTTTTCCTGCCAAGTAACGGCACGGGGAGATCAACTTGTAATTAGCGGTGAAGATATACTGGTAGAGCAAGTTTATCATTTGCTTTCAGAATTGATCTTTTTATATCGCAGTAAAAATTTTATTACAATTCATGATGTGAAATATAGTATAAAAATGGTTCAGGAAAATGGCGCCCACAAACTGCATCGACTGTATGCTGATTCGGTGCTGACGACGGCAAGAGGCCGCATGATTAAGCCGAAAACCTGGGGCCAGCTTATTTACTTGGAAGCCATTCGACGTCACGATATTACGCTGGGAATTGGTCCAGCCGGCACCGGGAAAACTTATTTGGCTGTTGCTATGGCTGTAGAAGCATTAAAAAATAGAAAAGTGGAAAGAATTATCTTAACGCGACCTGCTGTGGAAGCTGGTGAGAAGCTAGGATTTTTACCTGGCGATCTGCAAGAAAAGGTGGATCCTTATTTGCGGCCCCTTTACGATGCACTTTATGATATTATCGGCAGTGAGACCTTTGCTAAATATATGTCTAAGGGGATTATTGAAGTAGCGCCGCTGGCTTATATGCGCGGACGGACACTTGACGATTCCTTCGTTATCTTAGATGAGGCCCAGAATACAACGGCGCCTCAAATGAAAATGTTTCTTACTCGTTTAGGCTTTGGCTCTAAAATGGTTATTACTGGCGATTTAACACAAATTGATTTGCCGCCAGGGCAAATTTCTGGTTTGGCTCAGGCCAAGCGGATTCTGGCTCAGGTTGATGGAATTGCCATTTCTCTGTTTGAAGAAGCCGATGTAGTGCGCCATGAAGTCGTATCACGGATTATTCGCGCCTATGATAACTTTGACAAAGAGAAGAAAATGGAAAAATTGGAGTGAATAAAATGGGGTCTGCCAGTAGACGGTTGCGCGCTATGTTTACGCAACCAGGCAGTGTATATGCAAAACCGGTTATTCGCCGGATTGTCTTGTCTTTAGCTTTTTTTACTTTGTTTATTGTCGTACTGGCTACGGATTTTTTAGGTGATAGAGTTTCGTTTGAAACTGGACAAATTAGTGATCGTGATATTTTAGCGCCACGAACTGTTTCCTATATTAATACCGATAAAACGAAAAAACTGGAAAGTGAAGTACTTGCCGGAATTGTTAACGTGTATGATCTAGATATGGCCATAGTCAATAAAGCCGGGGAAAATCTTACGGCTTTATTTCGTACTGCCCATACGGTTAAAGAAGATATGCAGCTTTCCGAGCAAGAGAAAATTGCCAAAGTCAAAGGGGCTTTGCCCCTGCTGTCGGCTACGGCGTCTACTTTGTTAGTGACGCTCGATGAGGCGGCGTTGGAACGCGACCAAGATAGAACTCTAACTTTGCTAAATAAGTATTTACAGCGGGGCATTCGTGATGATGAGCTAGATCTGGCTAAAAAGCAGATTGCTTTGGAAGCGAACGAATTACCGCTGCCGCTTGCGGAAAAACAACTAATAACCGCTTTAGCGCCACTGTTTTTACAGACTAATTTTATTTTGAACAGTAAAGAAACCGAAAAACGCAAACAAGGCGTTTTAGCTGGAATAGAGCCTGTCCGTGAAACAATCAAAAAAGGGCAAGTACTTGTCCGGCGCGGCGATGTAGTTACAGCAGAGCAAATTCATGCGCTGGAGGAACTGGGGCTTTCTCGCGGGCAGACGAATGAACTTCGTGTGTTAGGGCTTACCTTTTTTGTCTTGATTATTATGGCCTTGACCACGCTTTCTCTCCGGACAAGTGCGCCTTCTGTTTATGAAAATGACTTATCAATGGTGCTTGTAGGCCTTGTTATGTTGATTACCATGATTCTTGGTAAAATGGCTCACTATTATTCTGATTTTGCCGCACCCATGACGGTCGGCGCCTTGCTTGCAACGATTTTGATCAATCGCCGCATTGGTCTTGCCGTAACTTTTGCTTTAACGATTTTTTTTGGCGTCATTGTCGACCATGATCTTCGTGCCGTATTGACCTGTCTTATGGGGAGTATCACTGGTGTTTACTGTATTTCCACAGTGACGACAGGCTACAGTTTGGCAAAAAGCGGCTTTTGGATTTCTATCGTCCAGTTTCTTGTTATTGCCACAACAGGTCTAATTGATCAAATTAGTGGTGCCGAACTTGTTACGCAGTGTTTACTAGGTATTTTTAGTGGTGTTACGGCTACGATTATCACGACTGGAATTTTACCTTACTTAGAAAATGTGTTTCATATTACCACGTCAGTGAAACTCATGGATCTAGCCAGACCCAATCATCCACTGTTGCAGCAGCTCTTGTTAGAGGCGCCAGGAACCTATCATCATAGTGTACTTATTGGCAATATGGTAGAGACAGCAGCGGCTCAAATTGGTGCAGATCCAGTACTCGCCCGGGTAGGCGCTTATTATCATGATATAGGCAAAATCAAGCGTCCTTGTTTTTTTGTGGAAAATCAGGCGTCAGGAGAGAATCCTCATGATAAAATTGCGCCGTCGCTGAGTACGCTGATTATAACGTCTCATATTAAAGATGGCCGTGATTTGTGCCGTGAACATAATATTCCCGGCATTGTCGCTGATATTGTGCAGCAACATCATGGCACGACGCTAGTATCTTATTTTTATCAACGAGCGACGGAAAATGATCATAGTGAATGTATTATTGAATCGGATTTCCGCTATGAAGGACCTTGTCCGCAAAGTAAAGAAGCCGCGCTTGTCATGTTGGCCGACGGTTGTGAAGCTGCAGTACGGTCTATTGCGAAACCGAATATTAACCGTATTGAAGCAACTGTGCGCAAAATTATTAAACAGCGTCTCCATGAAGGGCAGCTTGATGAATGTAATCTAACGTTGCGCGATTTAAATACGATCGGTGATATTTTTATTAGGGTACTTTCCAGCATGTTCCATACACGAATTGAATATCCCGATGAGAAAGATTTAGAAAGGAGAAAATTAAAAAATGGAAATCAACATAAACTCCTTACAGACCGAAGTGACTGTATCGGACGCGATGGCGGCGACAGTCAAGAAAGTTTTAAGCAAAGCAGCTGAATTGTACAACTTAGCGCCGACGGCGGAAGTCAGCTTATCCTTTTGCGACGATGCCCATATTCATAAAATGAATTTAGAATTTCGCGGCATTGACAGGCCAACAGATGTTTTATCTTTTGCGCTTAGCGAAGGCGAGGAGCCGGAGATACTTGATGGTCCAGCAGAAGATTTGCTTGGTGATATTATTATTTCTGTTGATACTCTCGCCAGGCAAGCCGAAGAGTATGGTCATAGTTTGGAGCGAGAACTTGCTTATTTGACGGTTCACGGGTTACTTCATTTATTAGGCTATGATCATTTAACCGACAGTGATAAAGCAGAAATGCGCCAAGAAGAAGAGGCTATTTTGGGCGCTTTAGGAATTGAGCGTTTATGAAGGATAGTCTAGTTTGTTCGATTACGCCAGAAGAAATACGCTTACTTGTAGCTGCGGCGACACGGGCCATGGCGAAAGCCTATGTACCTTACTCGCATTTTCCCGTAGGCGCTGCTTTACTAACCGACGATGGAACGATTTATGAAGGTTGTAATATTGAAAATGCTTCTTATTCGTTAACAATCTGTGCCGAAAGAACTGCTATTTTTACGGCCTTAGCAAAAGGTGAACGAAAATTTAAAGCTTTGGCTGTTGCTGCAAAAACTTCGAATCCTGTAGCGCCTTGCGGCGCTTGCCGACAAGTGATAGCTGAGTTTCACATTCCCGCCATAATTATGGCAAATCAAACGGGAGAATATAAAGTTATGTCATTAGAAGAGATATTACCCTATTCTTTTTCTTCTGAGGACTTGACGTATTTTGGGGAGGACAACAACGATTGAGTAATACAAAGAAAGAAATTTTTCGTTCCGGTTTTGTCGCTGTAATTGGACGGCCTAATGCTGGTAAATCCACGCTGGTTAATAGTCTTATTGGCCAGAAGATCGCTATTATGAGTGATAAACCACAGACAACGCGCAATAAAATTATGTGCGTACTAACGCAAGACGATGCACAAATGCTGTTTGTGGATACGCCTGGCATTCATAAACCGAAGCATAAGCTAGGACAATATATGGTGGAGGCAGCCGAGCAGACGCTACGCGAAGTGGACGCCATTTTATTTGTAACAGATGCCAGTGAAAAATTTGGACCTGGGGAAGAATATATTATTGAGCGTTTGAAAGAAGTAAAGACGCCGGTTTTTCTTGTTGTTAATAAAATAGATCTTGTTGAGAAGCCGAAACTTTTACCGATCATCAAAAACTATCAAAGTCGCTATGATTTTAAAGCCGTTGTGCCTATTTCGGCGTTGGAAAAAGTAAATCTTGATGTGCTTCTTACTGAAATTAAAAGTCTCCTGCCGGAAGGGCCTAAGTATTTTCCTGAAGATATGATAACAGACCAGCCAGAGCGGCTTGTCATTGCTGAACTCATTCGGGAAAAAGCGCTTCAGCTTACAAGAGAAGAAGTGCCGCATGCCATTGCTGTGGATATTGAAGAAATTGCACCGCGTCCTGGCGATAAATTGTATGTTCGTGCTGTCATCTATGTGGAAAGAGAATCACAAAAGGGAATTTTGATTGGCAGCGGCGGTACTTTAATGAAGAAAATCGGTCAGCAGGCCCGTGTCGATGTAGAAAATTTATTGGGAAATCCCTGTTATCTTGATTTATGGGTGAAAGTGAAAAAGGATTGGCGCAATCGTGATTCGATTTTAAAATCTCTGGGGTATGAATAATCATACCCTTTTTTTCCTTTTTTATTGTAAAGCCGCCCCTGTTTATTGACCAGAGGCAGTCAAAATGCTATCATTTGTTAAGAGGGGTGAATCATGAAGTGGGTTTCTAAGTATTTTATGAATGGGTTAATCGTGATTTTTCCGATTGCCTTTACCGTATGGGTTGTCATGCAAATTTTCACATTTTCTGAGCAACTGTTAGGTCAGCATTTGCCAATTCATTTTCCTGGAGTTGGCCTTATGGCGGCCTTGTTGTTTATTATTTTGGTAGGATGGCTTTCTTCTTACTGGCTGATGAAATCACTTCTAGGCTTAGGAGAACGGTTTGTCAACTCCATACCTTTTGTGAAATTTATTTATAACATTGTTAAAAAATTGTCCACTGCTGTATTTAATTCCAGCCAATCTTTTAAACAGGCGGTGCTTGTGCCTTATCCGCATGCTGACTGCAGAGCTCTTGGCTTTATCGTATCAGATGTTTCTGAACCGCTTGCTGAACATTTGCCAGATGAACATGTTTGCGTATTTGTGCCGATGAGCCTTAATCTTACATCAGGCTTCAATATTATTGTGGCGAAAAAGGATATTATTCCTTTAGATGTAACGAATGAAAGCGCGCTAGAATATGTTCTTACGGCAGGCGCCATGATGCCTGAGCGGGTTGGAATGAAAAATTAGGGAGAGATGCTCTATCGATGCTGTAGATGTTCCTCTATATAGCTTCTTTAAACTTTTGATTGCTTTTGCTCTTGTATTGGTAAACGGCTTTTTTGTTACTGCTGAATTTGCTCTCGTGAAAATACGCAAAACTCGGCTCGAAGAATTGATTCACCAAGGCGATAAACGGGCTCCCTTAGCCATGAAGGTCGTTTCAGCTCTTGACAGTTATTTGGGGGCTACTCAGCTTGGCGTAACACTTGCTTCGCTGGGGCTTGGCTGGTTGGGAGAACCGGCTATTTCCAGCTTATTGCAACCTTTGTTTACGGCGTATTTACCGGGATCGCTTTGGCT
>URQW01000122.1 GCA_900550105.1 uncultured Pelosinus sp.
GATTTTAACAGCTTTCTATGAGTATCTTGCGTCACGCCATTTGTTATACGATTGGCAAGATATTCTTACAGCGTCACAAGAAATTGCCGGTGGGGAAGAATTACACCGTCATAAGACGATTTTTGATGGTATCTCCGCGCTGGAAGGGGAAGAAAACTTTTCAGCGTTAGAGCAAAAGCCGCAAACGGAAGAAGAATTTGCTTACCGCATTACGGCTGCTGTGGAAAGCCTTATGAACAAGTTGGGAACATATTTTCAGCAGAATATGTTTATGAATGATTTTGAAAGAGCTTTGTTTTTGTATGCTGGTCCGTTTGAAAGTGTCCCAGAAGAAGAATACCATGAATTCTGGCTTGGCTTTTGGGACTATTTTTTGTTTGATTACCACTTGCTTGATAGTGATGCTACGCCGCTGCGATTTTTTACTAAGGGAAAGAATTTGAACTTGTCGCGGGAAGAAAAACAACTCCTACAGGAACTCTTAAAAGCTCGATATACCGTATTTTATATTAGCCGAATTATTGATGAGAACTTTGTAGAGTGTGTAAATTTATTTACGGAAGAAGTTTTTCGACTGCCTCAACCTGATTTTGAGTATAAGAAAATCAAAAAGTTACTCTTTTTCGGACATGTTTTTTCCGGGGAAATGACTTTGATTAATTATGTTGCTAGTATTGAAGTGAGCCCCAATTTAAAGCGCCGCATCAAGGAAGAGATTATCCGGCAAAAGGATATTTTTACGATTAAGCAACCGGATGCAACCTGGGATGATTTTTTTGCTCGCCATGCGCTAAATATAAAATATACTGTTGATGTTTTATTATCGCTGGCCAAGGTGAATGTAACACCATTTCAAATCTTGCAGCGTCAGTATAAACAGAGCGAATTGCCAGCACGGCAAGATGGTGTCTCTGACTCTATAAAAAGAATATTGCCTGCTTACGGTTTTTCGTTGTATGACATAAGTATGGCACAGAAACTTTGGGCGGATTATGCTCATTTTTCTGTGGCAAAAGTACGGGATGAACGCTTGTGGGCGGCGGCTGTTGCTTATGTTTATAGCAAAATGAATGGCCATAAACGAATTATGGCCACGCGACTTGCTGATGAATTGGAGCAGACAAGTGCTAGTATTTATGCCTGCGCCAATAAAATTAAAAAAGTATTGGAGTTAGAAGAGTTTGATCCTCGTTATTTAAGCGAAGAAGGATTTGTGTTTTTATTATTAAAAAGTTAATGGGTTCAGGTTTGGTTTAAAAGCGGCCTGTATCATTAAATTTAGGTAATGTACGATCTTGAAACTGTTCGACCATGGCTTTTGCTGTGGCGAGCAGTTTTTCTTTGTCTTCTGGTAGGGTACCGGCTAATGGCAGCAGGTTTGATACGTGATTGCTACGGAAAATACAGGGACGTTTTACGTCGATGTGTTCGAGCATAAGGGCAAGCTCCGTCATAAGCTCAGAAGGACTTAGCATGGTAAACTTGCCAGCTTCAGCAAGTGCTCTTAATTCGGTTCCCTCATGAAGCATCAGCGTCAGCGCACTTAGCATGGTAGGTTCAATAGCACTGACTACTGCAGCTGTGTGAATCGCATGTTCACGAGAGCGTTCAATCCCCCCGGCGCCGAGAATGACCATCATCGACAATTTTAAACCAGAGGCCACTACCTTTTGGCCAGCTTGTATCATTTCTGAAGGCGTAGCTCCTTTACCAAGCAGCGCTAGGACTGCTTCATCGCCACTTTCGAGACCGAGGTAAATGATTTTTAATCCGGCTGCTTTTAAGGTTGCTAACTCTTCTGGGGTTTTGCGTAAAATATCCTGTGGACCGCCGTATAGAGTAATTCGTGTTAAATGCGGAAAAGATTCATGGAGCCAACCCATAATAGTCAGGAGTCGTTCTGTCGGCAGAACCAAGGCATTGCCATCTGCTAGAAAAATTCGGCGAGTTGTCGGAAATTCTCTGGCCGCCTGCTCGATAAGATGTTTTACTTCCTCTAATGGGCGGGGACGAAATTGCACGGAACGATACATACTGCAAAAAGTGCAGCGATTATGAGAACAGCCGATCGTAACGCGTAAAATCAGACTGCGCGCCTCACTGGGGGGGCGAAATACCATTCCTTCTGCCGGATCAAAGTACATTAAATATTCCTCCCTTGCTGTATAAGTTCTTGTTTTAGGATTTGGTATTTTTGTGTATAATAAGGCTGATTTTGGGCTTCACGATGATCAAAGCCAAAGGCGCGACGACTGATAGCCAGTACGGGCGGCGCTTGGATTCGTTTAGCGATTCCCATGCCAGAATAAAGATTCCACCAACGTTCTAAATCGCTAATAAAGGCGTCGGCAGTGGCAAAATGTTTTTGAATGAGGCCTTGTTTACAGCCAAGTTTGTCTTCGAGAATGCCCTGACTATACCAAAGCAGGATATCTTCTGGGGTCGCTCTCTGCCAATGCTCGACAAAGGCGCGAAAGAGGTAGTCATGGTAAGGGTAAATAATCGGATCACCTTTGCCTTCATCTACAGACTGATTGGCGGATAGTTCAGCACTGGGAACGAGTTGAATGGATTCTTGGGGAATTACTTCGCGTTCATAAACAGAATCATTTAGGTAGCGAGCTAGCTCATAAACCTGATGTTTCCATAAGTCGGCAGTTGCAGCTAAACAGCCGGCTTCATCGCCATAAAGCGTACAGTAACCGACGGTCATTTCACTTTTATTGGCATTACAGGTAAAGGCCCCGCCAAAGGCGGCCGCTACTCCGGCTAAAAGACGTGAGGAACGGTCGCGGGCCTGGATATTTTCTTTTACAAGATCGGTTAAGGTAAGATACTGTGTTTTAGAATCAGAAAAATGATAGATAGGCGTTGTGGTAAGCTGGTTGATTGTATGCTGAACAGCTTCTTCAATAGGGAGAACGCCATAATGGCAGCCGAGATTTTTAGCTAGTTTTTCGGCAGCCGAGATTGTTGTCTGTGAATTATAGCGACTGGGCATATTAACAAGCAAAATATGATCGGCGCCTAGAATGCGACTATAGAGTGCGGCATTCACGGCGGAGTCAATACCACCAGAAATGCCGATTACAATTTTATTTATTCCTGTCTGAATTAAAAATTTTTTCATGCCGTATTGAAGAGCATTATAGATTGTTTCAATTGTGCTGTCATCTTGGGGTTGTACTGGCTTGCTACAATTCAACTCAAACTGGTCGTCAAAGGTGACGCATTCGAGTGTTTCTAAAAAGGAGTTACAGCTATGTTGTATTTGCCCTTCTTTGTTATAGACGGTACTATAGCCATCAAAAGTATAAATTGTTTTGCCGTTGTTTTGCATACCTACAGCATTTACATAAATGAGTGGTACAGAGGCTGCTTTCACTTGTGCCGAGAAGAGACGATTTCGCTTATTGTTTTTGCCTGCCGTAAAGGGGGAACTGGAAATGTTGATAAAAAAGTCGGTAGTTGCTGTAGCTGTTTGCGCTAGCGGTTTTATCGAATAATCATCAGACCAACCGTCCTCGCAGATTAAGCAGCCAATATGATAGGTCTTATCTTTCATCGTAACTGGTAATGGTTTGAGGAAGTTTTCGATGGGTTCGCCAAAATCACAAGCGAGTTCCTGAAGGCTATAAAAGTGGCGCGAATCATCAAACTCGCGATAGTTAGGTAGCAATGTTTTAATACGGAAGGGATAGGGAAAAGCAGGATCTTTGACAAATCTCCCATTTTGCGCGGTAAAAAAGGCGTTATATTTGCGGTAGCGACCGTCATGATTTTTCTGATTCCAGTCCATTGCAATATTGCCGAACATCACTGTAATATCTTGCGCTGCCTGGGCAATTTGTCTTCCGTAGTCTTCGCAATCTTTCAAAAAGGCTTTTTGCTCCCAAAGATCGCCTAGTAAATAACCGGGAATTGCCATTTCGGGAAACACAATTAAATCAGCGTGCTGTTGCTTGGCTTTATTTATCATGTGAAGCATTGTTTGTGTATTTAAATCAGGTCGGCCAGGAATGACTTCCATTTGGCCAAGTGCGACAGTTAGCAAAATAGTGACACCTCTTTAAAAGTTTTCTTACCATTTCTCTATATTTCCCGTTATGTCCTGTTTGTTTCACCTTTTTTATAAAGTTTTCGTCACTTTTCTCTTTTTTTGCAGGAGATTTTAAACAGGATATAAAATATGTAACAATTAAGTTCTATATGCGTTTAACTTCATCAGGCCTAGTTACTTTAGGATAGTAGAAGCGGAAAGGCGGAGGAATTATGGAAAATTGCTCAATGATTATGGCGATTTTACAGGAAAATCGTGTTGAAACAGCTAAGGCAGTGCAGGATGTACTTACAAAATACGGCTGTTTTATCAGAGTCAGGCTGGGAATTCACGATTCAGCAGTTGATCAATGTAGCAATAGTGGTATGATTCTCTTACAGCTTTGCGGTGAAAATCTTCCGGCTTCGGAAATGGAGCAGGAGCTTCAGTCAATTCCTTATGTAAAGGTCAGGTATATGAAACTTGATTTTTGAAGTAATTGAGCGCGGGAAGCCGCGCTCCTACTTTTACCTGTTATGAGTAGTCAATAAGGAGATTATAGTAGTACGATGAAAAAAACAAATGCGGCTCGTATTTTAGATTCTTTACACATTTCTTACGAAATCAAAGAATATGAAGTAGACGAAAATGATCTGGGGGCGCAGCATGTGGCAGAACTTGTACAAATGCCTGTCAACCAGGTCTTTAAAACCCTTGTAGCAAAGGGCGATAAACAAGGAATCTTGATGGCTGTTGTGCCTGGCGGCGCAGAACTGAATTTAAAGGCGCTGGCTACAGCCAGTCAAAATAAAAAGGTAGAGCTTGTTGCGCTAAAGGATGTACTGCCGCTCACTGGTTATGTGCGTGGGGGAGTTTCCCCGTTAGGGGCGAAAAAAAAGTATCCCGTATATATTGATGATAGCTGTCTTGTTTGGCCAGCTCTTTCAATCAGTGCGGGTCAGCGGGGCGTGCAGATTTTTTTAGCGCCACAAGACTTGATTCGAGCAGTGAATGGGACCGTTTGCCCGATTGCCAGGCAGGAGGAAAAAGATGCAGATCACAATTCATGAAAATGTAAGCCAAGTAGTGCCTCACTGTCGACTGGGTTATGCCTTGATTACCGATGTAGCAGTGAAAGGATCACCGCCGCCCTTAGCGCAGGCCTTTTTTAAACTACAGCAAGAAGCGGCTGCGGCCTATAAGATTGATTTATTGACTAAAGTGCCTCGTATTGCTGCAGTTCGCTCGATGTTCAAAAAACTATCCTATGATCCTACTCGCTATCGTCCTGCCTCAGAAGCCTTGGTGCGGCGCGTTTTAGGCGGTAAGGGGCTCTATTATGTTAATAGTGCTGTGGATGTGAATAATTATTGCTCGCTGAAATATTTGTTGCCTTTTGGTCTTTATGATGCTGATCAGATTCACGGTGATATTGTTTATGCTAAGGCGGCATTAGGGCAGTATCAATGTATTTCCGGTCAGGAACGTCCTACGGGAAATCGACCTTTCCTTCATGATGGAGAAGGCGTTTTTGGTAACCCCACAGCTGACGCAGCGCGAACAGCTGTAACTTTACAGACTAAGACGCTGCTTTCCGTGCTCTATGCCGATGAAGAGGTTAGCGACGAAGAGATGAAGGAAATTATTGCTTTTACCGCTAATATGCTGGTGGAATTTAATGGTGGACAAGTTGTAGAACAAGGAATTGCGTTTGCATAAAGGGAGGACTAAGATCATGTTTATCAGTACGCGAGGCGGCAGCCAATCAGTGACTTCTGCCGAAGCTATTATTGCCGGTTTGGCCGAAAATGGCGGCTTATTTGTGCCAGAGGAAATTCCGCAGCTTTCTTTAGACCAGATTGCGGAATGGGTAGATCTTACGTATCAGCAGCGAGCTTTAGCTATACTGCGGTTATTTTTAACGGATTATAGTGAAGGTGAATTGAAACAGTGCATTGATTCGGCTTACTCAGTGCCTAAATTTGATGCTGCTGCCATTGCTCCATTAAAGACAGTAAAAGAGAATTTTTCCGTACTGGAATTGTGGCATGGTCCAACTAGTGCATTTAAAGATATGGCGTTGCAGCTTTTACCACGCCTGTTGTCGACAGCTCTTGTAAAAACAGAAAAGCAAGAAAAAATAGTAATTCTCGTTGCAACTTCAGGCGATACTGGTAAGGCCGCGTTGGAAGGCTTCCAAGATGTCAATCAGATTGAGATTATTACGTTTTACCCTGAAGATGGTGTTAGCGCCATTCAAAAACTGCAGATGATTACACAGGAAGGGAAAAATGTAGCTGTCGTAGCGGTAAAAGGAAACTTTGATGATGCCCAGACTGGCGTTAAGGAAATCTTTCAAGATACTGCGTTTAATCAGGAGTTGGCGAAACAAGGTTTGCAGCTTTCTTCGGCGAATTCGATTAACTGGGGCAGACTTGTACCGCAGATTGTCTACTATTTTAGCGCCTATCTTGACGGTGTAAAACAAAACCTCTTTGCTTTGGGAGATGCAGTCAATTTTAGTGTACCGACAGGTAATTTTGGCAATATCTTAGCGGGATATTATGCAAAAAAAATGGGCCTTCCTATTGGAAAACTTCTTTGTGGTTCGAATGCGAACCATGTTTTGACAGATTTTTTTGAGCAAGGTGTTTATAATGCGAACCGACCTTTCTACAAGACTTCGTCGCCCTCGATGGATATTCTAGTTTCCAGTAATTTAGAACGACTTCTCTATCTGGCTACGCAAGGGGATAGTGAAAAAGTAACTACATGGATGACGGAGCTTAAGACGAAAGGTGATTATGCCATAACAGGCGATTTGGCCAAGGCACTATCAGAAGATTTTTACGCTCTGTGGGCCAATGAGACAGAGATCACTGCTACGATTCATGAAGTATTTACTGCTTCCTCTTATTTACTGGATCCACATACGGCTGTTGCCTGGCATACGGCGAAAGTATATCGGGAACGTACTGGCGATGAAAGACACTGCATTGTGGTGTCTACAGCAAGCCCTTTTAAGTTTAATGACAGTGTGATTGAGGCCTTAAAGCCTGGCGCGTCCAGCGGG
>URQW01000123.1 GCA_900550105.1 uncultured Pelosinus sp.
GTTATGATAGTAAAAAGCAGGAACAGAAAAAAGACCGATGGCAAAAAATTGCCGCTGAAGCAGCGAAACAATGTCGGCGGACTGTTGTTCCCACTGTTACTTCGGTTAAGACCTTAGCCGAAGTTTTTCGCCTTGCAGCGCCGGAGAGTCTTCGGTTGTTTTGCTATGAAAATGAAAAAAATCTCGGGATAAAAGATGTGCTGCAGCAAAGTCAGGCGAAAGAATTTTTGCTTTTGATTGGACCAGAAGGCGGCTTTAGCGCTTCCGAAGCGGAACTGATTCAGGGAAGCGGCGCTACAGCCATTACGCTTGGTCCGCGAATTTTACGAACGGAAACAGCAGCAACAACCGCTTTAGCTGTGGTTATGTATGAATGTGGTGATTTGGGGGGACCTTTGTGCCAAAAGTAGCTTTTATTACTTTAGGTTGTAAAGTTAACCAATTTGAAACCGAGACGTTGGAAGGTCTTTTTTTGGCTAAAGGCTACGAGATTGTTGCCTTTGAAGAAAAAGCCGATGTTTATGTCATCAATACTTGCTCGGTCACTCATTTGGGAGAAAAAAAATCGCGTCAGTATATCAGACGAGCCAATCGATTGAATCCTGAAGCTGTAGTAGCCGTAACTGGCTGTTATGCCCAGGTTGCTGCTGATCAAGTTGCAGCAATTGATGGGGTTGATGTTATTATTGGAACGCAAAATAGGCAGGGAATTGTAGAACTTGTAGAAACGGCATCAAAGCATGAAGCGAAGCTGAATGTTGTTACTAACATTATGGATGCCGATGCCTTTGAGGAAATTCCCTTGTTTTCCATGCCGGGTCGAACGCGGGCTTTTCTCAAGATTCAAGAAGGGTGCACGAATTTTTGCACTTATTGTATCATTCCCTATGCCAGAGGGCCGTTGCGTTCTCGACCGCTGTCAGGTATTTTAAGTGAAGTTGAAAAATTGACAAGTGCGGGATTTCAGGAAATTGTCCTAACAGGTATTCATTTAGGCGCCTATGGTCGTGATTTGGCGGAACCAGTAACCTTGACTGATGTCATGAAGGCAATCACTGAGTTGCCTGATGTGGTGCGTCTGCGGTTGAGTTCCTTGGAATCCATCGAAGTATCGCCAGAGATGGTTGAACTGCTTAAAGCCAATAACAAGCTTTGCCGTCACCTTCATTTACCACTCCAGTCAGGCAGCAATACGATCTTAAAGGCGATGAATCGCCACTATACAACAAGTGAATATAGCGAGCTAATTGGGAGAATCCTAACAGAAATTCCTGATTTAGCCTTATCGACAGATTTAATTGTGGGCTTCCCCGGCGAAACGGACCAACTTTTTGCCGAAACAGTCAGTTTTGTGGAAAAAATGCCTTTTTCTAAAATGCATATCTTCCCTTACTCGAAACGCATTGGTACACCGGCGGCTGATTTTGCCGGACAAATTCCGGAAGAGATCAAAAAAGAACGGGTTCATGTCATTCAACAAATTGCTGAGAAAAAAGCGGCAATCTATGCGAAGCAATTTGTTGGTCAAACAGTCAATGTACTCTTTGAAACATGGCAAGACGGCGTTCTCGAAGGTCATACCGAGCATTATTTAAAGGTGTATATGCCGAGCGACAAAGATTTGACAGGTACGATTCAAGCGGTCACCGCAACAGAGCTTTGGCGTGATGGATTATTGGGATCTCAGGATTTTTAATTTATTACAGTTCTTTGCAGGAGTTTTGAATTTAACAACGAACTCTTTATAAGATAAAGTCATGTAAAATCCTTGGTTTGACAGAAAGGAGGTGTATCTGGCATATGCAGCAAGATTGTGTGTTCTGCAAAATTGTAAATAAGGAAATTCCGGCGACGATTCTTTACGAAGATGACATGGTTGTGGCTTTTCCTGATATCAATCCGGGCGCACCTGTTCATATTCTTTTAATTCCGAAGAAGCATATTGCTAACCTCCTGGAAGCGACGGAAGAGGATCAGGAAATTTTAAAGCATCTGATGGCCACCGTTCCCCTTATTGCAAAACAGGCGGGATTGGATGAAGATGGCTTTCGTACAGTAATTAATACGAAAGATAATGGCGGCCAGACAGTTCATCACTTGCATCTGCATATTCTCGGCGGGCGGTTTATGAACTGGCCTCCAGGTTAAGATTGACAGTTGACAGAAGCCTATTGTATAATAATTAGGTGTATGTGAATGCACTTCCCGTAGGCTTGCGTGGAGGGAGGGAGATCAGATGGCAGAAATTAAGGTTGGTAAAAACGAAACACTTGAAAGCGCACTCCGCAGATTTAAGCGTTCCTGTCAAAAAGCCGGTGTTCTTTCTGAAGTTAGAAAACGTGAACATTACGAAAAACCTAGCGTAAAACGGAAGAAAAAGTCCGAAGCAGCTCGTAAACGTAAATTCAACTAGTGTTTTCTGTTCGGAGGTATTGATACATGTCTCTTAAAGAGAAATTGACAACGGACATGAAAGAGGCAATGAAAGCCAAAGAATCAGGGAAGCTTGCTCTTTCTGTGATTCGTATGGTACGCGCTAATATCAAATACGCAGAGATTGAACGTAAAACGGAGCTTGATGATCAGGGTGTATTAGAAGTCCTGGCCAAAGAAGTGAAAATGCGCCGAGATTCTATGGAGGAGTTTGCCAAAGGCAACCGCCCTGACTTAGTAGAAAATCTCGAACGCGAAATTGAAGTATTAATGCAGTATCTGCCCAAGCAGTTGGCCGAAGACGAAGTTCGTCAGTTGGTTAAAGACGCAATTGCCAAATCTGGCGCTGTAACAGTAAAGGATATGGGAAAAGTCATGGCTGTTTTAATGCCTTCTGTAAAAGGCAAAGCTGATGGCAAACTTGTGAATACGCTTGTGCGCGAAATGCTTCAATCATAAATACAATCCGGTGCTAATATGGCACCGGATTTATTTCTAATAGAGACCCTCTTGTATTTTCTTTTGCCAAAGACAATATAAGAGGGTCTCTACTAACAATAAGGATTCGCTGAGAGGAGATGAGACTATGTTTTTTGCAAGAAAAGCTTGGTATCGCAGCTTCTTTACAGTCTTTGTTATTTTTGGTGTCGCGGGAACAAAATGCCTCGCCGCTTCAACTGGTACCGATATGTTATTATCGCCTTGGGAGCAAGCGGCAGGTTTATTAGAAATTCCTTTGATTAAGGGTTTTTTAGTTACTCTGATTTTTACGGCGTTACTGACGGAGATTAAAACGGTAGGTAGTGGTGTTGGAATTTTGACTGCCTTAATCGCAGCTAGCTTGCTTTTGGGCGGGCAATGGCTATTGCGTGGCGGCTGGATGCCGGCGCTGCTTTCCTTTAGCGGTATTTTTCTGTTAGTCGCTGAACTTTTTTTCCCTGGTACAGCCATTTTTGCACTCAGTGGTCTTGTCTTGCTGTTAGGGGGACTTTTTTTAGCGTTAGGCGGAGATGGGCCAGCACTGCAATTTTTGGCTGCGAGTCTAATTACGGCTGTAGTGATTTTTTCGTTGATGGCTCGCTTCTTACCGCAAAGCGCTTTTGTGGCACGTTTTATCCTAAAGGATCGCGAAGCACGGGAGAAGGGGTTTCACAGTGTTGACGATCATGCTGTGCTAGTTGGTCTGGAAGGCGTTGCCGTAACAACGTTGCGTCCAGCGGGAACGGCGCTGATTGCTGGCAAAAAAATTGATGTTGTAACAGAAGGCGATTATATTGCCTCTGGCGAAAAAATTGTGGTATTAGCTGTCTCAGGGCGGCGGGTTATTGTAAGAACGTTACGTATAGACCATTAAGTTTCTATAAGGAGGGGTTTTATAATGACAGCTTTAATTTTCCCAATGTTTATTTTGTTTGTTGTTTTTTTAGCGGTTATGCTGTTTTTACACTTTGTTCCGCTAGGTCTTTGGATTTCGGCGATGGCGGCTGCTGTTGACGTAGGAATTTTTACGCTGATTGGCATGCGGTTACGTCGTGTTCCGCCTGCGGCGATTGTAATGCCGTTGATTAAGGCGAATAAAGCAGGGATTGATGTAAATGCGAATCAGCTGGAAGCTCATTATTTAGCAGGTGGTAATGTAGATCGGGTAGTCGATGCTTTAATTGCAGCGCATCGTGCTGATATTCCATTGCCTTTTGCTAGATCGGCTGCCATTGACTTAGCTGGTCGCGATGTTTTGGAAGCTGTTCAGATGAGTGTAAATCCCAAAGTGATTGAAACTCCCGTTGTATCTGCTGTGGCGAAAAATGGGATTGAACTTAAGGTAAAGGCTCGAGTAACAGTGCGTGCCAATATTGATAGACTTGTTGGCGGTGCGGGGGAACAGACGATTATTGCTCGCGTAGGCGAGGGCATTGTTACAACCGTGGGATCTTCTATTGATCATAAAGATGTATTAGAAAATCCGGATCATATTTCCCGTACGGTTCTATCAAAAGGCCTTGATGCCGGTACGGCCTTTGAAATTTTATCGATTGATATTGCTGATGTTGATGTAGGTAGGAATATTGGCGCTGAGCTTTTAACAGATCAAGCGGAAGCGGAAAAACGGATTGCTCAGGCCAAAGCGGAAGAACGGCGCGCTATGGCTGTTGCGAAAGAGCAGGAAATGCGCGCTTATACGCAGGAAATGCAGGCAAAAGTTGTCGAAGCTCAGGCCGAAGTCCCTCACGCGATGGCTGCTGCCTTGCAGGAAGGTCGTCTTGGCGTGATGGATTACTATAATTTGAATAACGTTGTGGCTGATACGCAGATGCGAGAAAGTGTGGCTAAAAGCGGCGCACCTAAGCTGGATGATAAAAAGTAGGTGATAGGATATGGATTTTATTGGCGTATTACTATTGCTGGCTCTTTTGTATGGCTTACCAGAAATTCTTCGTAAAAAACGTAAAAAAAGCTATGAATATCCTTCTGTCCCAGAATCGCAATCGCCGCCGGTCCCAGACCAGATAATGATGCAAGGGAGTAACGATAAAAAAGATGTTCTCCTTTCGGAAAAAAAGCCGCAAAGTCTTGATGGGAAAGAAAGTGGCTTTTCGTCGCAAACAACGACTGAGCCCTCCGTTGCAGCGATCGCATCTTCGTCAGAAGGTTCGTCTATCACGTCAGAACAGCTCCGCGCCGCGATTGTGTGGTCGGAGATTCTCGGCAAGCCTAAGCAAATTCGTCCCTATGGGCAAAAAAACTTTCGCTAAGAATAAGGCTGACTGCTCAGCGTTTCTCACTTAGAGACACGGCTATTTTGGGTATCAGCCTTATTTTTTTTTGACATTTGTGCAAAATAATATTGGTGCAGCTTTAAGACGGACTGCGAGGGGAGCGATAGCCATGTATCAGGGACGGCTTACTTTTGCGAAGGGAACTTATGTGGAATTTGTTGTAGCGCCGCATCAGATGGTTGATTTTGGCGATATTCTTGTTGTGGAAGGTGAGCAAAAAGATCGGTTTTATATTCGCGTCTATGATTTTAAAGTGAAATCGCGCTGGTCAGGCCTAAATGGTGTGAATTATCTCATGAGTAAATTAGATGAAAGTGGTCAAGTTGTAAATCAAGATGAGCTTGATTTTTATTTAGGCGGCAATCATACTGTCAAACTGGCAATGGCAGAACAGCTTTGCTATGCTGATCCTGCTAGGCAGCTTTATAATCCTAAGACATGCCCTGATTTTTTTGCCGAAGTTCGTTCTTTGGGGGAAGAAGATAAAGAATTACTGGCGGAAATAGGCGGTGATTTAGAAATTGGTTATCTAAAAGGCGGTCGCGGTATCAGTCCCTTTCCCGTGGGAATTTGCGGTAGCAAGTCCATTCCGGAACATATGGGGATTTTTGGGACAACTGGTTCAGGGAAAAGCAATCTGGTAAAAGTATTGGCAAGTTCGATTTTGGCGTCGCAGCAGTATGGCATGCTTATTTTTGATGTTCATAATGAGTATTATCAGGCTTTGTCCAAGCATTCTCAGATTACTGACCGGTTAGTTGTGTACAGTTTAAAGCCCCAAGACGCATTTTGTCAGCCCCTTCAGGTGGCTATGGAGGAATGGGAACCCCTTGATCTGGCGCTTTGCGCTACTTTTACTGAGGTACAGCTTGATGCTCTTTATAAGATTGCTTCTCTCTGGCCAAGAGAATGGATGTCTTATCTGTTAAAATACGAGGCAGAAGATTTAATTAGTGAATTAAAAACAGAAACAGGCCAAAAATTTCAACTTAGGACTATTAGCAAGATCAAAAGCATCTGCTGGAATTTACAGCAGGAACTGCAATTAACGCAAGAGCCAGTAGGTGCAATTGCCCAGATGATTCAGGAAGTAGGAAATGGTAAGGTGGTATTAGTAGAAATGAAACATAATTCCCCATTAGGAGAGATCGCTTTATCCACCTTAATTACGAAAAAATTGCTTAACTATTATGCTGCCCATAGCGACGATGAAAGAATGGGTCTGACCCCAGCCTTGCTGGTGCTGGAAGAGGCTCATCGTTTTTTAGGCAGGAAGGAAGTCGGCTCCCAGCATATTTTTCGGCGGCTCGTCAGTGAAGCTCGTAAATTTCGCCTTGGCCTCTGTGTAGTCGATCAGCAGCCGCGACTTTTGGCGGATCAGGTGCTTTCTCAGTTAAATACGCTATTTATTTTAGCGCTTTCCTCGCGCGCTGATCGTCAAAAACTAGAAACCATGTGCCGCAAAGATATTTTGCAGCAACGCAATGAAATTAAAAACTTAGAGTGTGGCGAAGTAATTTTAGCAACAAATTATATGCGCTTTGCGGCGCCTGTTAAAGTTCATAACTTTGAACGGTAACTGAAAAAATAGCACAAATCTATAAGTCCATGTCTGAACGCTCCGCTTGCTACATACACATAAAGTAAGGGGGCGGAGACTCTATGGCAAGGCGTAAGCACAATCGTATCGAATCAATAGCGGAGCTGTTTGAAATTCCTGATGATTTGATTTTTGATCTGCCTCGCATGACCCTGTTGGGAAATAAACAGTTGCTAATTGAGAATCATAAAGGTATTATTGAGTATA
>URQW01000124.1 GCA_900550105.1 uncultured Pelosinus sp.
CACGAACAATTGCCGATTTAGATCAAGAAGAACAAATTACAGATCGTCACATTGCTGAAGCAATTCAATTTCGCAACCCTTTATTTAAAGCGTAGAAATAGTTTAGTAATTAATAAAAATCTCTAAGCTCATGCCAGCTTAGAGATTTTTACAGAATTTAAGATATTCCCACTTCATTCTTCGATAGAAATATAGCAATTTCTTCCTTCTCTTTTTGCATTATAAAGTCCTATATCAGCGCGTTTAATGAGCTTAGCCGGTTTATAATCATCATTTGGTTTCAATGATGCAACTCCCATGCTAACTGTGACAAACTCACTTACATCTGACATCTCATGTTTTAATGCTAATTTTTTTATATTTTCTTGAATCCTCTGGGCAACTACAATTGCACCACTAAGTGGTGTTGCTGGCAGTAAGACAACAAATTCTTCTCCACCATATCTACCGACAATATCGATTGACCTAGAAAGTGAATTTTTTATTGTTTGGCTAACCATTCTCAAACACTCATCGCCTTCTAAATGTCCATAGATATCATTGTAGTTTTTAAAAAAATCTATATCAATCATTATCGCTGATAAATATTCATTATTACGATATGAGCTAAGGCATAATTTATTTAATGCCTCTTCTAAAAAACGACGATTATATATCTCTGTCAATTTATCAATCATTGACAAACTCACTAAAATGTCTCTTTGCTTTTTTAATTCAAGCTGACTCTCAATACGGGCTTTTACAACTGCTATGTCTGTGTTCTTCGTAATGTAATCAACCGCTCCCATTGAAAACCCTGTTGTTTGATGCCGCGGAGAGGAATTGGAAGAAATAAATATTACTACTATGTCTTGAGTAGCCGGATTTTCTTTGACTCGTCGACAAATTTCGTAGCCATCAATATCTGGTAGCATTATATCTAATAAAATAAGATCAATTTTTCGAGATATAATGATCTTTAAAGCCTGTGACCCGGAAGTTGCACAATAAACACTATAATTATCTTGCAAAATTTTCATTAATAAATTACAGTGAAATTTTTCATCATCAACAACAAGAACTGTCTGCTTACCAAAATTCATCTTATCGTCCTTTCTCTTCCACTTTAAAGTTCAGAAAACAAAGCCAACATGGAACGATAACTTTAGTGATAGCTACATCAATGACTTCTCATTTTATTGCAATAAAAAACCAGGTTATCATCGTAATTAATGATGTAACCTGGCAGTCTTAGAAAATCCCTTTAGACCCACGGCTTTGCGTCCCATCCTTTCGGGTGGTTTGCCTACCAAATATTTCTTTAATAAAAATTATACCATAATGATTCAAAATTTCAAAGAAACCTGTCAAATGTATCCAATAATACATTTGACAGGTTTTCATTCCCTCATCTTCTTGAAATAAACAAAACGTCTACTTTCCTTTAAATTCACTATCATAGGCTTCAAGTGCTATCGGTAACGCAGTAATCACCTTATTTCCTACTGCGGGGAGCGCTAATAAAACTGCACTTTTAATCTCATCTCTAGTAGCACCTAACTCCTGAGCATGTTTTACATGAAAAGGAAGACCACTTAGCAGTCCAACCGCCGCTAAAACAGCAATATAAGCAATCTCTTCTGTTTTGGAATCAAGGCTACTAGCCTCGTCTAATTTTTGAACAGTTTCTAACCATGTTTTCGATTGTTCCGGAGCTTCTTTTAAAAAACAGTCAAATGCATTACTCATATTTTTCAAATAAATTCCTCCTAAATAGCACATTATTTTGTTGTTTACAGATTTCAATAATCGCTGGGTCAAGCATTCTTTTTCCATCTCCTAATCTTGGTTCTAAAATTCTTAAAAGGCGCAACCGAATTTATATGTATCCACTTCCACATTGGCCAATTCGCTTTTGTTACTGTCCCTTTTTCCCATTTAATTCGTCTTTTTCCCATTCCATAATAAGATTTAACCATCCGAGCTGATATGCTAGCATTTCCTGCGGCGTTTTATCCACTTGCGCAATGCGAACATTTCCTTTTTCATCTGGAAATTTAATAAACAAAGATATCTAAGGTAGATTAATGCCTCAAATTTGAACACGCTTTAAAACTAATTTGAACAAAGTTACAAGTTTTTACGAGCAGTTATTGGCACTCTCTAAGATCTAGCTAACCAATAAACCCCAGTCAGTATAAGTATGCAACTTCCTACTTTATTGTATGTTATCGGCGAAACTTCAACACCAACAAGTCCAAAATGATCAACGACAGCCGCAGTAATAATCTGAGCTGCTAATACTAAGGCAAATACCTTTAATGTTCCAATATTCGCTATAGAGTATGAAAAACCATACATTGCACAAATCCCCATCATTCCTGAAATCAAGGCTTTAGTAGATATTGTATCACTAATCTTTTGCTGATTATATAAAACAAATAATAATGCAAATAAAATCTGAAAAACAGAGACTCCTATAATCATAATAAATTGTCCCGATAACTTTCCTATTTGCGAATTAATAGCTCCTTGTATTGGTAAAATTATTCCAGTAATAATCGCCGCTAAGACGCTTAGCATTATGTTTCTCCCCTTATATTAGTAGTTTTCTCATTTCTTCTCTTTATATCTAAACCATATTTTGATTTACAAAATACTAACTCTATTATACAAAAAACAAATTATCTTAAAAATAGTCAACAGTTGAAACAGCTAAAAATTTAATTTTCTATAACGATCTACAATTTTTTCTTTCTGATTTAAATTCTGATATAAAGTGAATCATAAACCAAGTATTAACTATATTCCCTTAGAATTTTCAGTTGTTGACGAACAAAAAGAAAACTGCTATGCTTAGATAAGCTTAAAACTGAATCATAAAACCATCTTTGGATGTGGATTTTTCTAGAGAAATCTATTTTCGCCACACAATATCTATTGGGATATTGTGTGGCGTTTTTTATTGGGAGGAGATATTTTGTCAAGAAATTCTTATGCATTTCTAGTATTTTTAGGTGGATGCAGTTATGGCATCCTTTCTACGATTGTCAAGATTGCTTACGCAAGTGGTTTTACAGTAAATGATGTTTGTGGATCACAAGGATTTTTCGGCATGTTGCTTCTCTGGGCTGTCGTGTTGTTTCAGCGAAAACAATTTATCCCATGGAAAAAAACTTTGTTATTAGTTTTATGTGGTTCGCCTATTGGACTAACGACTGTTTTTTATTATAAGTCATTACAAACGTTAGATGCCTCGTTAGCAATTATATTTTTATTCCAATTCATTTGGATTGGAGTATTATTGGAAGGAATATTTTTTCGACGAATTCCTACATGGCAAAAAATTGTAGCAATTACTGTACTCCTTATTGGATCACTATTTGCTACTGGAATAAAAACGGGGACTAATAATGTCTTTGTTTCACCAGGAATGATCTGGGGCTCTGCAGCAGCGTTCTCTTACTCTCTAGTGATTCTCAGTAGCGGAACCGTTGCGCGTGACGTTTCTCCCATTCTGAAAAGTGCACTTATGTCGATTGGCGCCACAGCAACCATCTTCTGTTTTCTACCACCATTTTTCCTCACAAATATACCTGTTCTTTTACAATTGATGCCCTATAGCATACTACTAGGATTGTTTGGTATTGCCCTGCCTCCATTGTTGTTCTCCATTGGGATTCCTAAAATTGGAGTCGGCCTTGGAAGTATCTTAACTTCATCAGAACTTCCTATAGCGATGCTTCTATCAGCCTTTGTATTGGGAGAGCACATCGCCACCTTGCAGTGGCTGGGAATTATCATGATTTTGGGCGGAATCATTGTAGGTAACCTACAAAAAACCTGATTGGTACTGGTTCAATTTATTTTACATTCCCGCTAACCATAGTTACGCTTTAAAAATGCTTCAGGCTCTGCCTCAATAGAAGGCAGAGCCTGATTTTCGGTTAAATAGCCCATAAGCATGCACTCATTTAGCTAAATATTTAATTAGCATAACCTCATTACCCTTGGCATTATAAATCATTTTATCAGTCCAAGATAACATAATTGGAATACCTCGTCCATTCTCACAGGAGATCACCTGTTCAAAAACCTGTACTAAGCCACAATGGCGGTAACGCATAATCTGTTCATTACCGCCAAATCCTGGCCCATCATCTTTTACCCGCATCACCAGCGCTGCACCTACTTTATTCACTTTCACACAAATATTTGTGCCATAATGACAGGCATTACTGAGCGCTTCTCCTATAACGGCTTCTAACTTGCAAGCTTCGTCTCCTGCAACACGCTGAAAAATTGCTGATAATGCTATTAATATTTGCTCATATCTTTCTGCACTTTGAAATCGATATACTACAGGTAATTTTTCTAGAGTTCCTATTTTAAGACACAAAGCCGAGCAATCATCTTCCCGTTGCGGTGAAGTAGAAATTGCCCGTAAACGTTCCATTGTAGCTGCAAAATCTCGCAAATCAGTCGTGGCTTCTTTAGGGTAAACATCATAAATACCATCTGTCATAAAATAAAAAGTATCACCTGATTGGATAGAAAAAGTAGTTGTTTCAAAATAGGGATTTTCTGCAGCCCCAAGAAAGAGACCAGGTACCGCAATAAGTCCCTTTTTCTCGGCAGTATCTGCTAATAAATAATTAATGCCGCAAGAAATACAAGTTAATTCCCTTGTGCTCAGATTTAAGGTAAAAGCGATCATTGCCGCAAAAGAATGATCTGGAAAATACTGATTTAAATAACGATTCAATCGAGTAATTGACTCTGTTGTCCAAGCCTCTGCCTTATCCATAATCTCATTTAACAAACTGCTAATCGCCGCGGTGTACAAGGCAGAAGCAACGCCGTGGCCAGTAACATCAATAAGATAGCCATGTAATACCGTCCCATTATGAAACCACCGATAGCCGTAGAAATCACCGCTAATAAGGGTTGCTGGTTCAAAAATAGAACAAATCGTCACTTGATTCTTTTCATAATCAACTGGCAATAAGGATTTTTGGACTCGTCCAGCCATGTCAACTTGATGCTGTACTTCAGCCTGCAACCGCTGCTGTTCGGCTACGTCACGACACGATAACAGGATTAACTTTCTGTTGCGATGTCGAATCAATACGGCTGCTAATTCGACATAGATAACAGAAAGGTTCTGTTGTTGATAGCGCCAAACGGTATTGGGCGACCAACTTCCTCTTGTTTGTAACGCATGCTCGATCCCAGCCATATCGTTTGCTGTCAGAAGTCCAATCGTCTCGAATGATTTTTGAACTACGGTCTCAGCCGTACAGCTAAACAGTCGTGTAAAGGCTTCATTGACTTCAATAACCTGCTGCGTTTCCTTATCAATTACAGCAATTCCTTCTGACGATTTTTTCATTACGGCTTCATACCATTCCTGACTTTCTCGCAATAACTCTTCCGTCTTTTTACGTTCAGTAACATCTTCGCCAATTAAGGCCACATGACCGTTTTCCGGACTATAAATAGAAAAGCAATAATATCTTGCATGCATTTCTATATAGAATTCTTTCTGTGTCGCCTTACCGGACTTAGCTACATAACCAAGTACAGCAAACCAATCTTTCTCATTTTTTATTTTTGGTCTTACTTCCATAATTCTTTTGCCAATAATGTCTGCTGCCGTCAACTGAAATGCGTTTTCAAAAGATGAATTCACCTCTACATATTCTAAATCTGCTGCCTCACCTGCTTCATTAAAAACAACGCGATAATAGACAAAAATATTTGGCATATTTTCAAATAATCCACGATAACGCGCCTCGCTAGTAGCAAGAACATTACGACTGTTTAACAGTTCATCCTGAATAGCCTGTCGTTCCATAACTTCTTCTTCCAACGTCGCATTGAGTTCTTGTAATTGACTAGTTCTTTCCTTGACTCGCATTTCAAGTTCATTGTTGAGTTGGTGTAAAGCAGTCTCAGCATTTTTCCACGCAGTGATATCATGATTAATTTCTAATATGGCAATAGGTTCACCATATTCATTTTTCCGCAGTGTCTGATGACTTTGCACAATAATTTTTTTGCCATCTTTAGCGGTATGAATAAGTTCGCCTTCCCAATGAGAATGCTCTTCGAGGACTTTCATAATCCCTTCGAGCGGCTCAGGAAAAACCGTCTGCAACAAATCATGCGTAATATTTCCGAGGGCATCCTCCGCTGTAAAACCATAGCCCTTCTGCGCTCCCTGATTCCAATAAATAATTCGGCTTTCTAGATCACGAACTAGAATAAAATCATAGGCTAGATCAAGCAATTCGGCTTGAGAACGGTTATGTTCCTCAGCGTTGGCCCGCTCCATACTCTCTTCCTCTAAGGCGGCATTCAGTTCCTGCAATGTAAAGGTCTGCTCTTGCAGCTTCACATTCAATTCTTGCAATTCTTGCAGTCCTATTTGAACTTTGGTCCGATTCTGCAGCATAGTTTCGCAAATATATGAGATGGCTATACAAATCAGGAAAAATACGGCTAAAGAAATGCGATCGGCATTACTATTGATCACAAAAATTTGCCCAAAGGGCATTAACCAATAATAAGAAATTACGGCACTTGATAAAAGAGTAGTTGCTAAACCAACCCAAAAGCCGCCATAAACAGCAACAACCATAACGGCTGGATAGAAAGTCAAATAAGGCACTGAAATTCCCAAATCACGCAAAAGAGAAAATCGCAAAAAAGCAGCGATAATTACGCTGACAGGGACTGCCATATATATCTTCCAATTCCCCCCACTTTCCCGGAAAGATCTCATAGCCCATCCTCACTTTCCTCATATGCTCAGTGAAAACTCTTATCTGTCACTGCACTTCCAATTAATACTTTCTTCGACATAATAAGTCGATATCTTGCAAGATCAAATTATTTTATTATAATTATTTTCAAAGAAAAACCCGCAACTTTAAGTTGCGGGGCTTAATTGAAAAGCGAGATGCCACTTTGTAAGACGAGACGCCATTTTGTAAATCGGCAAGTGAATATTTGTAAACG
>URQW01000125.1 GCA_900550105.1 uncultured Pelosinus sp.
ACTGCCGCCGATCAGCAGCGGATACGGATACTGGCGCGAAATAGCCACAGGCGTTGCAAAGCCTAAATAACAGCATTCGTATTGCGTGGACATCTCAGTAACGATGATAAAGCGGCTTGTATTTGCCGTCAGCCAGTAGGTCGTAAAAACATCTTCCACAAGCGGCAAAATAGGCAATTTCTTATGAGGAATCGCCCCTGGCTGCTCTCGCCAGTCGAGGTTTGCATCAAAGCCAGCAAAGCCATTGAGGAGCAGATCAATCTGCCCTTCGTCTGCTCCTTTCTGCAGTTTCATGCCAACAAAAATGGAGTCGTGCCCATCGCCGACTCCTTTAAGAATTACTTCGTCAATTATTGCATCCACCGTAGCTGGCCTTAGTAGCTGCCACGGATTTCCCGCGCCAAAATTGCCTGAATCGATCAGAAATGCCACAATATCTTTAAGCAGCTGCAGCGGCTTTCGTGCAGTTCCAGTCATTGTCGCCATCGAATCACCCCTTAATATTGAGTAGCTGCCGGACAGTCGGAGCATTGCCCTTCATCCAATTCATGATTACCTTGCTGCCACGGGATGTTCCAAAGAAGCGTTCCATCTTGTTTGGATCGTCCACATTCACAATCGTAAGCGGAACTGAAGTTCCTCCAGTTGAAATACTCGCCACAAGGCCAGCTGCACCTTCCACAGCATTCCCACCAACTTGGCCGCCAGTAGCAAAGCGTGGCAAAAGAGAAGGTGGAAGAAACCCATTATTCAACGCATGGAAAAAAGCAGTTCCATATCTTTTTACAGACGCAGCCTTGATAACAAACTCACCATTTGAAAGCCAAGACAATATGCTGTCGCTGGTCCCAGTGCCTGGACCTTGGATATGACCGCCATCGGCATTTTCCTGTGCAAAATCAAGGTTTATAGAAGCCATCATCTGACTAGTAAGCCTTTTGGCTGTAATCTTATTCATTTCCTGAAGCATGCTAGTTATAAGGTCTTTAAAGACATCGCTGAACTTATGCACCTTGAAAATGCCTTCTTCAAAAAAGTTTAAAAAACCATCCTTGAGACCTTGTCGCGCTGCATTAGATAAATCCTCAATATAAGAATGGGTTTTACCTAGAGCCTCATTTAACGTAGCTGAGTTTCTAAGGACTTCCGCTGTAAAATCTGCGCTTTTTCCGGTTATAGTTTCATATGAAGCCTTTTGTTCTTTGGTCAGATTGGTAAGTCGCTCCGCTTCAGCCAATTGAACTTTGGCTGTATCAAGGTACTGCTGCTTCTGAACAGATTCAACGGCATTGGATTTTTCTAAATCTGTTGTCTTCGGATTCGCATTAATCATTGACACCTTAAATTGAGCAGAAGCATCGATCTGCTTAATTGTCTTATCATAAAAATCGTCAATGGCTGTCTGCAAACCTTGAATTGCTTCTTTAATTTTTACTGCTTGGGTTGTATCACCCAAATAAAGCGCCTGATTTAGCTGCTTTTTTAACTGTTCAAGCGAACTATTAGTCGTGGTTGTATAGATATTGGTGTATTCCTTGATGGCAAGCAGCGGATCTCTTGTCCCCGCATACACACTTTCCAAAAGTTCTGTCTCACTTGAAACAATATATTTATTTATTTTGTCTATTTTCTGTGTAACTGGAGTAAAATCGGCGCGGTTTTTCTCGATTTGAACCAGTTGATATGTCTTATCGAGATACTCTTTTTGCCCATTCGCCTTAAACAGCTTCATGTAAGGTTCATATTTGCTATCAATGCTAGCGTATGCCTGAGGTCGAGTATCTCCTTGAAGTTCTGCTTTCATGGAATCAATCTCAGCCATTTTACTCATCAAGTTCTGTATTTTTTCAAAAAGCGATGAGAGGCTATTGGTTATGTTAGGAACATATTGGGGAATTTGTTTCTGCCACTGAGCTGCATTATTACTCATGAAACTGGCAACCTGGTTTTTATACTCCAGTGTTGTCATATTTCCATCAGAAAGCCGAGAGAGTTGCGCATCTGTGTCATTTACATGTCCTTCACCTGCATGCCATGCAATTGCTACTTTTAGCCAATCTTGATACTTAGCGAACAACTCCATAAACTGATGCTTAGCTACTGCATCTTGATTTTCGGGAACATGCCAATCTGCATCTTTACCAAGACCAGCAGCTGCTGCCCAACTTCCCCAATTGCTTTGCATGATTTGATATTTTCCTAATGCTCGGTCACCGTCAATTACCGGCCCCAAAGCATTATAATCACCATGACTTTCTATTCCCACAATAGCATTGGTGAAATTATCGATCTGTTCCGCATTATCGCGCCAAGACTTATTTGTGAGTCCTAAAACTACACCCATGTGCTTTAGCGACTCCGTGGCAATATTGATTTCATTTTGAAGAGGCGTAGTATTAATCTCTAGTATTTTCTTTGCTATGTCATCTTTATGAGAACCATCCGTATCTGCACCGTACAAGGTGTTATATGCTGCCTTTTGTGCAGTCATTGCATCCAAATCAATTTGCTTTTTTCTAAGTTCGAGCTCAGCAACTTTAAGATCGGCGTCAATCCCCATAGTACCAGCTTTAATCTGTAGATTTAACTGATCTAATTCAACTTGAGCCGCTTTCTTATCCGTTTCAGCTTGATTTTTAATTTGCTGAATAACAAGTTCCACTTTTTTCGATTGAATATCGTAGGTGCTAGGCTCATTTTTCAGTCCTAAATTACCATCAGATGCTTTCGATCCCATATCAATATCTAGATGAGGAGCATAATTTGCAATAGCTTCTGGTGAATCGGATGCTCGTTTTTCAACCTCATCTATAACAGTAATTCCAAAATCTTTAGCAAGCTTGATTAATTGTTGCCGAAAGAATGGATCTTCCATACCATCGACAACAATATCAGCTTTAGTACCGCTTGTATGACCGCCCCATCCCCGATATCCGCTTGTCAACGTCACATGCTTATCAGGAAACATATAGTTAATTGCAGAAATAAACTTCTCCATTTTTAAAATTGCATCTTGATGCATTCCACCCATATTTACATCGGGGTTCACATCATATTGAGGCGCCTGAAGCTTACCTTCAAGCTGCTGTGGTATAGGAGCATTTGCCGCTTCTTTTTCCTTGAAGTAATCCTTTTTTTCTTTGTTTGACTTAAATAAATTATCATAAAGTCGAAAAGCCTGATCTGCCGCATGCCCAATAGCAACCGCAAGAAGACCCCACCCAGTTGTAACTAAGAGGCCCTTCATGACAGTGCCTGTTGTAATCAGAGTCGCCTTAAAAACACCTGATGTTTCAACAAGTGCTTTAAATACAACTAAATTAAGCCCCGCTTCTCGCCGTAGGTTAGCAAGAATAGGCCGAATTTCTTCTATGACTTTCCAAGCAATAAAAGTAAGAAGTATTTGTTGGGAACTATCAAACAAATTCGATGATAGCCCTAGTACAAGGCTAAGTGGACCTGACGTAAGCTGCGCTAGATGACTTCCGGTTTCAACGACGCCTTCTCCAAACTTAATCGTATACTGCACAACCAGTTTGATCTTATCTAATAAGTCTGGATTAAACGATACCTTTTTCGTTTGTTCATCTGTCACAAAGAGATAATCATTTAGATCTTTCACTTCGTCTTTTATCGCCTCAAAGATTGATTCAGAGGCGCTACCTGAGGCTTGGGAATACTGCGCTTTAAATTTATCAATGACACCAGTCATGGAATTTGGCCATTCTTTTTCTGCTAACTCTTTAAACCCGCCAAGTTTCTCTTCTAAATAAGAAAACAGACCTCCTGCGGACTGCTTTGCTTGTTGAACATCTGAATTTGTAATACCTAACGCTTTTGCAACTGTTGAATCTTGGTCAATATTACCACTAACAATAGACCGTAGTTCCTGGGAAATTTGCATCTCATCAGCTTGTGCCCCAAGCATAGCTTTAACCGCTTTTGTACCCATTGTTGTAAGCGATACAATCTCTGCAAGAGTCATCTTCGCCTGAAGACCTGGCCCTAAAATGGACTGAAAACCTGCCATAAGCTCTTGCGGCACTAGGCCGATGCTTACAGCCTTCTGCTCAATCTCCGAAAGAGTTCGAGAGGATAGTTCCATAGCTTGATTGAGACTCATTTCTTGGCCATTCCACGTTGTCATTGACTTTAAGATGCCAGCAATAGCCATGCGCGATGTTTCCATTTGCTGATCATACTTTAACCCGACGCCGAAAACAGTTTCTGCAGTTTCTTTGAGTAGTCGGAGCGATTCTACAACCCCATAAATGGACATACCAATTTTACTAAGAGTTCCTAAAAACCCTTCGCCACTTGACTTTAGCCCTGAAAACGAATTACTACTACCAATAGCAGATATTTTTTCACCGACATTGTCAGCTTGATCACCGACGGACCGAATTTGTTGGCCTGATTGGACTAGCTCTTTTATTGCCGTAATCGCCTGCTTATTGTCGGCAGTGATTCTGATACTAATTTCAGCCAAGCTATTTCACCTCCTCCTGCAATGCATTTACATGCTTTTCATACTCTTTTCCGTTAGCCCAGACAGCAGCGCGAACATCTACTATAAAACTAAGTCGATCCATTGCTGTCTTTCGTCTATGAGCTTTAAATAATACTAGAACCTGAGAAAGAGAGTATTTTTGCATGTCAAAAAAACTATGGCCATTTGCTACCAAAGTGGCGGCAATATCTGACCATCCAAAATTCAGTTCGTCTTCTGTTTTCTTACTTTTTCTTTCACCTCGGCTACTACCGCCAGTGTTCGAAGCATCGGAAGCAGCCGTTCTTTGAAAAAAGACCAATTGATCTTTATTGTTTTGATCAGAATCTCAACACCTTCATCAAAACGCAAATTAGAAACCCATTTTTGATCTTTACCAGTACTCATGCACATCAGTTCACTGATACTTTCCCATTGACTTGCTAAAAGCACACAAACCGAATCGACCGCGCCGTCATTAAAAACGATATCGCCGTTGGTTACCTTCACCTTATTTAACGCAAGAAGAAACTCGCTGCGCCCTTCGTTGAAAATTCGAATCAACTCAGGCAACTGGCCAAAAGTAAATGGACGAAGATTCACGGCCTCCGACCCTACAACTATTTTCTCGTCAGGCAATAATTCCTTGATGTCTTCCATAAAAATTCTCCTCTCAAAACAAATGAGGCACGGGTTATACCCGAGCCTCTGTCAAATCAATAATGCGGCCAAATGGATTGCGCCTACTCAATTAGCCATATTTTCTCACCACCTAAAAAAGCTGCCTTTAGGCAGCTAGTGTTTTAAATCCATAGAGCAATATTATCTATTCTCCAATATTAATGACTGTCTTCCATTCATTTAGCCTATCATCAGTAAAAATCAAAACGAAATCGCTTTCTGTTCTAAAACACCTAATAGCTACTCTAGATGCAGTTTTAATTTTATTTACAACATCAAAAGGTAGAACCGCTTCTAAAAAAAGCTTATTGCCCTCATTAATTGCAAACTTATTTTTCCATGTGTTTTTTACTGGAACAGTTATTACTGGTAAGTCATCTATTTTTATCTCAATCGGTATATCCTTAAAACTAAATTCGCTATATGATGTTAGCCATATTTTAAAACTATACGTAGCATCATTCCCTACTCCGCATTTTTCAAACCAATATGCATTATATTTTTCATTCGTTATTGGGTTTGGGGTTCTTTGAGAAGTACTCGATACATAAACCATCTTATTAGTAAATTGATCTTGACGGGATATTATTTCTGCAAAAGCACTATTTATATTAAATATAAATATGCTCAAGATTAGTAATATACATTTTTTCATCAAAAATCCCCCTAATAATAGTAATTAAGGGTTATCTTCTGTAAAAACATTAAAATATCCTTTATCTTACAGTTAAGGCACGGGTTATACCCGCGCCTCCGTCAAATCAATGATACGGCCAAATGGCTCATCTGGATGGTTGCGTTTATCTTCCATGCAAGTAACCGTCACTTCAAAGCTGGCATAATCTGTACCGATAAATGGAACATTGCCGTTTGGTTTAATAGTTACGTCCCAGAACTCGCCATTGTATACCCGCCCTTTAGCAGGATCGCCTAAGAACAAGAGATACCCGCGAATCGTCGTCGATGTCAAACCCGAAATTTTAGGGATCACCATTGCGGGAACATCATAGTCAATCAGTACATCTGCCGCATCCGGAATGGAAGAATCAGCGGGGATCTGAATCATGCCACTACGCGCTAGCGTATCATCAACAAAGAAATCATCGCCTGGAGTGAATTCCGTAACGGCAGGAGTTACGCTTATTTTCCATGTATCCCCTGCCACAAAGGTCTCCGTTCCACTTACTGCAAAAGTAACTTGCACGCCAGCATCAATCGTGATCGGCGCTGCGGTTACAGTAACATCAGCACTAAAAGGAGCAGCTAGCCCTTTTTTCCATTGCATCTTGCAGCCTGTTAGACTGCCGGCCGCATTCGGCGGCGCCGAAATCGTCACATAGTAATCTTCTGCGGACGTCCCGGTGTACGATCCTCCAGAAGTTACTGTGCCATCACCAGTAATTGTTCCGTAGGGAGCTGCAGCACCAACCGCCGCGGGAAGTGCAGTTGCTCGCTTAACCTTGAGTGTTGATTTGTCGAAATTATAGTCGCCTACACTAATGTAGGTTCCAAGAAATGATTTATATTGCTTATTTCTAGCTGTTTTAGCTGCTTGAACAACCACGCCCTCATCACCATATACAGCAAGAGCCAGATTGGCCGGAGTTACTTCTTCTAGCGTCAAATCTACGCTAAGTTTCTTCTCAGTAACGGCTTCATCCAAAACGCTTTTAGCAGCGTCCATAGATGATTTCTTTTCGACCGTTGTCACCTCAGGTTTCATGTCAAACTTCGGCACGTTGCCGAGATGCCGAATCGGATCGAGCTGACCACTTTTGTTTTTTCGTGCAAAAAGTACCTGTCCTGATCCAATA
>URQW01000126.1 GCA_900550105.1 uncultured Pelosinus sp.
GACATGATCGGCATAATCCATTTTGCCAATATCGCCAATACCGACAATCAGAGGAATTTTTAATTCATTCAATACATCAACCGTGTCGCCAAATACTAGCGGCAGCCCTAACGGCGCCACAGTCGGCTTGCCAAATTTATTAACAGGACCGCTTATGATTTTTCCTCGTCTCGTAATACAAAAGTCAGTCAGCACACCAGTTCCGCCAGCGTTAGACGCTACTGCTAACGCGCCTAGTACTTCGATGGCCGGATGAAGCGCCACATATTTTAAAGCTTGTTCACCGCAGCCCAAATCCTTATGCCCTTTATCATCAAACAAAACTAGAACAGGATCATAAGGAACCTCTTGTAGTAAAGCAACAATTTCAGGGCCGCTAATTGGTGTGGGATTGCCGCCGGAAGCGCTGATACATCGAAGACCTAGTGAATAAGCCACGCTTTCAACAACCTGTTGGGCCGCCTGATCGCCGTCAGTCACTAATATTACACGGATTTTTTGCATTTACTGATTTTTCTGCTGCAATAGCTGCTCCATTTCGGCTACAAGAGTTTGACTTTGTTCCATCACTTGCTGTAAACTCTGGAGCCCATTTTCCAACTCCTGCGATAGCTCATAACGCAAGTTGGAAAGTTCTTGCAGCTTTTGCGAAAAGTCTTGTTGATTCGAAGAAATAGCTTGATTTTGCTGACGACTTTGCATTACATTTTGCCCTGAGTTGTCACCCAGGCTTGACTGCGCGGTATTATTACTGCTATTGGTGTTATTACTGCTATTCCCTTCCTTACTGTTATCGGAAACGGCTTTTTGCAAATCCAGTATATCTTGCGCCATTTCCTGCAATTTTTCCATAATGGTTGTTTCTTTACTGTTTTCGCCGCCTGTATACAGAGGTCTCGTAAGTTTCCTGGCCAACTTTTCCCCAACCTTTCCTTGCCCTTAGAGGTTTTTTATAAAATAAAAGACTTGCATGCAAAACATCAGAAAAGCAAACCGCATATTGATCACGGCAAAAGGAAATCGCAGTTTGGCAAAAGATTGCCATAAATGGGCCGAAGGCTCAAACTCAAAACCACGAACTACCTTTCCTGCGGCATAATTGCTGAAAATTCCACTTGCAGCTACAAATAATAGCTTTGGCAACGGTCCATTCACATCAATCTGACTAAAAAGTCCTGCGGCAAAAACTCCTTGTATTCCCAAATGGCAAAATAGTGATGCTATAATTTGACCTACCTGATTAATAAGGGACGCTAAAATGACATAATGAGGATATCGTAGGCCAATGACCCCGATAGAAACGATAAAGCCAATCACATCGATTACATACATAAAGCCTACCCCTTAGGATTAAACACAAGAGATACAAGAAATCCAAAGAACAGCGCTGCCATAAGTCCGCCGGCGGCGGCGCGAAAGGCTCCGGTAAAGAGTCCCAAAACTCCATTTTTATCAATATCCTGAATAACACCAACAGTAAGTGCATGGCCAAAGCCAGTCAAGGGTACTGTAGCGCCAGCACCGGCCCAATCAACAAGCGGCTGATATAAACCGAGACCACTAACCACTGCGCCGAGACTGACAAAAAGCACTAAAATATGAGCGGGAGTTAACGGAGTCAAATCCATAAGCAATTGACCAATTACACAAATACAGCCACCCACAATAAACGCTGCTAAATAGCTCTGCATTCGCTTCCTCCTTATATTCCTGCTACAGCTATCGCGTGAGCTATGCAGGGAATCGTTTCTTTTTGCTGATACGACGTAGGACTGTGCAAACTACCAGTTCCCACAATAAGTACTTTTTTGAACCGTCCTGCTGCCAGTTCTTGATAAATGGGCCCCCCGAAAACAATCGCAGAACTAGCACAGCCGCTGGCGCCGGAATGAGTATCCTGCTCCTCCGTATAGATCAGGCAGCCACAATCTTCATAACGACCTTTTACGTCATAACCAGCTTCTGCCATCATATCAATCACCAAGGCTTTACCGATTTTGCCGAGATCCCCCGTAAAAATATGATCATAGTCACTTGGCGTAAGGTTCAGATCCCGAAAATGCTGCAACATAGTATCTACGGCAGCAGGCGCCATGGCTGCGCCCATAGCATTAGGATCTTGTACGCCAGCATCAATAATCTTGCCGATTGTCGCCGCCTTAATGTTAGGCCGCTTTTCAACCGCTTTTGCAGCCAAAAGAACCGCGCCAGCACCAGTTACAGTCCATTGCGCCACTGGCGGACGCTGTACGCCAAGTTCCGTGGGAAAACGATATTGTCGTTCGGCGGCATCATGATGGCTTGACACGGCTGCAATTACTTGATCAGCAAATTGGCCGTCAAGTAACATTGCGCCAACAGCAAGTGTTAAAACCATACTGGAACAGGCGCCATAAATACCAATAAAGGGCCGTTGCAGCGTTCGATTCGCAAAATGAGCGGACATTAACTGATTCAAAAGATCGCCTGCTAGAATATAATCGATCGAATCAAGTGTCTGAGCTCCTTTTTTTGCCGCTTTCTGTACAACCCATTCCAACATCGCAGCTTCACACTGTTCAAAACTGTCATAGTCTAATAGGTTATCTTCTAACACCCGGTCAAAATAAACAGAAATATTTCCTGCTGCTTCCATGGGACCGCCAATAATAGCTGTTGCCAAAAGACTTGGCGGTAAAGAAAAGATAACGGTTTGCTTTCCGGCTTTCTTTGACAAAACCCTAGCCTCCTTTCAACCAAAGATGCGCCACTCCTACTAGAAAAGCCGTTACCGTACCATAAAGAATGACCGGACCTGCCACCACAAAAATCTTCGCTCCGACGCCAAGAACATAGCCTTCGCGCTTAAACTCTAAGGCTGGAGCAGCCACCGAGTTAGCAAATCCCGTAATCGGAACAACGGAACCAGCGCCAGCCCGCTTGCCCAGTTCATCATAAACGCCCAACCCCGTAAAAAAGGTTCCTAGAAAGACAAGGAGAATCGAAGTTGCTGTTGCTGCGTCTTGTTTGGCTAGCCCAACCGAATTGATAAACTGGCCTTGAATGAACTGCCCCAAAAGACAAATCATTCCCCCCACGCCAAAGGCCCAGAGACAATTTTTTAGAAGCGGCGGCTTAGGACTTTTTTCTTTTACTCGCGCTTGATACTCTTGTTGCTGCGCTTGATTCATTCCATCCACCTCTTGTGTTATTGTGACCACTGCAAAATAAAAACATGCACCAAGCAAAAGCAAATAAAAAAACAGACGAAGGTCACATCAATACTTAGTTTCCTTCGTCTGTTTTTTTATTTATTTTACTTTAAAAGCAATCCGCACATCTGCTTTATATTCGGCTATTTTCCCGCCAGCAATGGAAGCTGTAAAATTAGTTGCCTCTACGCCAGTAATTTCATCAATTGTTTGATCTGCCTCTGCTACGGCGCTATTGACGGCTTCTGTCCAGTTATGCGGTGAAGAACCGACTAGTTCAATGACTTTTACAACCATAGGCTTACCTCCCTTATCTGTTAGAATATCATTATTTTGCACGATTCCTGTTATTTTATCCGCTAAAACCTGCTTGGCCCGGACGGGAGAACGTTTTGTATAATTTTCCGAAAACAAATAATACGTGAGAAGCGTAGCCGTAAAAAAAACAATTACGCCGCCAAGGATCCAATGAAACCGCTTGTCAGGCAAAAAAATCACCTCGCTTTTTTCTTAGTATGGGCCCTTTTACTTTTTTTATAAAATTTTAACGGTTTGCCGCAAGCTGCCGCAGAAATATAAGCGCCTTTTTTTCTAAGCGTGAAACCTGTACCTGCGATAATTGCAACAGCGAGGCAACATCTGCCTGCGTAAGATCATCAAAAAAGCGCAATTTAATAATCTGCCGTTCCTTTTCTGACAATCGTTCCAGCATTTGCTGTAAATTTAATCGTTCAATCAGATTCTTCTCTTCTTCCACGCCTTTAAGCCGCTCTAATAAAACCGGCTGCGTTTCATCAGCAGAAAAGATGGGATCGAACAAAGAAACGGGCGGCTGTACTGCTGTAAGAGCAGCTGCTACTTCAGGAGCTGCCAAATTCATCACTTCCGCCAGTTCCAAAAGAGAAGGCTCTCTGCCAGTTCGTTTTTGCCAGTTTTCCTGCTCTAACCGAATTTGGTAAGAAAGTTCCTTGACCGAACGGCTTACTTTTATGGGATGGTCATCACGAATAAAGCGACGAATCTCACCTAAAATCAAGGGGACTGCATAGGTAGAAAATTTCGTCTCATAGGTAAGATCAAAGCGCTCTATGGCCTTAAGCAATCCAATTGAGCCGATTTGAAAGAGATCCTCTTCTTCAAATCCCCGACCAAGAAAACGCCGCACAATACTATGCACTAAGTTTAAATTTTCCTTTACTAATATTTCTTTGGCTCTTTCATCGCCAGCCTGGGCCTGGACCAGACAAGCTTTAAATACATCATCTGTCAGCACAGTCTCCCCACCTAATGAACGCGATTCGCATCGCAGCGTTTGATCATGGTGACAGTCGTTCCTTCACCTAACTTAGATTGAACAACTAATTCATCCATAAAAGATTCCATAAACACAAAGCCAAGCCCCATTCGTTCCGGATCGGTTGAATAAGCAGGCTGCCTGGCCAAGGCAATATTTTCTATGCCAACGCCAAAATCGGCAATGACAAATTCGAGATTTCCTTCAAATAGGCTCATTGTAAACTCAATAATCCCTTCGCCGCCCTCATAACCGTGAATCATAGCATTGGAAACAGCCTCAGATATAGCGACTTTAATATCTTCAAGTTCCCCAAGGGTAATATCTGTCTGTGCGGCAAAGGCCGCAGCAGCGACACGGGAAATAGCTACGTTTTCTTCATTACTCATAAGCTTCATGATAATTTTATTTTTAACAGCCATCACTTGCCCTCCCTATTCTTACAGCTCTTGTAAGGCCGCTTCTTCCGTCTCATAATTTAAAAAAAGTTGAACCAAACCAGAGCACTCTAAAATGCGACGCACCTGAGGCTGTACGTTTGTTACAGCAACACAGCCGCCTAAAAGCTGTGCTTTTTTATAACGTCCCAATAGGGCGCCAATACCAGAACTGTCAATAAAGGTAAGGCCCGAAAGATTTAAAATAAGTTGACTGCCTTTACGACTATTGAGAAAACTATCAACAGCATCGCGAAAATCCTTCACTGTTAACAAATCAAGCTCGCCTTCCAATCGAACTACGATTTTACCAGAACACATTTCTACGGCTACATTCATGGCATCCTCCTGCTTTCCATTCACATTTCCTCTACACTTCGCTAAAAGGAAAATTTTTCCTGCTGAGATTTTTGTCCAAATAAAAAAAGCGGGCAAATTCCCGCTGTAATCATTCACTGGCAATCGCAAAAAAATGTGTAAATGTCTCTTGCAGTATTTGGATAAATCCCGCCTTTTCAATACTCTTTGCCGCAACTAAATCGACAGTTCCCGCTTCTTTTCCTTCCCTCATTACAGTAAGTTCACCTAATTTTTGTCCTTGGACAATAGGCGCTACCAAAGGCTCGGTAAGCTTCATTTGTTTTTGAATTACCTTGCTTTGTCCTTTTAAGAGCAGCAAATTTAAATCTTCGGCAGCTACCAAAGACAGCTCATGTTCTACCCCTTTACCGACCTTGACCTTCTCTAAAACAGCCCCTTTAGCAACAACAGGTAAGGTAATATAATTAGAAAAGCCATAGTCGAGCAATTTCATACTTTCTTTTAAATGGGAGCGCGGTTCCGGCGCCGCAAAAACAACGGCAATCAATCGTAAATTTTGACGTTTGGCTGTACCGGCAAAACAATACTTCGCTTCTTCCGTCCAGCCTGTTTTTAAACCGTCGGCCCCATCATACCACCACAGCAGCTTATTTGTATTTACAAGCCAGTTTTTTCCGCCGCGAAGCCAGTACTCTTTGATCCCTGATACTTGGAGATATAAAGGATATTTTACTGCTTCCTTAACAATCAATGCTGTATCGTAAGCACTCATATAATGATTCGCAACAGGCAAACCATTGACACTATTAAAATGGGTATTCGCAAGTCCCAATGCAGCAGCCCGTTCGTTCATGGCAGCAATCGCCGCTTCTTCGCTGCCATAAATATGCTCCATTAAGGCAACAGCAGCGTCATTGGCGCTAACAACAGCAACCGCCGTAAGCAATTCATAAACAGACATTTTTTCGCCTTGCTCGAGCCAAATTTGTGATCCCCCTTGGCGAACAGCATGGGAACTTGCTGTCACTTGGTCGGTAAGTTGAATTTTCCCTTGGTCGACGGCTTCAACAGCAAGAAGCAGTGTCATCGTTTTGGTCACACTGGCTGGAGGCAAGGGCTTATGAGCATCTTTTTCAAATAAAATAGTTCCGTCAGCATCCATTAAAACAGCTGATTGCGCTGTAAGCGAAAGCGGTATATCCTTTGCTGTAGCAGCCTTGGCAACAGGAAAAAGTCCGGAAAAAAGCAGCAAAAAAACAGCAAAAACAATAAAACTTCTGCGCTTGACCATCTGTATAAGCTCCTTTCTTTAAACCACGCTTTATGCTTTAGGTTGTCCATAAAGTCAGGAGATACACAAAAAAATCGCTGGTAAAATAACCAGCGATTTTTTTATAAAGCGATTGGGTGAAATCCTGTTTCGTCCACTAAGCCAAGCAAAAGCGGCTGCGGTTTCTGCGGAATTGGTTCAATCACAATCGCGTCTTTAACCTCATCAGCGGCTTGTAACGCCGCCGTTTCAGATTGTGTGTATAAACAAGCGATTTTTTGACCAGGCTCAACCAAATCGCCGACCTGTACCAACAAACGAATGCCCACAGCTAAGTCAATTGTTTGACCTTTATAGGCCCTTCCAGCGCCTAAACGCATTGCAATTTTCCCAAGTTTTTCCGCCGCCATTGTTTGAACAAATCCAGCTTCTTTAGCCAGCACCGTAAATGTATAGGG
>URQW01000127.1 GCA_900550105.1 uncultured Pelosinus sp.
GGGTGTATCCCGAATTCTGTGTAAACTCCAAAATGCAAGTATAGAATAGAGCAAAAAATTATTGGGCGGCAGCGGTTTATCCGGTGCCGCCTTAGCTACAACATAACGCCGACTGGTGACGAATGTCAAGGGCGGCAACGCCGTTCATTTCACCCTTGACGTCCGAAACCGGCGGTGTTATTCAGGAATCCGGTCGGCAAAAAACAGAGCCATCTGAGCATGAATTAGGCTCCAGTCCTGCCGTCTTCCCGTCCATTTTTTCGTAATATCTATCATTGCCAGATATAGCATTTTAAAAAGACTGTCATCTGTGGGAAATACAGTTTTGGATTTTGTTACTTTCCGCAGTTGTCGATTGAACCCCTCAATGGCATTTGTGGTATAAATTAATCGACGCACCTCCTGCGGATATTTAAAATAGGTACTGAGATTAACCCAGTTTTCTCGCCATGATTTTGAAATTTTGGGGTATTTTTTATCCCAGTGCTGCGCAAAAAGATCCAGAGCATCTAGTGCCGATGATTCATCAATCGCCGAATAGACGTTTTTCAGATCGGCCATTAGTGCTTTCAAATCCTTATAGGAGACATATTTGCTCGAATTACGCAATTGGTGAATGATACAATTCTGTATTTGCGTTTTCGGATAAACGGTTTCAATTGCTGAGGAAAAGCCTGTCAGATTGTCGGTACAAGCTATGAAAATATCCTCAACACCCCGATTCTTTAGTCCATTAAGCACGGTTGCCCAAAACTTGGCGCTCTCATTTTCGCCAATCCACATTCCAAGAACGTCCTTTTTCCCATCTAAATCCACGCCAATCGCGATGTATACGGCCTTTTTCATGATTTGGCCCTCGCTACGGACATGGTAGTGAATGGCATCAAGAAAAACAACTGCGTAAATACTTTCTAGCGGCCTTTGCTGCCATTCTTTCGCGATCGGAAGAATCTTGTCAGTAATGCGACTCACCGTACTACTTGATATTTCTAGGCCATAAATATCCTGTATATGTGACTCAATGTCGCTAGTAGTCATCCCTTTGGCATACATAGACAAGATTTTTTCCTCAATATCCTCGCTTACACTAGTCTGATTCTTTTTTAGTATTTGAGGCTCAAATTCGCCTTTACGATCACGGGGGATGGCAATGTCTACATCTCCAAAACTAGTGCGCAATGTTTTTGCACTGTGACCATTACGGCTGTTTTCTGTGCTCTTATTCCGGTAGTCGTACTTGCTGTAGCCCAATTCATCTTCTAGCTCCGATTCAAGACCATTTTCCATAAATTCAGCAATCGTTTCTTTAAACAAATTCTGAATGTCATCCATGCTGTCAATGTTACTCAATTGCAGCAACTCGCGGATTTTTAACCGCCGTTCTTTTTCCTCTGGGGTCTGATTTTTCCTTGTCATAAAGAAACCTCCATTCGGTGCTTCTAGTCTACACCACAATGGAGGTTTACACAAAATTTGGGACGGTCTCATATAATTGCGTAATTTGTTTTCAGGGGGTGTGTGAAAAATTCTCTGTATCTTTGATCTTATATGATAAATTTTAAAATTAATAGGTTGCTAGGAAAACAGGTAGTTGCTTGTTTTCCTTTTTTGTAATTCTTTATTCTATATGGCCTTCATACATAATTGATAACTCGCTATAGATTTTCCCTGGCTGTGGATTGGCGTGCTCCATTTTTCGTGGCTTCAAAAGTTGCCCGATAGAGAGTTGTTAAAAAAGCTGTATCACTAGGAAATACGCTTCGTTTGCGATTTGATTTTCGATATGTTGTATTTAATCTTTCGATTGCATTGGTCGTATAAATGACAGTCTGGACATCATGGGGAAACTTGAAAATAGAGCTGATTATATCCCAGTTTTTCAACGCATTTGGATATTTATTCTGCCATTTTTGTTGACTCTATCGAGTCGTTCCGATAGCTTCTTTTATCCCACTTGCCTGGCAGCACAAAGCATTAATATGTCGCGTACACCACAATTTTGTTGTTGTTTAATATACCTAACCAGTATTTTGCACTTTCATTTTTATCGATCTCTATTGTTAAGGCTTCTTGTGACTCTCTTCATTAATACCAATGATCATATAGTCTGTCAGTTTTCGAATAATTCCGCTACCTCTGACAGAGTAGTGAATGGCATCCCTATAAAGTACTGGCTAAACACTCATTTAATTGTGTTGAAAATAAGCGTATTTTTTACAAGGTTGATTGAATATAAAGATAATATGTAATTCATTTTTATTTGACTTGTCTTTACTTCTAAAATACAATAGTGTATGAGAGCGATACAAAAACCATGAAAGAGGATTTTTGTATCGCTATTTTTATTAAAATGGTAAATCAATTTGAGGGGCGAAGCGGGATGAATGAAAGAATCGATCAAAAAATCGATCAAAAGACAGCGAAGAATTTAGTTGATTTTCTTTTTAATGAAACTGGTGTTGCTGCCGTAATTTGTAATGAAGAAGGTACGATTATAGCAGCCAAAGATGTCAGCCGAATTGGCAGTGCTCATGCGGGATCAAAGAAAGTTCTTGCAGAAAGAATTCCGTATCGCATTGTAACCGCTGAGGATGAAAAACAGTCAGCAGGGGCAAGTAAAATGGGGGTTCATTTTCCAATTATTTATAAAAATGAATGGATTGGCAGTTTTGGTCTGGGCGGTGACCCTGTTTTTACAAAACCATTGGCTAAAATTGCGATTGGTGTTATTTGTCGCGAAATTGAGGCTGATTATAATAAAAAATTGTTATTGGAGCAAGCGCAGCAAGTCAATCAGTCCATTGCCAATATCGTAGCGATTGTTGAAGAATTGAATGCGTCGCAGGAAGATTTAACGGCTACGATGCAAGATGTAGCGCAACTCTCAGATAAAGCAGCGCTTCATGTAAACAATACGGATGATTTTTTGGCTACGATTCAACAAATTGCCGGGCAAACGAACTTGCTTGGTTTAAATGCTGCGATCGAAGCGGCTAGGGCTGGCGAGAATGGTCGCGGCTTTGCCGTAGTAGCGGAAGAAGTTCGTAAACTTTCCGGCCAAAGTCATGAATCGGCCAAAGAGATCAAACAGACGCTTGGCAACTTGAAAGATTCGGTCAAACAAGTTTTTGACTATACGCAGCAGACCGCAAAAATCACGAAAGAACAGGCGAATGCGACCCAATTAATTACGGAAAAAATAATTGACCTCCAAGTAGTGGGAGATAAATTATTGAATATGGCTAAAGCGGAATAAGCTTTAGCCACTGAATCTTTCGAAAGTATACAAAATACAAAATAAAAATCTATTTACAAGATTATGAATTAAATATAATATTAAATACATGAGAAAGAACATTCACAATCACATAAAGGATTCATATCGCACTCTGCCAGGCATGATTACCCATATTTTACGAGAGCAGATTCTTTCTGGTGAACTCAATGGTGGCGTTCAGTTAAAGCAGGAAGAGTTAGCTGTAAAATTTGGTGTCAGTATGAGTGCGTTGCGGGAAGCCTTGAAAACGTTAGAGGCGGAAGATCTTGTAAGCTTTTATCCCAATCGCGGTGTTATCGTAAAAGCTTTAACGGCGGAAGAAGCTCAAGAAATTTTTGATATTCGTCTGTTTTTGGAGCTTGGCGCCTTAGAGTTAGCAATTCCGGAACTGACAGAGGAAGATTTTGCTGAAGCTGCGGCGATTCTTAAACAAGCGCAGACGGAAAGTCACACGCAGCAACTGAGTGAGCTAAACTGGCAATTTCACGAAATCTTATATCAGTCGGCAAAACGTCCAACCTTATTAAAACTAATTCGTAACATGCATAATAATGTGGAACGATATATGAGGCTCTATTTATCAATCCTTCAGTATCAATCCAGGTCGCAAGAGGAGCATCAAGCGATGCTGTTAGCCTGCCAGGAAAGAAATATACAGGCGGCGCAGGATATTTTGCGTAAACACATGAAGAATGCTAGTGAGAATTTGATGAAGTATTTAAGCTAAATGATAGTTTATTTTTTTAATATTCGATTTTCGAAAATCGAATATAAGATACTGAATATTAAAGAATTTATGACTAAAAGAGTACATAGAGGTGCTTTTTACGAGAAGGCAAAATTACATCGTAAAAGCACTTTTTTCGGGAAATAAATAGACTGAAAAAACAAAATGTTCAGTGAAAAATATACTTTTCAAATACTTATTATTAGTAACTCTTAAATATTTTAAGAGTTTTAATAAAAAAACTTTTAGGAGGCATAGCATGAACCAACAGAAAAACGCAGCATTTCAGTTCATTGACGCTCATAAGGAAGAGATGGTCGCTTTATGGCAAGAGGTTGTTTCAATTGAAAGCGGCCCGCATGAAAAACCTGGTATCAATAAGGTGGCAGATCGTTTTTCCCAGATATTAAAGGAAGAAGGCGCCGAAGTTCGTTTGGTTGAGTTTGAGAAAGCTGGCAGCTTGCTTGTCGGTGAACTTGGTCGCAATGAAGACAAGTCGGGTGTTGTATTTTTAGGTCATATGGACACTGCTTGTCCGGCTGGCGCTTTAGCGGAAAGACCTTTTACGATCAAAGACGGTACGGTTTATGGACCGGGAGTCCTTGATATGAAAGGCGGTATCGTAGCGGCTCTTTATGCCATTAAGGCTCTTAAAAATGCCGGATATGATTCACGGGCGATTAAAGTTTTATTAGCAGGCGACGAAGAAGTACTTCATGCTCAGTCAAATGCACCTGAACTTATGATTGAAGAAGCAAAAGGCTATGCCGCTGCTTTTAATGTAGAAACTGGTTTTGTTGATAATGGGGTTGTTGTGGGCCGCAAAGGCGTTGCGCGTATTATGCTGGAAGTAAAAGGCGTTGCTGCTCATGCCGGAAATGATCCTGAAAATGGACGAAATGCTATTTTAGAAATGTCCTACAAAGTCATTGGTGTACAAGCTTTAACAAATTGGGATAAGGGAATTAGCTTTAATGTTGGCGTAATCCAGGGTGGCACAACTTCTACGACAGTTCCTGAATATGCCAAGGTTTATATTGATGTTCGCTATAAGGACCCTGATGATTTAGAAGAAATTATGCGTCAGGTTCAGGCAGTTGCTGATGATGTTCATGTACCTGGAACGACAAGCACTGTTACTTATATGGAAGGCATTAAGCCGATGAAAACAACAGACGGCGTGAAAAATTTATTTGAAATCGTAAAAGCGGCTTATGAAGAAAATGGTTTTGGCACTCCTTATGCTAAATTTGTTGGCGGTGCTTCTGATTCAGCCTATTCGGTCTTAGCAGGCGTTCCGACTGTATGCGCTATGGGCGTTAAAGGCGGCAGAAATCATAGTCCCGAAGAATTTGCCTTGCTTGATAGTTTATTTGAAAGAGCCAAGCTTCTTGTTGCTTGTGTCTTGAAATTAGATGAATTAAAAAAATAGTAGTATGATGTTTCCTTAGTTTCCTATTTGATTTTATTTGAATACTTTTGATGGGGGATCAATGATGAGTAACGTAGTTGAAGAAAAAATCACCTGGAAAGGCTGGATCTCTCTTATTGCCGTTATACTGTGCTTTTCCGGACTTTTATCGCATGCCGGACCTCTTAGCGCTTTTGACTTTCAGGTCTTAGTTGGCGGCTTTGGTAAAATTTCGGGAGCAGCCACTTTTGTTGGTAAAGGCGGTTCCGGCGCCAGCGATGGCTTTTTACAGGCCCTTGCTTTAGGACCTATCGTTATGTTGGCACTGGGAATTGTGGAAGTGGCGGAAGCAAATGGCGCGATTCGTGCAGCTGGCGTATTTTTCCGGCCTATTTTAAGACCTCTACTTGGTATCCCTGGTGTAAGTGGTCTGGCTTTTATGAGCAGTTTTACCAGCACAGATGTGTCGTCCGTATTAACTAGAAACCTCTATGAAGAGGGCTTGATTACCGATGATGAAAGAACCTTGTTAGCTTCGTATTTATTTCCTGGCTCTGCTGTTGTATCAAATACGTTAGCATCTGGTGCGCCGTTATTGCCGATCTCAGTCTTGTCAGCTGGCGCTATCATGGGGCTGATTGTTGTTGCGAAATTTGTTGGTACGAATTTAATTCGACTACTTATCGCATACAACAGAAAAAGAGCACAGGAAGGAAGTGTTGCTAATGGCTGAGGTTGCAAAAAGACAGCCTAATATGATCGAAGTTTTCATGGCTGGTTCGAAAAAAGGTTTCTATTTGATGGTCGAAGTCATTTTACCAGCATTGATTCTAGGCTTTGTATTGGTAAAAATTCTTAATACACTGGGCGTTATGGCGCTGGCAGGTCAGTATCTGAGTCCAGTTATGGCTATTTTCGGTTTGCCGGGAGAATCCATTGTTGTATTAATTGCCGCTTTTTTTGCTAAAGCAGCTGGCGCAGCTACGGCAGCTAACTTATATAATGAAGGCGTGATTACTGCGGCTCAGGCCACGATTCTTTTCCCAGCTACGATGATGATGGGAACGCTGGTTGGCAATTTTGTTCGCGTAATCATGGTTTCGCAGACAAATGTAAAATGGTTCCCAATCATGGTGGCTGCAGCTCTAATTGATTCAGCAATTGTTATGTTAATGACTCGTTTTGTATTATCTTTATAATTTAATACGGCCATGGCTTTTATGAGCCATGGCCGTTAGGGGGATTTTTTATTATGGCAAGAAAAATGAAAACAATGGACGGCAATACAGCCGCCGCCCATATCTCTTATGCATTTACTGATGTTGCGGCAATCTTTCCAATTACGCCGTCATCCAACATGGCTGAAAGCGTCGATGAATGGGTTGCACAAGGCCGTAAGAATATTTTCGGACAGACTGTAGAAGTCGTAGAAATGCAGTCAGAAGGCGG
>URQW01000128.1 GCA_900550105.1 uncultured Pelosinus sp.
CAGTTGATACTTGTTCGAAGGGAACTGTATTTACCATTTCTTTTCCACTAGAGAAATCTTCGGGGATTGTGGCAAAATAAAATAAGCTTCAAATAATAAGAAAAGTGGTATAAATAGCAATTGAAAGCTAAATTTATACCACTTTTCTGTACTGTTATTCAATTGAAAAACTGTGGGCGCCTTACAAAGATATTTGACGATTGCTCGTTAGTTTGTTTTTGCCATAGCGGCAGCTTCTTCTAACGCAGCTGCTAGCTGATCAGGGCAAGACGTTGTTTTGCTGCCACAGCGAATCCCTTTCAGTCGAGCAATGACTTCGTGGGCGGGAAGCCCTTCAACTAGTTTGGCAATTCCTTGTAAATTACCGTCGCAGCCGCCATGAAAGATAACATTTTTTATGCGATCATCTTGAACGTCAAACGTAATTTGTTTTGTACAAACACCTGTTGGTGAAAATGTGTTCATAGGAAAACCCCCTTGGTAACCATAAAATATTTTAACTTTAACTATATTCGAGATTTATATTACTTTTCCTTCTAACTGATAGAAATTATTTTATAGGAAAAAGTGTTTTATTGGCAGCAGGATAAATCGGGAAAAGTGCGAAATGAATTCTAATAAGAATTGATTTGTGCGGAGGGGTATTTGTGGCGTTTTTGGTAAGAACGGTGCTATGCAGTATGATGATAATCGCCTATGCTTCGACAGCTTTTGCTTCTGGTTTGTATTTTATGCAAGGTGATAAAGGCGCGGAGATTTCGCTTTTGCAAACAAAGCTGAAAGAACGAGGGTATTATAGCGGGGCGATTGATGGTTTCTTTAGTTACAAATTTAAGTTGGCCGTCAAAGAGTTTCAACGCCGTCAACATTTACCAGATGATGGCATTGTTGATCAAGAGACATACCGAGAAATTACAGGGCGAGAACGAAATAGTCGCTCATTTTCCTATCAGACGAAGGGAATTGTGGAAACAGCACAGCGTTATATTGGTACTCCCTACGTGTTTGGCGGGACAAGCCCTAAAGGTTTTGATTGCTCGGGATTTACGCAATATGTCTTTAAACAGCAAGGACGACAATTGCCGCGAATGGCTGATCAGCAGTTTCTAGTAGGAAAAATGATTTCGCGAAACTCTTTGCAAAAAGGTGATCTTGTATTTTTTTCGACCTATGAAAAAGGGGCTTCCCATGAAGGAATTTATATGGGAGAAGGACGCTTTATTCATGCTTCGACTAGCAAAGGTGTTATGATTAGCCATCTTGATGAACCCTATTGGAAAACTCGTTATTTGGGAGCTAGGCGTGTTATATAGGTCTGTCGCATGAAAGAACGTCAGACCGTACATATTAATATACACGGTTTTATAATAAAAATTAAGCGATAGACTCGAGGAGGATGTTATAATGGCAACAGTAATTCAGGGAACAATTGATAACTTTCAAAGTGAAGTTTTAGAAGAACAGAAACCTGTCGTAGTAGATTTTTGGGCGCCTTGGTGCGGCTATTGTTCGCGTCTATCTCCCGTACTTGATGATGTAGCGGTGGAAATGAGCCAGGAATGTAAAATAGTTAAGGTCAATGTTGACGAGCAGCGTGAATTAGCCGAACGGTATGCCGTAAAAAGTCTGCCAACGATGATCGTCTTTAAACAAGGCGATGCTGGTGAAAAAATTATGGGTTATATGCCAAAAGAAAATCTGATTGGAAAATTAAAACCCTTGCTGTAAGCAGTAGTAACGAAAAAAGAGTCTATGGCCGAAGTTATGGCTATAGACTCTTTTTTTCGGTATAGATAGAGCGGGCTGTGAATAAAAAGGTAAAAAAGACTTGTGACACTATCAGGAGGGTTTCTATGCAGAAGTGTCGTCGTATTTTGCTTGTTGGTCCGCCGAATGTAGGCAAAAGCTTGATCTTTTATCGTCTCACTGGCGCTTACGCTTTTGTATCCAATTATCCGGGAACAACTGTAGAAATTTCTCATTCCTGGCTTTCTTTAGGCGACCAAATTTATGAGGTTATTGATACGCCAGGAATGTATTCTTTATATGCACGCACTGAAGAAGAACGCGTCGCACGGGAAACTTTATTTTCTTTCGCTGATTCGCTGGTGATTCAAGTATTAGATGGAAAGAATCTTATTCGTATGCTACCACAGACCTATGAACTGATTGATGGCGGTTTTTCTGTTTTGCTTGTAATTAATATGATGGACGAAGCGAAAGCTATAGGTATTTCTATAGATGTCGCAGCGCTCAGTCAACAGCTGAAAATTCCTGTGATTTCAGGGTCAGCCTTCCAGTCAAAAGACATGAAACAGCTAAAACAGGCTTTGCTTGCTTACAAAAAACAAGTTGCTGAGCCGGTTCCTTTCTCACCTATATTGGAACAAGCCTTAAATCAAATCACCCAATGGCTGCCAGAGAATTTTTTGCCGGCGCGTCGTTTAATCGCCTATTTACTACTACAGCAGGATATAACTGCTTTGTATGTTTATAAAAATCTGCCGAAGCGGCAAACCTTGTTGCAGGAAGTGCAGCGTACAAGAGAAGAACTTACGCATTCTTGCAGCAAACCGCCTTCTGTTCTTTTTCTTAAAGAAAGAGGCGAGCAAGTGGCTGCTGTAACGAAAGACGCAATAACTTATGGAACAGGAGTTTTACGGCGAAGTCTTGCGCCCTTTTTAGCGAAAGTAACTCGCGAAGAAAAAACCGGACTTTTTTTGGCTTTTATCATACTTTTTGGCGGATTATATGAATTTGTTGGTCGCTTTGGCGCTGGGTGGCTTGTCGATACGTTAGATCGTTATTTTTTTCAAGACACGTTACTGCCTTACGCTATGATGCTTTTGACTGATTGGGGCGTAAATGGTTCCTTGCAAACATTACTAGTGGGCGATTTTGGTGTTTTGTCATTAGGTCTACGTTATGCCGTGGCGATTGTTTTGCCGATTATGGCTACTTTTTTTTTCTTTTTTGCTTTTTTAGAAGATACGGGATATTTATCGCGACTGGCTCTGTTAACAAATCGTTTTTTTTCTCTTGCCGGTCTGAATGGGCGTTTTGCAATTCCTTTTTTTGTGGGATTTGGCTGCGGGACTCTCGCCGTCTTATCAACTAGAATTCTTACAACGAAACGGGAACGTCGAATTGCCGCTTTTTTGCTTATGCTGGCGATTCCTTGTTCAGCCCAGCTGGGACTGATTATTGCTTTGCTTTCACTTCATAGAGAATTATTTTTGTACTGGTTTTTTTATATGATCCTTCTTTTTGTCGGAGTTGGCAGCTTGCTGAATCTGTGCCTTCCCGGCAGAAAAGTTCCCTTTTTGCTAGAATTAGCTCCCTTAAGGCTGCCTCATCTGAAAAATATTATATGTAAAACAAGCGAACGGATCAAAGGCTATTTTAGTGAAATGCTGCCGTTATTTTTAGCGGTCAGTATTTTGCTAAGTCTATTGGAACTTAGCGGTAAAATGTCAATACTTACAACGTCCATGGCTCCCATTGTTACTCTGTTGGGGCTGCCACCGCAAATGGGGCCGATTTTTTTGTTAGGCTTTATTCGCCGCGATTACGGTGCAGCTGGCATTTATGATTTATATGTGACAAACCATTTAAATGAAGTGCAGTTATTGACTGCTGCCGTAACTTTTACCGTTTTTTTGCCCTGCTTGGCGCAGTTTGCCCTTGCCATTCGGGAGCAAGGTCTTGTTCTTTCATGCTGTATGGCAGGCTTAATTTTTTTGATTGCATTAGGGTCCGGTTTATTAGTAAAGCTGTTTTTCGCTTAGACTAAGGAGGGGGTTTGATGGTCAAATCTCTCTTGGAATGTAAGATAGGAGAGAAAATGAGGATTTGTCGCATTGATGGTCCGGAGTCAGTATTTAGGGAGTTCTTTTTATTGGGTTTGCGGGAAGGCTCTTTGCTTGAGGTATTGCAGATAAAGCCCATGTTTGTTCTTAAAACTGCTTATACGGAAATTGCTGTGGAACAAAGATTAGCCGCTTTATTATGGGGAGAAGTTTGCCGCAAGAACTGATTTTTTTCCTGGAGTTTTTCTCTTTTTGGCGGTAAAATAAGAACATACTGGATTTCGTTTCTTAATTTTGGGGGCAAAAAACTTATGATCAATTCTGCAGTTCTTTCACTAGGAGCCATAGGGATTCAGCCATATGGTTCAGTTGTTGTACTGGCTATTATTGCGAGTGCTCTGTTTGCTTTATGGCAAGGCAAACGACAAAAGTTACCGCTAGGACCGATTGCGGAACTTTTCATTTTTTCGCTGCCTTGTGGCATTTTAGGCGGACGTGCCTATTATGTACTCATTAATTGGCCTTATTATTCGAATCACTTACAAGAAATTTTTTTGCTTAACCGTGGCGGTTTTGCCGCCCATGGCGCTTTAATGGCAGTTTTTTGCTTTGGTCTTATATATATAAGATCAAAGAAACTCGCCTTTGGCCAATTCGCTGATTTTTTTGCTATGGTCATGGCTTTAGGTGAAGCGATTGGACAATGGGCTAATATCATGAACCAGGAGGCAATTGGTTATCCCACACAGCTCTCCTGGGGAATTTACGTCGACTACGCTATGCGTCCAGTTGGCTATGAGGATTTTGACTTTTTTCATCCGATTTTTGCTTACCAATCGTTACTTTCTTTCGTGCTGCTCTTCGTGCTCTTGCTTATCCAAACACTGGATAGACAACAAAAACTATGGGGAACTGGGCGGCTCTTTTGTTTTTATCTGTTTAGTGAATCAGCTGGTCGATTTGTTATGGAAGGCATGCGGCTTGATAGTGAAGTACTTTATGGGTATAACATTGCACAAGTGGGCAGTGTTTGTTTTATGGTGCTTGCTCTGCTTCTTTTTACCGCTACATTCTTAAAAAGATCTAACTTAGCTGCAAGGATTGGTAAAAACGCTGGACAGAATACTACTAAGACAACGATAAAGGTGGAGTGAAGGTCTTGATGTCAAAACGGCGGATGACAATATTAGGCATGGTTTTTGTGTGTATGTTATTATTTATTGCAATGACCTTTAGCGGTACAAATGCTGTAGTAGCGCAGATACCAGAGGTAGAGTCAGCAGCGGAAGTTCCTGTGCTAAACTATCATAAAGTGGATGACATGCCAATTGCTTTATCAGTGGCGCCACAAGACTTTGAGGAACAAATTGCCTATTTGGCGCAGCATGGTTTTCATTCCATTACCCCAAAGCAGCTTTATCGGGCATTGAAAAAAGGCGAAGCTCTACCGGAAAATCCCGTTTTAATTACTTTTGATGATGGCTATCTTGATAATTATGAAAATGCCTATCCGATACTAAAAAAATACGGTTTTACAGCCACTTTTTTTGTAATAACTGATTTTATTGGCAAGGATCCTCGCTTTATGAATTGGGATCAGATTCGGCAGATGCAGCAAGATGGTTTTATAATTGGTTCTCATACAGTGAATCATGTGCCACTGACCGATTTGCCGCCAGAGGGGGTCATGGCTGAATTGACGCAGTCGCGTGATAAAATTTATGCCGAAACCGGCCAAATGCCTCGTTATTTGGCTTATCCGACTGGCGCCTACAATGATACGGTTCGCAAGCTTGTTCATCAAGCTGGATATAAAGGCGCTTTTACGGTAAGGTATGGTGAGGTCGATTGCGACAGTAATATTTGCTCTTTAGAGCGAATTCCAATTTTTCGTAGTCAACATACTTTCCGGTCTTTTTATATGCGAGTCAATGGCGCCCCTATTTTAAAACGATTAGGAATCATTCGAAACTAGGCCTTTTTTCCTGAATTGTGATTTTTGTAAAAACTTTCAAGGCGACTTGAAGGTTTTTTTTTTTTTTGCACGAAATTACTTTATTGAAGTGGTTGAAAGTGGTTGAAAGTGGTTGATAAGAAATGAGTAATGGTGGCGAGTCGCTGTGTTTATGGGAGAATATAACCATACAATAGACGCTAAAGGCCGAATGATATTACCCGCAAAATTTCGTGAACCGCTGGGGCCTGTTTTCATTGCCACAAAAGGGTTAGAAAATTGCCTTTTTGTTTATACTCTAACTGAATGGGCTATATTAGAAGAAAAACTTCGTCAATTACCTCTTGCCAAACCAGAAGCACGAGCTTTTGTACGCTTTTTTTTCGCTGGCGCAGTCGAAGTAGAAGTAGATAAGCAGGGACGAATTTTGTTGCCGACGAATCTTAGAGAGTATGCCAAATTAGAGAAAAACACGGTTGTTATTGGAGTATCCAATCGAGTAGAAATTTGGGATAAGACAAGCTGGGATGAGTATAATGCTCTTACGGCCCCTACTGTAGCCCAAATTGCGGAACATTTGGCGGATCTTGGAATTTAACGGAGTGATAATGATGGAGTTTGAACATAA
>URQW01000129.1 GCA_900550105.1 uncultured Pelosinus sp.
GTAATCAGGCTTTTGATTCCACTAGTTATTACCGATGAGGAACTTGATCGTGGCCTAGCTGTTTTAGAAAAAAACATTTTGCGTTTTGCTAGTAAATAATTCGTTTAAAACAGGTACAAGGCTGTTCTTACTCACTGAAGTAAACGCCTTACCTGTCTTATAAAAATAAAAGAATAAAACGAGAAAAGCGAAGACGCTGCGAAAAGAAAGTAAACTCTTTCTTTCCAGCGTCTTTATTTTCACTATTAAGAGGAGGCGAGTTTATGTTGAAAAAGATGATCGGAGTTGCACTGTTAGGTGCGTCTTTGCTCGTGTCAGGCTGTAGCGGCGGGTTAGGAAATTCCAATGAAATCAAAATTGGTGGCAATCTTGAAATGACAGGAAATACGGCAAGTTGGGGCGAGTCCATGGCCAAAGGGATTAAACTGGCTTTTAAAGAGGCTAATGAATCAGGTGGCGTACTTGGTAAAAAAATTAATTTTGTCATTGCTGATAATCGCTCCGAGCCGTCAGAGTCCGCTAATGCTGTGACCAAATTGATTACTCAAGATAAAGTTTCGCTCATTCTAGGAGCTGGCGGCAGTACAAATACTATTGCTGGCGCACAAATTGCTGCGGATAATAAGATACCATTTATTACGCCTTTTGCAACAAATCCAAAAGTAACGGCAGATGGCGAAAAGGTGAATGAATATGCGTTTCGTGTTTGTTTTATCGATCCATTTCAAGGTACTGTTATGGCCGGATTTGCCGCCAAAGATCTTCATGCTAAAACAGCAGCAATCTATGTAGATAACAGTGCCGATTATTCCAAAGGTCTGGCTCAGTACTTTGAAGATAATTTTGTGAAAAGCGGCGGAAAAATAGTAGCGAAAGAAGCTTACTTGCAAAAAGATCAGGATTATAAAGCTATTTTAACAAAAATAAAAGCAACAAACCCTGATGTTCTATTTGTGCCAGGCTATTATGAAGATGTCGCTAAAATTGTAAAACAGGCCCGTGAGATGGGTATCATGATCCCTATTATTGGCGGTGATGCTTGGGATTCACCGAAACTTGTAGAAATTGCTGGCGCGCAGGCTCTTAATAACACCTATTTCTCGAATCATTATGCGCCTGATAACAGCAATCCGCAGATTGATAAATTTGTCGAAGCTTTCAAGAAAGAGTATAACCAAGTTCCCGATGCACCGGCAGTTCTTGGCTATGATGCTGCTTGTATGGCTATAGCCGCTATCAAAAATGCCAATAGCGCTGATCCGGTCAAAATTAAAGATGCTCTGACGAAAATTAAAGATTTACAACTTGTAACTGGTTTGGTTACGCTTGATAAATACCACAATCCTGTAAAGAGTGCTGTCGTTATGGAAATGAAGGATGGCAAACAAGTTTATAAAACGACGATTAATCCATAAAAAGACAAGTAGCCGCGGCAGTAAAGTTTAGAGACTTTGTGCCGCGGCTGCCAATGTAGGAGAGGGACTAGTATGAATGATTTCTTTTTTCGATTTCCCACAACGGTTCTTTTTGGTGAAAACACAATAGGCCACATTGGAGCGGAATGTAAAAAACTCAAAGCATCAAAGGCTTTTCTTGTTACAGGTAAGACGGCAACTAAACAGTCGCCTTATTTGCCGATTATTTTGCATGCCTTACAAGAGGTTAGCATTGATGTTCAGATTTTTTCTGATGTGGAAGCAGATCCAAGTATTGAAACGGTAGATCAAGGTGTTTTAGCGGCAAAAGAATTTGGCGCTGATCTAATCATTGCTTTTGGCGGCGGCAGTCCTATGGATGCGGCTAAATCAATCTCGATGGTTTTGACAAATGGGGGATCTATCCGGGACTATATGAAGGGAAGTCGACAGGTAGAAAAAGCAGCATTGCCGCTGATCTGTATTCCTACTACGGCTGGGACAGGCAGCGAGGTAACGGCTGGAGCTGTGACGACAGATAAGGAAAAGCAAGAAAAAATTGGCGTGGCTCATCCATTTATGCTGCCGCACCTTGCTATTGTTGATCCGCGGCTACATGTGTCGATGCCCCAAAGTGTAACTGCGGCTACGGGCATTGATGCTTTAACTCATGCTGTTGAAGCCTATATTGCTACAAAGGCGGAGCCGATTAGCGATGCTCTGGCGCTTCAGTCAATTAGAATGATTGGGCAGTGGCTTCGTGTAGCTTATGCCAACGGCGATCATTTAGAGGCGAGAAGTCAGATGGCGCTAGCGAGTTTGATGGCTGGAGCTGCTTTTACAAATGCCGGTCTTGGCGCTGTTCACGGACTAGCTCATCCGCTAGGTGCGCAGTTTGGTATTGCCCATGGCATTGCCAATGGCATCATGCTTCCCTTTGTGATGGAGGAGTGCTTAATTGCCAATTATAGTAAGTTTATACAAATCGCGCTAGCTCTAGGTGAAAATATAGCTGGGCTGACTCAAAGAGATGCTGCTTATCAAGCCGTAGCAGCTATAGTAAAGTTAAAAGAAGATATTTCGATTCCTAAAGGGTTGGGAGAGATCGGGCTTGACGAATCTGTTGTTGAAAAAATTGTTCCTGATGCTTTGTCTTATCGTCTTTTACCCAATAGCCCGCGGCGACTCACGCAGAAAAATCTAGAACGAATTGTGCGCAAAGCCCTTCAATAGCAGGAAATCATCTTTTTGAGCAGAATAGATACCTTATTCTATTAAGGGAGGCTATAAATATGCCGATTGTGCAAATTGATTTATTGGAAGGTCGCACCTTAGAACAAAAACGGGCATTAGCTAAAAAAGTGACGGAAGCGATTGTTGAAACAGCTGCTTGCCCGGCTGATGCGGTCAAGATTATTTTGCGTGAAATGCCAAAAGAACATTTGTCGGAAGGCGGCGTGCTTCGCTGCGATCGATAAATCAAAGACATAAAAAATCCGTGAGCGTAAAGCTTCACGGATTTTTTTATGTAACTTAAATTTTATAGAACATATTTGTCAACTAAATCAATTAGTTGTGCAATTTCAGGTTTTGATACTTGAGCAGTGGCACCGATGGTTTCACCTTTACGACGCATTTCTTCGTTGATGAGAGAAGAGAAGATAATAACAGGAAGCTTCTTTAACTTGTCATGCTGTTTAATTTTGTTCGTCAAATGATGGCCATCCATTTGCGGCATTTCAATATCGGTAATGACTAGATGGAGTTTTTCTTCGATCGGTTTATCATCTTTCGCCATGGCTTCTAACCGATTCCAAGCTTCTTGACCATTTTCGGTAAAGATAATATTTTCATAGCCAGACACATGTAGTGTTTCTACAAGCAGATCACGCAGCATCCGAGAATCTTCTGCGACCAAAATGGTTTTTTTGCGGCGTTTTGGTGCAATATCTGGAACAGCATCAGGCAGGGTCGTCATTTTTTCGTTGATTTCTGGATTGATTACGGAAATAATCCGTTCAAAGTCAAGAAGAATGACCATTTTTTCTGCCATTTTCACAATACCTACAACCATTTCTGATTCGGAGATATTCGGCGGCGGCTCCATTTCGGTCCAGGAAATACGATGAATCCGGGAAACCTCATCGACAAGAAAGCCCACAAAATAATTATTGAGTTCACTGACAATAATCTTAGGCGACGTAGATTGACCCTGAACGCCGAGAACGCGCGGCAGATTAACAAGAGGCATTACGCGGCCACGTAATGTGAAGACACCGTCCACATAGGGATGGGCATTAGGCATAATGGTAACAGGAACATGATTGATAACTTCACGGACCTTTGCAACATTAATGCCATAGTGAGTAGGGCCTACGGTAAACTCCACGATTTCAAATTCATTTGTACCGGTTTCTAATAAAATCCCTTTTTTATCATTAGCCATGTAATTCCCTTCCTTTTTCTTTAATAAATGCATTTGAAGACAATTCAACTGCTGAATTTACAAGCGACTATGTCTTATAAGAATATATTTTCCGTTGGCTGCCCTATTTCCTGCTAATCCTACATAATATTCGCTAATAATGAGTAGGAAATAAAAAGATTGTAAAATTTTATAGAATCGGTAAAAAAGGGTGGATTCCTTACTAGCATTTGTGGTATTATATTTGAAATACTTATACAGGAATCATGAGAGGAGTCGATTATGGATAATAAGTTTGCAAAAGAAGGGCTAACATTTGATGATGTACTACTTGTTCCAGCTAAGTCAGAGGTTTTGCCGCGCGAAGTAAGTGTTGCAACAAATCTGACTAAAAATATTAAGCTCAATGTTCCGATTATGAGCGCCGGCATGGACACAGTTACGGAAGCTAGAATGGCGATTGCTATGGCGCGCGAGGGCGGCATTGGTGTTATTCACAAAAATATGTCTATTGAGCGTCAGGCAAATGAAATTGATAAAGTAAAGCGTTCCGAACATGGTATCATTGTAGATCCGATTTTTTTATCACCAGAAAACACACTGCAAGACGCCCAAAATTTGATGGAAAAATATCGGATTTCCGGGGTTCCTATTACCAGACAGGAAAAACTTGTCGGTATCCTGACAAACCGCGACTTGCGGTTTGAAACGAATCTTTCTTTAAAAATTTCTGAATGTATGACCCAGGAACATTTGATTACAGCTCCTGTAGGCACTTCGCCGGAAGAAGCAAAAGTGATCCTTGGTAAACATCGAATTGAAAAATTACCGCTTGTAGATGAACAGGGCAATTTAAAAGGACTTATTACAATTAAAGATATTGAAAAAGCGCAAAAATACCCTAACTCGGCAAAAGATGGCAAAGGCCGTCTGCTTGTTGCTGCTGCTGTCGGTGTTGGCGCTGATATGCTTGATCGTATCCAAGCAATTGTCGCTGCTAAAGTTGACGTAATTGTTGTTGATACGGCCCATGGTCATTCGTTGGGTGTATTAAAAGCTGTCGAAAAAATTAAATCATTGTATCCAGATCTTGATTTGATCGCTGGTAATGTCGCTACGGCAGAAGCAACGCGTGATTTGATTGCTGCTGGTGTTGACGCTGTAAAAGTGGGCATTGGACCAGGCTCAATCTGTACAACTCGTGTTATTGCTGGTATTGGTGTGCCGCAAATTACAGCTGTATATGATTGCGCTATGGCGGCGCAAGCTTCCGGCATTCCGATTATTGCTGACGGCGGTATTAAATACTCGGGCGATGTTGTAAAATCCTTAGCAGCTGGCGCAAATATTGTTATGCTTGGCAACATCTTTGCTGGGACGGAAGAAAGTCCAGGAGAAACGGAAATCTATCAAGGTCGAAGCTATAAAGTGTATCGCGGCATGGGATCGCTTTCGGCAATGGCTGCAGGCAGTAAGGATCGTTACTTCCAGGAAAATATGGACAAGCTGGTTCCAGAAGGAATTGAAGGTCGCGTTCCTTACAAAGGCGCTGTAGCTGATACGATTTTCCAACTTGTTGGCGGACTTCGCGCTGGCATGGGTTATTGCGGTACAAAAGATATTGCCGCACTTCATAAAGATAGTACTTTTATTCGTATTACTGGCGCAGGTCTCAAGGAAAGTCATCCACACGATATTAACATTACAAAAGAAGCGCCTAACTATAGTCTGTAATTTTTCTCTAAACAGCTCTAAAACATAATAAAAAACCGCCGTTTTCTTACAATAGGAAGAAAGCGGCGGTTCTTTTATTCATTTATTATTACCAAGCAGTCGGTGTACGCATATTGACTACTTTAAATTCAAAGCCTTGCGAGCGAAACAACTCGATAATATTACGCAATGCTTTCATGGTTTCTTTATGACCTGTTCCATCATGCATAAGAACGATTGCATGGCTCCAGAGTGCTTGGCGCTGGATTTGTTCTGCTATATTGCCGTAAAGATCGGCCGCTTTACCGTCTGATGCATCGCCTGAACTAATATTCCAGGCAATATCACGATAGCCTTCCGTTTTTAGACGATCCCAGTACGCTTTTTGAAAATGGCCTACCGTTCCGCCTGGGGCGCGAGAAATCCGTGGACGAACTCCGATAATACCTTTAATAATTTCATCGGTTCGATGAATCTGCGCAAAATAAGCGTCAGGAGAACGATACAGATCACGATAATCATGGTTGTAGCTATGATTGCCAATCGCATGCCCTTCCGCAAAAATTCGTTTCACTAAATCAGGATGGGCTGCAGCTTGTTTTCCTACTAGAAAAAAGGTAGCGTGAATCTGATATTCTTTCAGTAAATCTAAGACATAAGGCGTATTTTCTGGATCGGGTCCATCGTCAAAGGTTAAATACACTGTCTTTGTTCCATAATAAGGAATCAGTTCAGGCAAACGAAGTGGTAAATTCTGTTGCTGTCGTTCGGTAACGAGAAAGTTATCGTATACAGGCTGGTCAGT
>URQW01000130.1 GCA_900550105.1 uncultured Pelosinus sp.
CTTGGGGTCAGGTCTTTAATGCACCGACGGTGGATGACTTATATTGGCCAGCAGGCGGCGGTGTGGCAGGCAATCCCAATTTGAGGCCAGAAACAGGCTATACCACAACAATTGGCGTGAATCATAAATTAAGTGATACGGCAGAAGTGAAAGCCAGTGTATTTAAAACACAATTAAATGATGCGATTAACTGGGCGCCTGATGCTAGCGGTGTTTATGTTCCTTCCAATGTAGACAAGCAGCGTAAACGTGGCCTAGAATTGGAATTTAGACAAAGCTTCTCACCAAACTGGAGTGTTATGACTGGCTATTCTTATGTGAAAGTGGAAAATAAATCAGGCGATTCTTATGTAAGTGATATAAAAAATCCTGCGCCAAATGGATATCGCTTGGGAGTGACTTATACTGATCCGGTTTGGGCGGTTACGCTAAACGGAACCAGCGCTTCTGGTAGAAATACAACGGCCTTTACTTCATCGCATTATTGGGTATGGGATGCAGCGGTAAATTATAAAGTAAATCAGGCGACAACTGCTTACGTTAAAGTGAATAACTTGACAAATAAAGCCTATGAAACGGTATATGCTTCTTCTGATCAAGGAGCGGGAGGATTCCCCATGCCGGGCAGAAACTATCAATTTGGTATCCAATATCGTTTTTAGGGCTCTTGTAGTTTAGGGAGATGAGTTTTTGAAAAAAGCAATCTTACTTGTAAGCTGTGGAGCAACAAATCCAGCAATTTTGAATCAAGCCAAGCAAAATTTGGAAGCTAGATTACAGGAGACCTTTAGCGGCTATGCTGTTAGACGCGCATTCACTTCACGAAAAATAGTTCAGTTTTTGGCAGAGAAACAAGGGATTTATGTTGATACGGAACAAGCGGCGTTTGAACGGTTAATGCAAGAAGGCTATCGTCAGGTTGTTGTTCAACCGCTGCATATCGCTGTGGGGGAAGAGTACGAAAAGGTCAAATGGATTGTTTCGAAATATGTCCATAGTAAAACAAAAGATTTTGATGTTGTAACAATTGGGCGTCCGTTACTATATTTTGCTGGACACAATGAAAAGGCTGATGATTATTTGGCTGTTGCTCACGCTTGTGAGCAGAAGGTTTCGACTATGCGGTCTGATGAAGCGCTTGTATTAGTAGGAAAAGGTGGTATTCATCCAGCAAATACCGCTTATGCTATGCTGCAGCTTAAAATTGATTATGCTAAAATTCCACGGCTCTTTGTTTGTACGGAGTCAGGATTTCCGGAAGTAACTGCTTTAATTGAAAAATGTGAAGCGGCGAAAGTAAAAAAAGTTATAGTTTGGCCGCTCAGAATGGATCAACAAGCAGAACCCAGTGAAACGCTTGTGGCTCTTGTCAATAGTTTGGAAGCGAAAGAGATTGTAGTACAACTTGAGATGCAGGCCTTTCGTGAGAATGTAGCAATTCAACAATTGTATCTAGAGCATTTACAGGACGCGATTGCGTCGTCAGAACGCTTTCTTTTGCGTAAAAACAAAAGAATTTAGCTGCAGAAAGGAATTAGATTTTATGGATAGTTTAATGACAGGTTTGGCTTTTTTTCAAAAAGGCGGCTTCGCCATGTATTTGATTTTACTTTGTTCGTTCGTGGTTTTAGGTATTGCCATTGAACGGTTTACTTTCTATCGCAAAATGCAGCCTAAACAACGTGATTTTTCTGAGCAAGCAAAAGCGCTGATTGCTAAGGAGGATTGGTCGAAACTATTAACACTTTGCCAAAGTTCAGATGGAATTGTGGCGAGAGTGCTGGCTAAAATTGTTGTCTATCGTAAGGAACGGCTGGAGGTATATAAAGAGCTGATGGAAGGTGAAATCACTTTAGCTGTGGCCAAGCTTGGTGAAAATCTAAATCATCTCGAATCCATAGTAACAGTAGCGCCGCTATTGGGGTTGCTAGGAACCGTTCTTGGTATGATTCACTCGTTTAGTGTGTTGAATCTCAAAAGCGGACAGCCGCTAGCGATTACTGGCGGGGTTGGAGAAGCTTTAATCGCTACGGCGGCAGGGCTTTGTGTGGCGATTGTATCCATGTTTTGTTATAGCTATTTTTCCCATCGATTAGATCGTATTTTGACGGAATTTCAAGAGTTTAGCTTATTGCTGTTAGCAAAACGGACTGAGGGCGATTGTCATGAAAATTCATGAACTGCGGCACAGGCGTTCACCTAAATTAATGATTATTCCGATGATTGACATTATTTTTTTCCTACTGGTTTTTTTTATGATGAGTACGCTCTATATGGTAGATCAGCAGACTATTTCGGTACGATTGCCACAGGCGCAGACGGCGAAATCCGATCGGCCTCATAGTGTAGCAGTTACGGTGACAGCTGATAATAAAATTCTTTTTGACAAAGAAGAAATACCTTTTTCGCTGCTAGGACAAAGAACGAAAGCGCTGCTTGCGGCCCAAGCGTCTGACGATCTAGTGATTATACTGCGATCCGATAAGTCTTTGGAATATGGTAAGGTTGTTGCTGTGCTTGATGAATTGAAAAGTGCCGGCGCGCAACGGATTGCGATTGCTACAGATCGAAAGGGGGAATAACTGCTATGAGACAGAAGAAGTGCTGGCAAAAGGCTTTTGGTCTTTCGCTTATTATTCATGCTGTCATAGTACTAGGAATCGGTTATTTTTCTCCCTTGACGGAAGGCAAGGAACCGGAAGAAAGTTATGTAGAACTTGCTTTAACGGATGCTCCCTTTGAGCGGGAGTTTTATCCTGCTGCTTCTAATGCAGCTGCAGGCGGTGCTTTGTCAGCAGCTCAAGCGACGGTAGCGCCGACGGCGTTGCCAAACAACGTAGCTTCTTCTGCGCCTGCCGCTAATGATGCACCTACTGTAGCGGCGACCGGTTCTCTATCCGTGTTATCAACGGAAGGAACTGTCGCTGGCGCGTCTGGCAGCAGTTCTAGTGGAACTGGCGAAGTACAGGGTACGGTGAGTCAGGGAGCTGACAGTTCCGAAACAGCTAGTGCGAGCAGAGGAACTGGTAGCGGAGGCGGCTATAGTCGGCCAGGCGTTTTAGAAAGGGTTTTGCCGCGTTATCCCGAAAATCTAAGAAGACAAGGTGTGGAAGGAACTGTAATATTAAGAATTAAGATTATGACTGACGGCTCGCCAGGCGATGTCACTGTGTCGGCATCAAGCGGCCATGAGGAACTTGATGAAGCGGCGGTGGCTGCAGTATGGCGTTGGCGCTTTACTCCTTCCTATGATCGCGGCAGTGGTGAACCAGTTGTTTGTACGACCTCGCTGCCTGTAAGATTTAGTCTGCATTAAAGCCGAAAGAAGGGGATTACGTTGCAGCGTGCTTTCTATTATATATTGCTGATTTGCTTAATTGTTTTATCTGTGGGGTGTGGCAAAGCGCCTGCCGTTGAATCGCAAAATACAGCGGACGCTTATTCGGTAACCGATAGTACTGGTTATGTTCTTACTCTGCAGCATAAACCCAAGCGGATTGTTTCGCTTACCTTAGGCACCGATGAGATTTTAACAAGTCTAGTTAGCTCTGATCGAATTGCTGCTTTGACTTACTTGTCTGATGATCCTGAAATTTCCAATGTAAGCGGGGCAGCAAAAAATGTTTCCGTAAAAATTAAAGATGCTACGGTAGAAACGATCTTGGCATTGCAGCCTGATTTAGTGATTATTGCGGACTGGATGCGTCCCGATTTGATTCAGACGATGCGGGAGCTTCATGTTCCGCTTTATGTGTCATACGCCTGATTCTGTTGCTGAGGTAAAAGCCTCCATTCAAAATATTGCCGCAGCAGTGCAGGAACCGGAAAAAGGTCAGGAAATTACGGGAAAAATGGATCGGGATATAGAAAAAATTCAAGGAATTGTTGCTGCTATACCGGAAAATCAGCGGCAAGTCGTTATTTGGGGTTCAATTATGGGGACATCAGGCGGACAAGGGAGCTTATTTGACGATATGTGCCGCTTGGCTGGTGTTCAAAATGGTGCGACACGAATTGGTCTTGGTAAGAATGATTCTTTATCTAAGGAAAGTATGGTTAAAGCGAATCCTGACTTTATTTTGTTGCCTAACTGGAACTTTTCAGGAAAATGGGATGTGAATCAATATCGCTCTGAACTCGAGAATGATCCAGCGCTGCAACCCATTGCTGCGATTAAAAATCATCGGTTAGAACAGGTGCCAGACTGCTATTTATTTACTTCGTCACAGTATGTAATAGATGGAATTCGTGGTATTTTTAAAGCTGCTTATCCGGCTAAACAAGATTCGATTTAACAGCACTAAGCTGGTCAGGCGAAGGGAGAAACTATGAATCGGAGAAAAACTTGTTGTTTGTTTATTGGTCTTATCTTCCTATTAGGAATCGCTTTTATAATATCTTTAATAAGTGGACAAATTGATGTCTCTTTCGCCTCTTTGTTTCATTTGACAACCGAGCAAAGCTCCGTTTTATTTTATATTCGTTTGCCTCGAACTCTGCTGGCCGGTTTAGTTGGGGCTGCGTTAGCTGTATCCGGTGCAGTACTACAAGGTGTCTTTGGCAATCCCTTGGCAGATCCCGGTATGCTTGGCGTATCAGCAGGCGCTTCTTTAGGCGCTGTCATTGCAGTAGCCTTGGGACTGACTGGCGTAAGTTTATTTTACATGCCCTTATTCGCTTTGGCAGGAGCGCTCTTAACTGTGAGTATCATTGTAGTTTTAGCTTTTCGTGAAGGTAGAACTTCCGTTATGGTGCTGCTCTTATCGGGAGTTGCTGTAAGTATTTTTCTCAGCGCCTTTACCTCAGGCATTTTAACGTTTATGAATGAATATCGGCTAAGAGAATTTCTTTTTTGGATGGTTGGCGGTTTGGATTATCGACGCTGGGAGCACGTCTACTTAGCGGTAGGACCCATTTTGTTAGGAATCGGCGTCTTATGCCTGATGGCGCGACATTTAAATCTTTTGGTACTAGGTGATGATGAAGCTCGTTCTGTCGGCGTTTCGGTGGCGAAGCTGCGGCTTTTCTTTCTGTTTACTGCTGCGTTTACGACAGCGGCTGCTGTTTGTGTGAGTGGAAATATCGGGTTTGTCGGACTGGTTGTGCCTCACATCATGCGTCTTTTATTGGGGGCGGAACATCGTGTTCTTCTACCGGCATCGGCGCTAGCGGGGGCCTTTTTCTTGATTTTTTGTGATACACTAGGGCGAGTTATCATTCCGCCGATAGAAATTCGTGTTGGCATTATGACAGCACTCTTAGGCGCACCTTACTTTTTGTATCTTTTGCGTCAGACCCAAAAGAAAGGCGGGCTTTTATAATGAATCAAGGGGAAAGAGTTTTACAAGTCCGCGATGTATCGGTAGCACTAACGGGAAAAGCTATTTTATCAAAGATTTCTTTTGCCGTTTCACCAGGAGAATTTATTGCCATTGTTGGACCAAACGGCGCCGGAAAGAGTACTTTGCTTCGAACGCTTCGCCGATTTTATAAAATGCAAGCTGGCGAGATTCTGCTTTTTGACAGTGCACTGGAAAGCTTATCGGAAAAAAAACTTGCTGCTTCTATTGCCTATATGCAGCAAGAGCTTCATTTGGGCTTTGGTTTTACTGTAAAACAAATTGTTTTAACCGGACGGTATCCCTATCTAGCTTGGTGGCAGAACGAAGGCAAGCAAGATCATGAGATTGCCGAAAAATATATGGAGTTTATGGGCGTGAGGCAATTTTCCGATCAACCGATGCAATCCCTGTCAGGCGGAGAACGACAGCGCGTCTTATTTGCGAAAGCATTAGCTCAGGAAACTCCGTTAATTTTTCTTGATGAGCCGACAGCAAATCTGGATTTATTATATCAGGAAGAACTATTTCATTATTGTCAAAGGCTTTGCCAGCAAGGTAAGACGATTCTGCTTGTGGCGCATGATTTGAAGCTCGCGGCTAAGTATTGTTCGAGAATGCTGCTTATGGAAAAAGGCGAGATCATTGCTGATGGAGTTCCTGAGACGGTTATTAATGCACATAATCTAGAGGCTACTTACGGTATTCACTCTGCGGTGTTTAAAAATAAGATTACAGGCCATCTCGATATTCACACTTATGCGGCGCCAACGAAGCGGAACAAAAAAACAGTTCATGTGATTGGCGGCGGCGGTGCTGCAGCGGAAATTATTCGAGCCTTATATGAAGCAGGTTTTTCTATTAGCAGCGGCGTGCTCCATGAGGGCGATACGGATGCCGAAGTATCACAAGCCTTTCACATTGATTGTCTTACCATACCGCCATTTTCCCCCATT
>URQW01000131.1 GCA_900550105.1 uncultured Pelosinus sp.
TTATATCAAGTATTTTCGCTAATAAATTCCGTAAGATCTGGTAACTCCTTCAAACTACGCAATCCAAAAGACTGCAAAAAGCCTTCTGTTGTACCATATAAAATGGGCCGACCAATCGCGTCTTTACGGCCAAGTTCTCTGATTAGCCCTCGCTCAACTAGCTGAGAAATAATCCGCTCCGCTTTTACCCCGCGTACCTGCTCAACTTCCTGTCTCGTAACAGGTTGACGAAACGCAATAATTGCTAGTGTTTCGAGCGCGGCAGCGGACAGCTTTGCGTCTTGAACCTGCCCTAATTGTTCAATATAGGCGGCAAATTCTGGCTTAGTACAAAACTGAAATCCGCCAGCGACCTCAACAATCGCCAATCCTCTATGACTAGCAGCAAGATCAAATTGCAGCCGATCAATGAGTTCGCGTACATTGAGCTCGTCAATCGACAATATCTGCGCTAACTTACTTGCCGCAAGCGGTTCGCCGCTAGCAAACAACAACGCTTCAATCGGGCCTTTTAAGTTCTCGTAAAACACGACTCTCCCTCTACTCCCTTGCCGTGAGATAAATCGGCCCAAACAGGCCTTGTTGCTCAATGTGAATTCGCTTCAAGCGTAAAAGTTCTAGAATAGCCAGAAAAGATGCTACAAGCTCTTGCCGACTGCCAGAGCGAATAAAAGTCGCTTTAAATTCGAGACGTCCTTTACTGCGTGTTAACAATTGAAGAATATCAGCCATTTTACTTTGTACACTGACTTCTTCATGATCGACCAGAGTAATTTCGGGCACTGTGCTTTCCCATACAGCCAAAAAAGCTTTAATTAATTCATTCACTTCCAGGCCGCAAAGGGGCTGATAAATTCTAGCAAATTCGGCAGGTTCCCGCGTAAAGCAAAGCGCCCGCTCTTTATAAAGTTCGCCCATTTTTGCTGCTACTTCTTTAAACTGACGATACTCTACTAATCGGTTAACAAGTTCCGCCCGCGGATCTTCTTCTACATCTAGTTCTACCTTGGGCGGTTTCGGCAGCAGCATGCGCGATTTAATCTGCAACAAAGTAGCCGCCATAACCAGAAATTCACTGGCAATTTCCATATCAAATTCAGTCCAGCTGGCAATATAAGCTAGATATTGTTCTGTAACCTGCGCAATGGGAATATCATAAATATCAATCTGATTTTTCTCAATCAGATGCATAAGTAAGTCAAGCGGCCCCTCAAAGGCATCGAGGCGAAGATTATATTCCATAGGTTCAGCCTAAATGCATCGCTGCTCGAACTTCTTCCATGGTAGCTGCCGCCACTTTTCTAGCCCGTTCGGCGCCATATTGCAGAATTTCCTTCACTTTGTTGGGTGAAGCCTCTAAAGCTTGTCTTCTCGCATGAATGTCAGCTAAGCCAGTGACTAAATGTTCGGCTAAATTCTTCTTACAGTTTACACAGCCAATTTCGGCATTGCGGCACTGTGATTCAATTTGACCGACTTCTTCTTTGGAGAAAAACTGATGAAATTTAAAGACGGTACATACTTCAGGGCGACCGGGATCAGTCCGTTTTACCCGCTGCGGATCTGTCACCATAAGCTGCACTCTCGCACGTAGTTCATCTGGAGAAGCGGAAAAACTAATGTCATTGCCATAGGATTTACTCATTTTCCGTCCATCAATCCCAGGCAGAATCGATGCCTTCGTAAGAGCAGCCTGCGGTTCGGGGAAAATAGGTTGATACATATAGTTGAAACGACGTACAATTTCACGGGTCAACTCCAAATGAGGTAGTTGATCTTCCCCCACAGGAACTGTATCGGCTTTGTATAAAATGATATCAGCTGTCATAAGTTCAGGGTAGCCAAGGAACCCATAAGTACTGAGGTCTTTGCCTGCAAGGCTTGTCTGCTGAATTTTATCCTTATAGGTTGGTACACGTTCCAGCCAAGATAACGGCGTCATCATCGACAATAAGAGATGAAGCTCGGCATGTTCTTTTACATGGGACTGAACAAAAATCACGTTTTTTTCCGGATCTAAACCAGCACTCAACCAATCAAGAGCCATATCATGAATGTATCCTGGCAATTTGCTAGTATCTTCATAAGAAGACGTTAAGGCATGCCAGTCAACAATCGAAAAATAGCATTCATACTGCTCCTGCAGCTTCACCCAGTTTTCCAAAGCTCCTAAATAATTTCCCAGATGAAATTTTCCGGAAGGCTGCATACCGCTGAAAATACGACTTTGACTCATTAGACTCACTCCTAGTTATACGAAAATTAAAATCACGCTTTTAATAATAAAGGAAAGCGCTCGAACTGCCGGGTAGATAATCATGCTAAATACGCCTGTAAACATGAGCCCCATCAATACAAAAGTAGCATAAGGCTCGATTCGTTCAAACCAATAGCCCATTTGCGGCCATAAGCTGCTGAGCACCTTAGAACCATCTAGCGGCGGCAACGGCATTAAGTTAAACACTGCAAACATCAGGTTATAAGTATAGGTAAAATCAAGAACCATCTGCAATTCAAATGATAACAGATTGAGCTGCAAAAATACTACTTTGAGGACAGCTACAGTAAAGGCTATAAGCACATTTGACAAAGGTCCCGCCAAAGCAACCCAAAACATGCCCCGCCGGCGATTATAAAAATTATTAGGATTGACTGGAACCGGTTTAGCCCAACCGAATTGAAACAGCCACAGCATAAGCAGCCCAATCGGATCAAGATGTGCCACTGGATTCAGCGTCAGTCTGCCTAAAGCCCGCGGCGTAGGATCGCCAAAAGAAGCAGCTACACGCGCATGGGCATATTCATGAAACGTCAGCGCAATTAGCAGCGCCGGAATGCGAAAAATCATATAGCTATCGAAACCGAACACGCACTTTCCTCCTTAATTTTCTGAAACAAGAAAGTTTCTTTACTTATTTTAACACAGAACTGTCCGAACTGAAACACTCTCACTGCAGCAAGCCTTCTTTACAAATCCTTAATCAAATTTTTAAGAGAACTTCGCATTGCCGCCTCAGAAAAATTTTATAATAAAATCAATCAAATCCCCTTAAAGGAGATGCATCCATGGCTAAAGCGATCCAACGTCAATCCCCTCTCGCCTATGGAGCCAAATTATTTATATTACTAGCCAGACCGCTTTCTTCCAAAGTAGTTTGTCCAACCCATGAATTTATCAATGAGGCGGCCCTTGAACTCCTACAAAAAGCAGGCTTCGAATCAGAAAGTCGGTTTCTACTTACCTATCTATCAGCCTTGCAAGAAGGCGTTACCTGGGCCGATTCAGGCTATCGCAATATTAATCATTTTTTTCATCCGCAAACGAAGCAAGGGCTGTTCGGCTTTGCCAATGCTGCTTATGATTTTGCCCTTTACTTAAATAAGTCGCGTCTTTATAGCAAGCAAAAAAAATGGTCAAAAAGCTGTTTTTATCTTGGTGCAGCCGCGCACTTGCTCCAGGATGTCTGTGTTCCCCATCATACCTCGTGTTTGCTCTTTGACGGTCATAAAGAATATGAGGCTTGGGCGGAGCAAAATTACCGCGACTACTTTGCACCACCAGCGCCGCTAACCCCTTATTTTAGAAGACCATTCTCCCTTTTTTTCACTAATGCATCGGCCTCCTTTGCCGCTTTTGACCTGATGAAAGAAGGTTCTACTCCCATCTATCAACAGGTAACAAAAATGCTTTTGCCCCAAGCGCAATATTCTACAGCCGGACTCTTTAACTGGTTTTATCACTTGGATGCCAGATAGATCCTTCACGCATAAAGACCACTTAATTCGAACAGGCTAGACATAAGTCTAGTAACGAGAAAGCAGGTCGATATGCATGAACCAACGCCATTTAGTAAATAGTTTGGTTGTCAGTACACTCATTGCGGTGCTTCTTACCGCAGGTTGTGATCTAGGTCAAGCCCCAAAAAAGCCGGAAATAGGGCCAACAGGTTCTGGCGAAACAACAAAAACCAATCCACCTTTTTGGCAGCGTTTTGAAAAACCGCCGCAAATTTTTTACGATTTAGAGCCAACAGGTGGTATTTTATTTGAAAAAATCAAACAAAAGAACTGGTCGGCAGCCGCTTTAGATGCAGCCAATCTGCGTCACTCCTGGGAAAATACGAAACTTGCCATTGGTGCCAAAAAAGGAGTAGGTGAAGCCGATGAAGCTCTGGAAAAACTAAATCAAGCGATTACAGCACAAAATAGCTTGACCGCCTATGAAGCATTAAACGAGTTTTTTAGCGCCTTAAGCGATGCGGCAAAATCTTATAAATTCTCTCCCTTAGCTGATTTGCTGCAAATTGGCAATGCCGCTCGCAGTGTAAATTACTATGTAGCTGATAAAGATTGGTCAAAAGCAGCGGCTAAAGCTCAGGAACTAGAACAAACCTGGGAGCAAAATAAGCCCTCTTTGGAAATGATGGGAATTCTGGGAAAGGTTACGCAAACCCACAGCACAATTAAAGGCTTGCGTGATGCTGTCGGCGGTGAAAACCAAGGACAGGCAGAAAGCTTGTTAAAAAATCTAAATGAAAGTCTTGCTAATATCCGGGACTTTTACAAAAACAAATAATAAAATAAGTTCATGGAAAACCGACCCTCGCTCCTCGAAAAACGAGGAAAAGAGTCGGTTTTATTTTTCCTTATCATTTTTTACCTTTAAATCGTCTTCTTTATCCTTCAAATCGTCTTGCTCTTTGTTCTTGTTTAGGGCCATCTTTTCCTCCCGGCTACTCCGCTGCGGCTTTAAAACAGCAGGTCGTAAAACCTTTTGCGGTAAAGGCAGTCGCAAAATTACACTTTTCAAAGCGGAAAACTGAAAGGGTAAAGCCGGCCATAAATAAGGAACGCCAAAAGATTTGGTGCGTACCATAAAGAGAAAAATGAGACAAAGCAAGGCGAAAAGTCCTGTAAGCTTAAAGAAAAGTACCGAAGCAATTAATAGTATGCGCAGTAAACGAATCGCCATGGCAAGCTCCACACTGGGCGTGGCAAAAGCGCCTACAGCCGCAACGGCCGTATAAAAAATGACTTCATTGCCAAATAAGCCGACTTTAGTAGCAAAATCGCCCAGCATAAAAGCACCGATAAACCCCAAAGCAGTCGACTGGGCTGATGGAACATGAACCGTTGCCATGCGCACAAGCTCAACACCAATTTCCGCTAAAATAAACTGAATTCCCAGCGGAATAATACCGGGATCACGAGGCCCTAAAAACATAAGTGCTTCCGGCAGAATTTGCTTATCAAGGACTAGGGCGAGCCAAATGGGCGGCAGTAATAAGGACAAGGCGATTCCAAACAAGCGAATGAGACGAAGATACGAACCGATTAATACATTTTGATGATATTCTTCCACATGCTGCACATGATGCCAGAAGGTAGTTGGCAAAATCATAATATTAGGCGATGTATCAACAATCAAGCAAATATGGCCTTCTAGCAAATGGACAGCCGCTACATCAGGCCGTTCCGTATAACGTACCGAGGGAAGTATGTTCCAGAGGCTATGACCGCCAATATATTCTTCTATGGCTTTTTCCGCCATAGGGACGCCATCGACGACGATATTCTGGAGACGCTCTTTGACTGTATCAACAAGTTCAGGATTGGTAATATCTTTAATATAGGCAATCGCCACATCACACTGCGACCGTTTCCCCACCTTTACAATCGTAAAGCGCAGATTAGGATCACGCAAACGGCGACGAATGAGCGCTGTATTAAAAGGTAGCGTCTCAACAAAAGAATCGCGAGATCCTCTAGTGACCTTTTCAATGTTAGACTCAGCTGGCGACCGAGCCGGATAGGCGCGCGCATCAAAAATCAAAGCCTCTGTTTCACCATCAATAAAGAAAATCAGTTCACCTGATAGAATACTGATTACCGCTTCATTCCAGTCTTTGGTTTTCTTCACTTGCGAATGAGTCGCTCGCGAATAGAATACTTTTTCTAAGGTGTTGATCGTCAGTTCTTGCTGCTTTAAGGTCATCATATCTTGGAAAACATTCGTTAACAGTACATCATTGGTCATTCCATTAATCGAAAAAGAAGCTGATCGTCGCGATCCAACATGATACTCGCGAAAAACGATATCAAAACTTTCGTCGGTTCCTAGCAGCGCTTTCATGTTTTTGATATTTTCGTCGAGTTTTTTATGAATGGTCTCGCTCATAACTGCTCACACCCTTTAATATGGCTAATATCGCTTTCTTGGTAATCGG
>URQW01000132.1 GCA_900550105.1 uncultured Pelosinus sp.
TGGCTAGTATGGAACTCTTATCAAATATACTAAAGGACGGCGATTTTTCTTGAAATGTTACCCTGGGAAAAAGTCCCCCGACTCCGAAATAGTATATCTTGATGTAAACGGTAACCCTGCAGATAAAAACCATGCTTATCGAAAGCTAGTAACCTCTTATGATCAACAACGTCAAATGCAGTTGAACTCACTGACAATTCGTTTTTCTCTTGATTCTGAATGGTGATACCAAAATTCTAAAATAAGAGGTTCTATGCTAGCCACATAGGTCCAACAAATTGCATATACTAATAGTGTTGCAGAGTCTTCATGCTCCTCTGTAATGATCTTTGAAGAACAGGGCCGATCCGCTGACGACCTTGTTCTTTTTGTTGTAAATAATACATAAAGTTTCCACTCCAGCAACAAACTACCAGTGGGATACTCTCCTGTTTAAATACCAAGACCATTGACGACTGCCGTGGCCTTGGTATTTTTTATTTCTCTATCCTTAAATTCCAGCTTGAATTTAATCTGTAGTTTTGTAAAAAATAACATCGGGAGGCGATGATGTTATGAGTACGTATCGAGATAGAACAAGTGAGTGGAATAAGGAAAGACAGGCCTTAAAAACTATGACCACTTCCAAACCTTCCAAGGAAATAAAGGGTCATCCACCTGTTACCGATCGAAAATCCGTAACGTAACGTTTTTCTCTCCTCCTAAGCTAGAGCTCACTAAGCTCTAGCTTTTTCTATGCTCATTGTTATTACCTTCATGACTCATCTCTCCTCAAAGTGCTTGCCATTGCACCAGGCATATTCATCAGCAGGACTTTAGCTTTCAATCACCAGTTTCGCTTCTTCCACCGTACAAATATGATCGTCTTCGCCAATGGCAATACATTCGACGCATAGCTCGCAACAAGCCTTATTTACGACACACGCACGCTACGATCCTGATAGAAAATGGCGCCAACGTCAAAGACGTGCAGGCAAGACTAGGTCATACAAACATTGAAACGACTTTAGGCAAATATATTCATGCCACCCAAAAGATGGCCGAGCGTCTGTCGACATCTTCGAATTAGCTGCCAACTTTGGCGACAAAAAATAAAAATTGCCTACGCGAGTAATATTGCGTAGGCAAATCGTCGGCAAATAGCCTATATTAGTGCTGATGAAAAAGCAAAGGTCCTTATTTTTTGCGGGTGATGAGCGCCACGCACTCCACGTGTGATGTCGCGTCTCAAGGAACACATTTGCTTATCGTCATTATGGCTAAAGGAACACAATTCTCCTTCTCCCAAATTAACAAGAGATTTATCATCTACACAAATAATACTAGACGATCCCGAGTCAGAACTTAAGGATTTAGCTCCTTGTTCTTTACAATTCGTATCTGTTTTCTTATCTTTTAGATTTTTTCTTTCTGGCTTAAAATTCTTACCATTTAGCTGATTTGAAATTCCTGTTTTATAAACAAAGGTAAGCTGCGCGGGATCTTTATTACCATCTTCATCAATCCCTCCTACAATAACCTTTTCAATTATGCTTTCAAAAACACTTGGATCAAACTCATCCAAAACACTATTTTCTTCTAAAACCTGCTTAAAGTTCATCAGCCGCTTTTCGGTATCTTTCTTTTTGCTTACAGCAACAGCCATTTTATCCCTATAATCTTTTTTTGCTTCTAACTGGTTTAAAAGTTTTTCATATTTTTCATCATATATCGCCTTATCAATCCCCCCCTCAAGCCGCAAATCAACCAATTTATTAATCTTCAATTCGATAGCTTTAACATCTTTTTGCGCTTTCTCATACTCTTTATCAAAAGTATCATCATTTATACTATCCTTAGCACGTTCAATAAATTCATCTAATATATCCTTATTATTACCGCAAGTTAATCGATAGCTTTCAACAAATGCCCTCTCAATGGCTTCTTCAGTAATTCCTTTACTGTCTGGACAATATTTTTTGCCCTTCTTGGTAGATACGACACACTGCCAGATAGTTTTTTGATATTCTGATCCACTATGCCAACTTCTGCGAGTTAACGTTCCACCACAAAAACCACATTCAATCATACAACTAAAAGTAAATCTATGACTAACTCTCAGACGCACACCTTCAGGAAATGGGCCCTTATTTCTCCCAACATTTCTTTCATGGCGTATTTCTTGTGCTCTTGCAAAGATTTCTGCACTGATAATAGGTTCATGGTGTTCTCTAATATAAAATTTATCTTCTTCACCAAAGTTTGACAATCTACGTTTGGTAATGGGACTAACCGTAAAGGTTTTTCCCATTAGAATATCTCCCTTGTACTTTTCATTCTTGATGATACCTAATATAGCGCTGCTTGTCCATTTTGTATGACCACGCTTCGTTTTAATTCCCATATTTTCTAATTCTTGACCTATCATACTACCACCGGCACCTTCAAGATACCTTTTGAAAATATACTGTACCACTTTTGCTTCTTCTTCATTTACCGTAATGGCTTTTGTATCCGCATGATAATCATATCCCATGCAGCCTTGAAACCCCACCAGCTCTCCGCGCTGCATTTTCATCTTTAAACCTTTTTTAACATTAGCAGAAGTATTTTCTACTTCCTGCTGATATACTGCACTGAGAATCGATAATAGTAATTCGCCATCCATAGTCAAGGTATTGATATTTTCTTCTTCAAATTGAATAGCGATATTTTTATCTTTCAACATCCTAACGTACTTTAAAACATCTAATGTATTTCGGGCAAATCTTGAAATAGATTTTGTAATAATCATATCTATGCTTCCACTCATACAATCGTTAATCATACGAATGAAATTATCTCGCCTATCAACCATTGTTCCGGTAATAGCTTCATCAGCGTAAATATCTACCAAAGCCCATTCTCTTTTTGATTGTATTAAGTCTGTATAATATCGAACTTGAGAATTATAGCTTTCAATTTGCTCATCCCCATCTGTACTAACCCTACAGTAGGCGGCTACCCGCAACTGCTCTACTCTTTTCCCTCTTCTATGAACAATTGCAGCTTCTTTAGCCTTAATAATTTCAACATCGGCCATATATGTGCACCTCTAGTTTTTATCCACTTTATATTTTATATTATATATACACAAGGAACACAATTCAAGGTGCAAAATGAGAAAGTATTTGATAATCTTTCATCAACTTCTTTTTTATTGCACTATATTCAGACGCTGTAATTAACTTACGAGCCAGGAGCTGTTTCAGCATAGCCAGCTGCATGCTATACCGTACCAAGTCCTTAGTCATAATGATTCCTCCTAGTTCTCAACTCACATATTCATTTCACAACTTTTACCGTTTCCTTTCCTTTCATCAACCTGGAGCTTACGCTTTTTAGCTTTAGGAATAGTTTCTTTATTTGTTAACATAGTCATATTAAAATTTTTATTCGTTTTAATGATATTTGCAATCTTTTGATCACTCAAGCCATCTTGCTTCATTTCCTGTATCATGGCTTTCATAACCGCAACAGACGTATCTGTCTTAAAATCCAAAGTAGCCAATTCAGCATAATATGCAAATTGTTTACTGTTGGCAGCCCTTATATCCGGCTTATTTTTCATTATATTATCTCTTACAACTTCAATATCCGGAAGCCTAATTTCATTTTTCCGATTTAAATCATAGATACCATTATCCCTATAAATCCCTTGATATTTCATATGCGTATAAACGGCCTGCTGCAATTCTTTATATATTGCATTTTTTTCTTCATTATATATAGGTAATCCTGATGGAATCTTTTGATTAAAATCCCCACTACCAATTTCATACTTTAACTTATAAAATTCTTTGCCATCATAAGAAAATGTCATCTGTTGTTGTGGATGACGTATTACTTTTTGTTCATAATTAATACTACGTACAGCATCAACTTCATAATTTTTTTCATAGATAAACCGCTGAACAGCTTGTTTTCCTTTATACACTTGAGCTGTAGGAAATTCAAAAGGTTCCATAACAGTACCGTAGTTCTCTATTCTGATAGAGAATTTTTCTAAGTTTTCCATTGCCACTTGATCTTCTCTAGAAAATGCTACTTTAACAGGAATATCACATTTGATTTCATCATTCGATATTGCTGATTCAAAAACAATATCGCCAGGCTCTGGTTTAGCAAATTTTCTTTCTATAGAAAATAAAACTCTGCTAGGATCTTGCTGATCGAAAACAAGCCCATCATATTCTTCAGCCTTACAAGCCTTTAACACTATATTGTTCGGCACGTTGCTAAAATCTTGCTCTTTGCAGTAATACAAAAAAGTATCCGCTTTTTGTTCATTGATCTGTTTTAATTCCGGATTTTTTTCCAGGTACTGCTTTTCTTCTTTGGCAAACTCTTGCATTGCCTTTTCACACTGCATATTTCCCTTTTCACATTCCGCAATAACCTGTTCTCTGGTAACTTCTTCACCTTGTGATTTTTGAAAACCGATATGTGCATTCATTGCCTGATCATTCGTCATCAAATAATTTCGATACTCATTAAACCGCACTATCAAAGCATCTGCAATTAAATTTTTATTTGATAATTCTAAGTCCCCAAGATCAATACGCATTTCCCCATGATCATAATTTCCATATTTAATAGTAAGTTTTGTTTTATCATAATTACCAAATCCCTGCAGTTTACTATTGAACTGCTCTTTATCTGCAACATTAAGCTGCACTAAAAATTGATAAGCAGCTTCTCCCTGAAGATGCTGTCCTTCTTGGTATTCTTTGCCTTGTAAATCTTTTAAACAACGTTCACTCCAAAAGAAATCAACAGATAAATTTTTAAACGGCTGATTCCACTCACCTTGAATTTTATCTGTCATTTGTTTCAGTTCTCTATCCTGCTCCATTTGCATAGATTGAACTATTTCCTGCGCCTTTTTCATCGCATGAAATAGAATCTTCGGATTTGCTGCAAGCTTATTAATTTGCTCTTCGGTATAAAGTGGATGTTGTACGTAATCATAGCTAAGATGGCATGTCTTAAAAAACAATTGAGATGTTAACGGTGCAGCAAATTCATCTGCACCGTTTTTCGTCGAATACTCTTTGACAGTTGAAAAAATCTGATCATTTGAATTGTCGTTCCCATCCATATTGATTCCATTCTCATGCAAAAGATCCAAAGCGTATTCCACGTCGGACTCTTCATTTCCATGGACAATCTTTTCCCTTCGATCCATTTCTACAACATCTGCCGCATTATAGAAGTTCCTTAGATTTCCCTCATAACTTTGCCCCTCATCAATACCTTCCCAATACTCAATTTCCACAGGTTTTGCATTTGCTTTTACAGTAAAACTTTTATCTACGATTGCCTGTTCGCTAAGCCAACGAAGATCCTGATACCGATATTCACGTTGAGCAGCAGCAATACGTAGATAGTTCGCCGCACTAAACTGATATTTCGTTCGTGTCCCCTCATTATAATGTCTTCCATATAGAGCCGGTGGTTCAATATCGCCATAATCTCGCAAATTGTCAATAATAACCTTATTGACAATGTCACGGCTTTCAAACACTTTTTCATTTGGCATCTTTCAGAACCGCCCTTCTTTGCTTACGTATTAAATGAGAAAAATTTGCTGTCAAAATCTGATTTTCATCATAATCAATCGCCAAAAATCCTGCTGTTTTCTCTCCAATATAATTGTCTTGCAATTTATTTTCTTTTTTTATAGATTCCATGATATTCATTTCTCCCAACACAAATAAATTTTATAACATTTTACTTTTATTGATATTATCTATTGACGTTATTCTCTTATTCGAAATTTCAAAATCCCCGTGATAAGCTTATTCTGTAATTCTGTTTTCAATACAGGATCTCTGTAAATGTAAACATTTCCGTAACTATCATATAATTCACGTGACGATAAACTATTGATATACGGCTCATAATATTTAATAACTTTCTGTACGGCAGCCTCTTTACCACTTATAGCTGCGTAAATTAGCTCTTCCGATAATAAACGATTATTATGTCTATACATTATTCTTTGGGCCTGATTTTTTCTTCCCATAAATTTGCACCTCCAATAATTCTTTTAACTGCTTCAAAGCAACAGATCTCCGATATGTAACTGTTCGACGAATTGAATGGAGGAATTCGGCTATCTCCTGATCCGTCATATCTAGGCAATACGCCAATAAAACAATATCCCTGCGAGTTTCTTCCAATTCATCTAAGGCTGCACCCAGCA
>URQW01000133.1 GCA_900550105.1 uncultured Pelosinus sp.
CGAAAACATGTATAGCAAGTATTTTATTATTTTTGTTTTGCAGTATAGTTGGATCATCCGATCATTTAGCCTTTTGGGAAAAGAATCTCTTATATGAAGGGGAATCACTTTATAATTATTTACAGGTAAAAGAAACGCCTGATAGCATTATTCTTTCTACCAATGTATTGTTTGGCGTTCAATCAATTATGAAAAAAGACGATAGCCTCACCAAAATGTATTATGATTATGCTCTGGCGGCTCCCGTTATGACTGGTACTGCAACAAAAGAGCCAATGAAAATTTTAGTGATTGGTATGGGAACCGGGACTTATGCAAAAGCGTGCCATAAATATTTTACCAATGCTAAAATCGAAGGTGTGGAAATCGATCAGAAAATAACTGACTTGGCTAGTCAGTATTTTCAGCTTCCATCAGCAGTTAAGGTGACGACCTACGATGGTCGCGCCTATTTGAATGCCACTAATGAACAGTATGATGTTATTATGATCGATGCTTATAGGGATATAACGATTCCCTTTCAAATGTCATCTGTAGAGTTTTTTACTATGGTTAAGAATCATTTAACAACAGATGGTGTTATGGTTGTAAATATGAATATGCATCAAGAAAAGGTAGGGAGTTTAAATCAATACTTAGCGGATACCATTGCCAGCGTATTTGATGTAGTTTATACAATTGATGTGGATGAATCAACGAATCGAGAACTTTTTGCAACGCAAAACAAGAATGCAGTGAAACGGTTTGAACAAAATACAGCCCAATTAGGCAATAATGATTTAAAAAAACTCATGCAGAATATGCAAAAAAAATTAAAACCTTATCATAAAAGTACTTATCTTTTAACAGATGATAACGCGCCTGTAGAGGTTTTAGGAATGCAGATTATTGATGGACTTATTCAAGAGGAAGTACGTTACTATAAAAGCATTTTTAAAGAACGCGGCTTCAAAGAATTCTTGCAATACATTCTCTTTTAATGCTGTAAATTTCATGATTTTTTCATAGCTTCTTCATAAAACTCACTAAACAAAGCGTACTGCAATAAAAAAACACGACAAATTCATGTCGTGTTTTTTGTGTATCACTTTAGACTATTCTAGTTCAGGGCATGAGCTACAGCCGATACAGGCAGTTGCATCCATTGCATAAACATCATCGCAGCGTGAAACACAACAACTGGCGGAATCAAGCGACTCGTCTTTTTTCAATTTACTTTCGTCCGAAATTTTTAGATCTTGCTCAGTCTGAGATGCAGTCATTATAAAGCCTCCCCTTCGAAATGAAAAATAAATAATATCTGTTAATAATTAACTTATTATAATAATTGTAATTTGTCAAGTTAACAGAGCTGACTAGAAAGAAGGGGCACAAAAAAGAATAATCGACAAATGACTTAGTTTTTGTTATTATTAAAACCATGAGTTTTAACAGGTTTTTGCGATTGACATAAATATAGCAGCGTTAGACAGGAGTTTTGAGGCATGGAATTTACAACGCCCTACTATTTAATTGATGAGACGAAATTACTACGTAATTTAAAAATTATTGCTAAAGTACATGAGTTATCAGGTGCAAAATCTGTGTTAGCATTAAAATGTTTTTCTACGTGGTCAGTTTTTCCGCTCATGCAGCAATATATGGCTGGTACAACATCTAGTTCTTTATTTGAAGCTAAGCTTGGTAAAGAAAAATTTGGCAAAGAGACCCATGCATACTGTGTGGGGTATACTAAAGAAGATGTTCAGGCAGTAGTGAAATTTGCCGATAAAATCATATTTAATTCGCTATCGCAGTTAGAACGTTATTATGACGTGGCGAAAAACATTAAAATTGGCTTGCGCGTAAATCCAGGAATAAGCTACTCGCATTTTGATCTAGCTGACCCAGCGCGGCAGTATTCTCGTCTTGGCGTAGCCCAGAAAGACGATATTGCACGGCATATTGAAAAACTGAGCGGTTTAATGTTTCATTATAACTGCGAAAATGATGATTTTGCCGCATTTTCGCAGCAACTTGATCGCTTAGGCGAAGAATATGGCGATTTATTAATCAAGCTTGATTGGATTAGTCTTGGCGGCGGACTTTATTTCACAAAAGAAGGCTATCCGATTGAAGCTTTCAGTGAAAAATTAGCTGCTTTTGCTAAAAAGTATGATTTGCAAATTTACCTAGAACCAGGCGAAAGCGCTATTACTGGTTGTACCGAACTTGTTACGCAGGTCGTTGATATTGTTCATAATGAAAAAAGCATTGCTATTGTCGATGCTTCCGTAGAACCTCATATGCTCGATCTGCTGATATATCGCCTTGATGCTAAAATAGAAAATCAAAAAGCCGGTAAACATGAGTATATGGTGGCAGGGCGCTCCTGCCTTGCTGGCGATGTATTTGGCACGTTTTTATTTGATGACAAGTTGTCTGTTGGCAGTGAAATTCGCTTCGCTGATGCCGCTGGCTACACGATGGTTAAGAAAAATTGGTTTAATGGACTGAATATGCCATCAATTGTAGTTCGGCGCTTAGACGGAAAAACAGAACTTGTCCGTCAATTTACCTATAGTGATTTCCTAAATAATTTATCATAAAAAACTTTTTTAGAAGTAAAGGGAGGCCAAAAATGAGAAAAAATGTTTTAATTGTAGGTGCTGGTGGCGTGGCGCATGTAGTTGCTCATAAATGCGCGATGAACAATGATGTGTTAGGGGATATCTGTATCGCTTCACGTACCCAGCAAAAATGCGAGGCAATCATTGAAAGCGTGTTGCGCAAAAATCACTTGAAGGATAGGTCGAAAAAGCTGTACTCACGCACAGTGAATGCTTTAGATATCCCGGAAATGATTCAGTTGATTCAAGATACCCAATCAGAAATTGTCATTAATGTTGGACAATCTTACATTAATATGGCGGTTTTAGAGGCCTGCATCGAGACAGGCGCTGTTTATATGGATACAGCAATTCATGAAGAGCCTGATAAGGTCTGCGAAAATCCGCCATGGTATGGAAATTACGAATGGAAACGGAAAGATCGCTGTAAAGAAAAAGGCATTACTGCTATTTTAGGCGTTGGCTTTGATCCTGGCGTTGTGAATGCATGGTGTGCTTTAGCCCAAAAAGAGTATTTTGATACTATTGATACGATCGATATTCTTGATGTAAATGCAGGCAGCCATGGCAAGTACTTTGCTACTAATTTTGATCCAGAGATCAATTTCAGAGAGTTTAAGAAAGTCTGGACATGGATCGATCGCAAATGGGTGCAGCAGAAGGTACATTCTATCCGTGTTGACTATGATTTTCCTGTTGTAGGAAGTCAGCCGGTATATTTAACAGGTCATGATGAACTTCATTCTCTGTCTAAGAATATAGATGCCAACTCGATTCGTTTCTGGATGGGCTTTGGCGATCATTACTTAAATGTTTTTTCCGTTTTAACCAATATTGGTCTGACTTCGGAAAAACCAATAAAAATTGCTGAAGGTGTGGAAGTGGCGCCGCTCAAAGTGTTGAAAGCTCTACTACCTGATCCTTCTTCACTAGCTCCTGGTTACACTGGCAAGACTTGTATTGGTAATTATATTTGCGGTACGAAGAATCAAGAAGAACGGCAAATTTTCATTTACAATACGTGTGACCACAAGGAATGCTATAATGAAGTGGAAGCGCAGGCAATCAGTTATACGGCCGGAGTTCCGCCTGTTGCGGCTGCTTTATTAGTTGCTAGCGGCGAGTGGGATGTAAAAACCATGGTTAACGTGGAAGAACTAAATCCGACTCCCTTTATCGAACTTTTAAATCAAATGGGGCTACCTACAGAAGTAGTGGAAGCACCAAATTCATTTGATGTACCTGTGATTGAAAATCTAGATAACCTATAAAATCTTATAAAAAAAACCTTTTGCGCTTGTATTTGGCAAAAGGTTTTTTTCTTATGTAGCAGGAAAAGTCCTGTGAAAAGCTAATTTATAAAGTAAGTAAAAATCATTCTCAAAGAGGAGGGGTTTGGATGTGTAAAACTTGTGGCTGTGCCGCTGATACCAATATAGAACAGACGAATTTATCGTTAAAAGGGCTGAATCTGATTAATGCTTTGCCTGTTAAAAAAAGCTTGTTGGGACTTCCCGGTGTGTATCATGTTCATGTCCATGCTTTTAGTGGCAAGGCAGTTGTAGATTATAACCCAGCGAAGACGCCACTTACTGATATTGTTGGGCTTCTGACTGATAGAGGTCTTGAAGTCAGCTATTAAATCAATCTTTTTGTAAAAACAATGCACGCGCTAGGCGTTTGCTGCTGTAAACAACACATAAGAGACCAATAAGCAGCCAATAGCCTGCGAAACCGAACAGAGTCCCCAGAAAGAAATTTTTTTTCTTGTGTAGAGAAGCTAGAGAAGTTCTCGTCTCTTTCTGGAGGAATAGTTTATGGCGCAGATAGTAAGTAAAGGAAAGATAGCCAAGGCAGGTGCCGACAATTTCGACGCGAACCTGATGGGCGAGTAGCGACTGCGCCAAAGCGTGAGTCATAAAACCATCTTCTTTCTTGGTATTTAAACCTCTGCTTGTTATTATGCCCAGTTTTACTGGTTTAGTCAATCAAATAGAGTCAGTTTTAATTCAAACAAAGGAATGGTTCCAAGAAAGCAGTTACGAGAACATCCTATCTGGGTGTTCTTTATTTATGTAAAAGGGAGAGATTATCATGAAAAAAGTCCTAACAATTGCTGGTTCGGATTCCAGCGGTGGCGCAGGGATTCAAGCTGACTTGAAAGCTTTTTCGGCGCAAGGCGTATTTGGCATGAGTGTTATTACCGCTGTTACAGCACAAAATACTCAAGGCGTTTTTGCCGTTCAAGATATTGATGAAGCGATTATTGCCAAGCAAATAGAAGCAATTTTTACTGATATTTCAGTAGATGCCGTAAAGATTGGGATGGTTTCTCGTACAGAGACGATAAAAACGATTGTTCAAGGTCTGAATGCTTATGAGGCCAAAGAAATTGTCGTTGACCCTGTAATGATTTCAAAAAGCGGTTATCATCTGTTGCAGCCAGAAGCAGCTCATACGCTGATTACGGAGTTGCTGCCTTTGGCTACGATTGTTACCCCAAACATTCCCGAAGCAGAAGAAATTACTGGCCTAACGATTCACACAGTAGCAGACATGAAAGAGGCGGCTGTAGTCATTCATAAACTAGGACCGCGTTATGTCTTGTTAAAAGGCGGCCATTTAGAAACAGCAGCAACAGATATTTTATTTGATGGCGAAGTCTTTACTCATTTTGATGCGCCGCGTATTCCTACAAAGAATACTCATGGTACAGGTTGTACCTTATCGTCAGCACTAGCGGCTAATTTAGCAAAGGGACTATCAGCAAAAGAAGCAGTAGCCGTAAGTAAGGCCTATATTCAAACCGCCATCGAACATTCTTTCGCCATTGGAAAGGGCGTTGGACCAGTTCACCATTTTTATGATTTATACAAAAGTGCAGGTTTGCTAAAATGAATCTTAAGAATGAATGTAACCTGACTTTTTCTCACTTTCTATTTCTTTGGTTTGGGGCTGCTGTATCAATTGCGGAAATTTTGACAGGCGGATTATTAGCTCCCCTTGGTTTTCAGGATGGGCTTATTGCCATTTTGCTCGGCCATTTGATTGGAACTATCATTTTAGTGTTAGGCGGCTTTATCGGTTCTGAGGCAAGAATTCCCGCTAGTGTATCAATACGTATTTCTTTTGGTGTATATGGATCTTATCTATTTTCTGTTTTAAATATTTTACAACTCGTTGGTTGGACTGCTGTCATGATCCTGACGGCGGCACGATCAGTCAATGAAATTACAAAAGTACTTTGGAATTATGACAATTTTTCTATATGGGGAATAGGTATTGGCGCTCTTGTTTTTCTCTGGATTTTACTAGGCCGCGAGGGCGGGCTAAAACGGCTTAATATGGTTGCTGTATTTTGTTTGTTTATCATGACTCTTGTATTAAGTAAAGTAGTCTTTCATGATGGCGCCGTTTTTTCTCTGCCAGCAAGCGGAACGATGAGCTTCGGTGAAGCCCTTGAGTTAAGCGTCATTATGCCGCTGTCTTGGCTGCCGCTTATTGCAGATTATACGCGGTTTGCCAAAAGTAACGGAGCTGCTGTTTGGGGAAGCGGGCTTGGCTATTTTTTTGG
>URQW01000134.1 GCA_900550105.1 uncultured Pelosinus sp.
GCCTTTTAAAAACCTTTTGACCCAGGGCATGGTAATTAAAGACGGATCGAAAATGTCTAAATCAAAAGGCAATGTTGTTTCACCAGAAGAAATTGTGGCTAAATATGGTGCTGACACAGCGCGACTCTTTATTCTGTTTGCGGCGCCGCCGGAAAGAGATCTTGAGTGGAGTGATCAGGGGGTTGAAGGTTCGTTCCGTTTCCTAGGTCGTTTCTGGCGCATTGTAGCTCATTACCAGGACGTAGTACTGCAAGCAGAACCTGGCTATGACGCTGCTACACTCACAAAAGCCGAAAAAGAATTGCGTCGGGTACTTCATCAAACAATCAAAAAGGTAAGTGACGATATTGGTGATCGCTTCAACTTCAATACCGCGATTAGCTCCATTATGGAATTAGTAAATGCTCTCTATGCTTTTAAGGATCAGCAGGAAAGCGGGAACAGTGGTTTAATTTACGAAGTGGTTACCTCGCTGGTCAAACTTTTAGCGCCTTTTGCACCGCATATCACCGAAGAGTTATGGTCTGAGTTGGGACAAGCAGGCAGTATTCATAAGCAGAATTGGCCGAAATATGATGCGGACGCATTAAAGTTAGACGAAGTAGAAATTGTATTACAGATTAACGGCAAAGTTAGAGATAAACTTGTTGTACCAGCAAATCTTGATAAAAAAGCCTTGGAAGAGCTTGCTTTGGAACAAGAAAAAGTTAAGAAGCTAATTGACGGTAAGCAAATCGTAAAAATGATCTGCGTGCCCCAAAAACTTGTTAATATTGTAGTAAAATAATATAGAATTTTATTAAAGCTGTGGCAAACTTGAAGCTAAGTTTGCTACAGCTTTTTTTATAAAAACGCTAAAATATATAGGGATCCTTTGAAAAAAAGCGAAGTGGAACTATAACCCCTAACAAACGACTGAATCCAATAAGGGAGTCGATGACGATGGATACGTATCAGAAACGTTTGATCTTAGGTGTTGTTTTCTTAACGCTGGCTGTCGGCGCAGCTTTTGTTTTCTCACCTGGATCGAAAGCCGATCCTGGCAATGCAGTGACAAGCTTGGCCGAAAATTCTGCGCCTAAAAGCGCCAAAATGGGAAAGGAGGCTTATGTTTATATTACTGGTGCCGTAAATCACCCTGGCGTATATCCGCTTACGACACAAAAAAGGGTGAGCGAAGCACTTATGCTTGCGGGAGGATTGTCCCCGGAAGCAGATGATAGCAAGGTTAATTTGGTGAAACCAGTAAAGGACGGAATGCATATTCATGTACCAGCTCGTCATGAAAAGGCGGCGCCAAAAGTAAGGACAAATGCCGGAGTCGAAGAAAATCAGACAGAAAATCTAGTGACATTAATAAGTGTCAATACGGGAACAAAAGAAGAACTTTTAACTGTGAAAGGGATGACGCCAACTATGGCGGACCAACTTATTTTTTATCGTCAAGTCCATGGCAATTTTTCTTCGCTAGATATGTTGGCAAATGTCAAAGGGTTTACGGTGCATAAAATCAAAAAAATGCAAAATCAACTTTCTTTATAGGGGGCAGGGCGATGATTTGGCCGTTGACTGTCTCGTTTATTATAGGGCTTTGGTGCCAGCATTACATGGCATCATATCTTAGCCTTGGGAAACTCGGCTATTGTCTTTTGCTTTTAGTTGGTTTAGAAAGCTACTTTGCCTATCAAAAAAAGATTACTTTAGCCTATAAAATCTTTTTTCCACTTTGTTTTGTTGTCGGTGTTACGTTAATGACTTTTGCCCTTGCAATTGCTTCTGATGATATTAGCCATTTTTCTGGCGAGAGAATCGTAAGGGGAGAAGTAATGGATCTGCCGCAGGAGCGGCAGGTTGAAGACGGTCTGGTAGAGCGGCAGTATTGGTGCCGGGTTCAAGCAGTAGCTGGCAAGGATCATTGGCAAAAGGCATCAGGTGGTTTGCGCCTATTTATTAAGCAGAAGGCAGCAGAGCCTGTTTTTTCAAATGGTGATATAGTTATTGCTAAAGGTAAGATTTTGCTGCCGCACGGTTATCAAAATCCTGGGAGAAGCGATGTTCAAATTACCTTGAAGTCAGAAGGAATTACAGCTACGCTTTTGGCTAAGTCACTTCAGGGCGAGAAGAAGGGCCTGAATCGTCTTACTGTATTGCTAGAAAAGTTGCGTAAACAAATTACCGATAAGCTGAATGAAGCCATAGCCCCAGGCGATGCGGCGCTTCTAACAGCGATGATGTTTGGCGGCTATGCAGGTATATCTTCAGCGGTCATTGATGATTTTTCTACGACGGGTATCATTCATATCCTCTCAGTGTCAGGTTCTCACATTGCTTTGATTGGCGGCGCCGTCATTTTGATCTGCTCTTTTTGTCATATTCGGCGCAAAATCACCGTTTGGATCTGCGCTTTTATCATCTTTTTTTATGCTTTGCTTGCTGGTTTTTGCGCTCCCGTGCTGCGGTCGCTCCTTATGGCTCTGGCCGGTCTTGGTGCTATCTTAGCTGGGAGGGAACAAGATAGTTCACAGGCTTTTGCTTTAACGGCACTTTTATTACTGATTTATGAGCCTCTTTGGATTTATGATGTGAGTTTCTTACTTTCTTTTAGCGCTACTGGGGGGATTTTATTTTTCTATAAGCCGATTGCAGTAAAACTTGCTTGGTTGCCTCGTCCTGTAGCGCTATCTTTTGCGGTGACGTTGGCGGCCGAACTCGCCTCTTTGCCGTTTATTGCTTACTATTTTTCTGTTTTTCCGGTTGCTTCTTTTGTCGCTAACCTTGTCGCTGTTCCTCTATTAGAAATGGCGGTTTTACTGGGGCTGCTCGGCTCACTTTTTGTTTGGCTTTTGCCTAGTCTCTATCTATTCTATCGTTTGCTGTTCGTAGTCTGCGCCTGTTTGATCGGGCTTAGCGTATTTCTAGTGCAAAAACTAGCCCTATATTGCCCTCCCCTGTATCTTCCTGTTTTTTCTTTTGGCGCTGCGCTTTTTTACTATGGTGGCCTCTTTTATCTATTTGGTTATCATCCGGCGGCGATTCCTGCGGCAAAAACTATGTGGCGGCGTGGGCGTCTGCTCGTTATCGTAGCCCTACTTGTGATTAGTGGCGTATTTAGTTACGCTTATTGGTATCCAGGGCCAGCGTCAGTTCACTTTATTGATGTGGGGCAAGGTGATGCAACTTTAGTGATATCCTCGCAGGGACATGCTGCTTTAATTGATACGGGTGGACTTGTTGGTGAAAATCCACATTTTGATGTAGGTGATAAGGTGGTTGTTCCTTATCTGCGCCATTACGGCGTTCGCTGTTTAGATTATCTCATGTTAACTCATGGTCATGCCGATCATGCTGGCGGGGCAGCGGCGGTAGCGGCAAAGATTCCTGTAAAGAAAGTAGTTTTAGCCCAAGAACCGCCGTCACTACCAGTTCAGGCTTTAGAGAAGGCCGTAAATTATAATCAAATTATTTTTGCGCAGGAAGGGCAGGTTTTTTCTTTTGACGATATTTCCATAGAAGTAATTCACGCCAAGAGTGGCGGTAGAGACGAGGGGAAAAAAGAAAATGAACACTCCGTTGTATATCGTATCAACTGCGGCAAGGTAAGTTTTCTTATTACAGGTGATTTGGAAAAGGAGGAAGAGCAGGCTTTATTGGAAAAGCCGCTTGCACCTGTGACTGTTCTAAAAGTGGGGCATCATGGCTCGAAGAATGCCTCTAGTACCGATTTTTTGCAAGCCCTTCAACCGCAATATGCTATAATATCCGTAGGCTATCAAAATCATTTCGGGCATCCTCATGCCGAAACATTAGCGAGGCTGCAGGCGCAGCATATTAAAATTTTTCGTACTGATTTACAGGGAGCCATTCATTGTTTGATTGACAGGGATCAAGTGCGGATAGAGCCATTTATCAGATCAGAAACAAAGTAGGAGAACGCTTATGACCGTAGGAGTTTTACAAAAAGAACTAGAGCAAGGGAAGATTTATTCTTTGTACTTATTACATGGCGATGAAGTCTATTTACTTGACAAGCTGCAAAAGACGCTTGTGAATGGACTGGTTCCGCCCAACGAGCAGGAAATGAATTTGACTGTTTTCGATCAGGATCCGTCGCTAGAGGAACTGGCCGGGATGGTATCCGCTATATCCTTTTTTGGTGGCAGAAATGTTATTTTAATTCGCAATACGCGGTTTTTTAGTGCTGGGAAAAAGGCAGATGGCGAAGGGACAGCTAAAAAAGATGAAGCTTTTTTGAAACTTTTAAAGCAAGTGCCGCCCGAAACGACAGTGATTTTTGCTGCCTATGATAAAGTCGATAAACGGCGCAAGGCCTATAAACTCATCGGCGAAGCCGGGGTTGTTTATGAAGCTGTGCCGTTAAAGGGTCAGGAACTATTTCATTGGCTGCAAGCAGAGATACGTCAACGAGGAAAAAAGATTGAAGCGGCAGCGTTAGAAGCGATTTTAGCGGCAGTGTCCTTGATGCCCCATGCTTCTTTATCGTTTTTAGATCAGGAAATTACAAAACTGTTGTTATTTATCGGTAAAAAATCAATGATTACACTGCAAGATGTAGAGTTGCTTTTGGCGAATGTGCCGGAAATGTCTGTTTTTGCGATGACGGAAGCAATGAGTCGCAAAGATGTGGCTCAGGCTCTAGCTGTCTTAGCGGATCAAATTGAAAGTGGTCAACCGCGCCTGAAACTTCTGGGACTGTTAGCTCGTCATACCAGACAGCTTTATCAGACTAAGGCTCTATTAGAGGAAGGATGGGGGGCGAAGGAAGTAGCGAAAGAACTAAAGCTGCCGTCCTTTGTGGCTGATAAGCTGATAAGACAAAGCCGGTCCTTTTCTTTAACGCAGTTAAACAAGGCCATGGAGCTTCTTAAAGAAGCCGACGAAGACTTGAAATTTAGTCGAGAATTAATTTCATTAGAAAAAATCATTTTGTTTTTATGCCATTGATGCAATATAAATAATAAAAATAGGCAATATAAAAAACCTGCCAGTAAAAGACAGGTTTTGTTATATTGCCTATTTTTATTGTGCTAAAGCGTTTACTTTGTGAGCCAAGCGGGACTTTTTACGAGCCGCAGCATTTTTATGAAGAACGCCTTTGGCAGCAGCTTTATCAATTTTGCTTGTTGCTTGAGCTAGGAGGGATTTCGCCTCATCTGCCTTACCGTCAGCAATGGCTTCGGTAGTTTTGCGCGTTGCGGTTTTCAAAGTAGATTTGACCGAAGCATTAGCCTGACGACGTTCGCTATCGGTTTTTACGCTACGTACAGAAGATTTAATATTTGGCAAGTTGTTCACCTCCTTATGATCTATTACCTAAGATATTTTAGCATGGACAAAGTAAAAATGCAAGCAACAAATCCCAAATTATAATCTATGAAGGGCATCTCGGATAAGGCGATAAGAGATGGGATACTCTAGAAATAAAACAGGAGGAGTCATTGTGGTGGATCAAGGAAGTTTGCGGACCGATCTGGCCGTTGAAGTAAGAGAAAATGTGACAAGGTCTACGGGAAAGGAAATCCCAGGTCTAAATGTAGAGACAGAAGAACAAGAAGAAATCACTGTTACTAGGGTTCATATTGCGTCAGATGAAGCGAAGCAGGCGATGGGAAAACCGACAGGTATGTATATTACGGTGGAAGCGCCAGGGCTTCGCTATAAAAACACGCCCTTAGCAGATTCAGTAATGAACACCGTAGCGCAAGAACTTGCTTCTCTACTCCAAATTTCTAAGCAAGGTGTGGTTCTTGTCGTCGGTCTGGGAAATTGGAATGTGACGCCTGATGCGTTAGGCCCAAGAGTGATTGACAAGATTGTTGTCACTAGACATTTGGAAACGTTATTGTCACCGGAATTAGCCGGCGGCGTTAGGCTGGTGTGTGCGCTTGCCCCCGGTGTCTTAGGCCTAACTGGTATGGAGACAGCTGAAATTATTCAAGGTGTTGTAGCTGAAGTGAAGCCTGCTGCGGTGATTGCTGTAGATGCGCTGGCGGCTGCAGCCAGCAGCCGTGTAGCAACTACGGTTCAGCTTAGTACTGCCGGAATTCATCCAGGATCAGGCGTGGGAAACAAGCGTTTTGGTCTTACTCAGCTTTCTTTGGGGGTTCCGG
>URQW01000135.1 GCA_900550105.1 uncultured Pelosinus sp.
GTCATTAAACACTTCGGATACTGACACGCGAAGATTCCGGCTTGTCAGTATGCTTTTCGCTTGTTCAACCTGTTTGCCTGTTACATCAGGTACAGTGACTTCTGCTCCGCTCCAAAATTTACCGAAAGCGAGAAATGCTCCGCCAGCAAAACAAAGAATAAAAAAGACGATAAAAGCTAAAATTAATTTTTTATTATAAGGCTTCGGCTGTACTCCGTTTTTTGCCACAAGACGCGTAGGTTCATGACCAGCTTCTTTTAATGCCTCAGACATGCCTGAAATCATTTGCGTCGGATACTCTTCACGCGACAGAAGCCTTGTGCTGTCTTCACGCATATAACCTTGTGAAAGCCTTAAGTCATTAATCATTTCACTGCTTGTAGCAAAACGGTCAGCAGGCAATTTTGCCATCGCTTTCATGACAATCGCTTCTACAAGCGGCGGAACATCGGGATTGATTTCGCTCGGCGGAACTAGCCTTTCTTGAATATGCTGTATGGCAATTCCAATTGGTGAGTCACCGTTAAAGGGAACTTTGCCTGTAAGCATTTCATACAAAACTACACCTAACGAATAAATATCCGATTGAGCACTCACTGGCGCGCCTTTGGCTTGTTCGGGCGAAAAATAATGAACAGAACCAATAATTGTACCTGTATAAACCATCGTTGCTGAAGTGACAGCTCTGGCAATCCCAAAGTCTGTAACCTTAATCCGCCCAGAACTGGTAACCATAATATTATGAGGTTTAATATCACAGTGGACTAAATGGTTTTGATGGGCATTTTCAAGCGCTTGGGCAATTTCATCAGCAATTCTTACGGCTGTCTCCACAGGTAAAATGCCCTCGCGATCAATCTTTTCTTTTAAGGTTTCGCCAGAAATAAATTCCATTACAATATAATAAATATCGTCATCTCGTCCGACATCATAAACATTTACAATGTTAGGATGAGATAATTTTGCCGCCGCCTGCGCTTCCCGGCGAAAACGCCGCACAAATTCTTCATTGGATGTAAATTGAGAACGCAATACCTTGACTGCCACATAGCGATCCAGTAATTCATCATGAGCACGGTACACTTCCGCCATACCGCCACCGCCGACGAGTTCGAGCACTGTATAACGATTATCAAGTGTTCGATTGATAAGCAAAACCATTCACCTCCTTAATGTAGTGCCGTTTCAAATACTCTACGAGCAACAGGGGCCGCTACAGCACCACCGCCGCCACCATTCTCTATAATCACTGCTACAGCGATAACGGGATTTTCCGCCGGAGCAAAACCAATAAACCAAGCATGATCATCACCATGAGGATTTTCCGCTGTTCCTGTTTTACCAGCAACCGTCACGCCGCCTAATGCAGCGCCGCGGCCCGTACCTTTTTCTACTTCATAAATCATCATCTGTTTCATGAAAGCAGCCACTTCCGGGGTTGTAGCCGTAAGCCATGTTTTCGGCGAATTCTGCCGCAAGATGCGACCATCATAATCCACAACTTTTTGAATTAAATAAGGTTCCATCATCTGTCCATTATTGGCTAGCGCCGCTGCCAGCATAGCCATACGCAAAGGCGATGCCACCAAGCTACCTTGACCGATTCCCGTCTGCGCCAAATCACCATCGCCAAGATCTTTAAAATTCGGCAAACGAGGCTTTTCTCCTTCTAAAGATTCATCAAGAGCCTTATCAAAGCCAAATCGTTCATAGGCTTTACTTAATCGGCTGCGGCCAAGTTCTAAAGTCAACTTACCAAAAACGACATTGGAAGATACGGCAAAAGCCTGGTTGACGGTGAGATCACCATAGGCTTTGTCTTGAATTTCATGCAACACATAATCAGGCGGTATTTTTAAAAACCCATCGGATCGATATATTTTTTGCGGATTTGCCAGTTTTTCATAAAATGCAGCCTCGGCTGTCAAAGTTTTCATGGTCGATCCTGGCGGATAAAGCCCCTGCAGGGCTCGATTTAAAAGTGGCGCATTTTTATCTGTTGATATACTCTGCCATTCTTCCGCAATCCGATTCGGGTTAAACGACGGCTTGCTCACTAAAGCGAGTAGCTGGCCGGTCTTGGGAGAAATAGCTACAACAGCGCCTTTACGATTTCCTAGCGCCTGATAAGCAACCTGCTGCAAATCGGCATCGAGATTTAAAATAACCGAGTGCCCTTGATGCGGGAAAAAAACATGACTAATGGCGCCTAAGCGACGCCAAGGATCGCTCATGCCCGAGAGTTCGCCATTGGCAGTACTTTCTATGCCTGTTTTACCCAATTTTTCATCAGAATAACCGATCACCTGAGCAAAGAGCGAACCTTGCGGATATTCGCGGACAAAGCCACCCTTTTCCTTACGGCTTTGAGCAAGAATTTTACCATTGCGATCTAAAATGTCGCCTCGCTCCACTTGCTTTAAAAGCAAAGCACTACGGCGATTTAACGGATGCGATGATAAAAAAGAACTCTCATAAAATTGAATATACGTTAAGTAAAACAACAGCAGCAAAAGAAGACCTAGTAAAAAGTAGGCTGCTTTACGAATTGATCCTATGAGTATATTATCCATGGTTTGACCTTCTTCCTGAAATGGCAAAAAGCATGGAAAGCATAATGAAATTTGCCACAAGGGAGCTGCCGCCATAACTGATCCAAGGCAAAGGAATCCCCGTAAGTGGGAAGAATTTGATAACACCACCGACAATCAAAAATACCTGTAGAGCAAAAACAGTCGCAAGTCCACCAGCAACCAGCGCTTGGTAAGGCGTCTTAGCATAAATAGCCGTACGAAAAGCTCGGTAGACAAGAAACAAATAGATTAATAGCGTACCGCCAGCACCAGCAAACCCAAGTTCTTCGCCAATCGCTGCAAAAATAAAATCAGTATGCACTTCCGGAATCAACTCTGGAAATCCATAAGTTAAGCCACTGCCAAAGAGGCCACCGCTACCTAAAGCAAAGAGCGACTGAACAATTTGATAGGCCCCGCCGGAAGGATCTTGCCAAGGATCGAGCCAAATATCAACCCGTGTTTGTACATGGCTATAAAATTTATAGCTTACAACAGAACCTAGTAAAAACAAGACGGTGCCAACAGATATAAAACTCGTCTTCCCGCTTCCCATATAAGCCATAATGACAACTGTGCCAAAATAAAGCAGCGCGGAGCCAAGATCTCGTTGAAAAATATACATGACCGTTGTTAAAAACCAGAGAAGCAGTAATGGTGCCAAAAAACGCGGCTCTGGTATTTCAAAAAATCCATACCGCCTTGTAGCAAAACGGAGCAATTCTCTATTCTCATTGAGATAGCCTGCTAAAAAAAGCACGACAAAGATTTTAGCGAATTCGGACGGTTGAAATCGAATGGGACCTAACACAATCCAACTTTTATGACCGCCGATTTCTACGCCGAAAATCACGGCAGCTAACAGTAGCCCAATTCCCAAAATACCAAAGATATACTTATAACTTGCTAATTTCTCAATCTGGCGAAAATACCACGAACCAAGCAAAAAGAGGAAAAAGCCAATTCCTACCCATAAGGTCTGCGAAAAATAAAGCTGAGGCTTCAGTCGGTAAATCATAGTTAGACCAAGGGCTGCAAGCATAAAAGCTCCGGAAAAAAAGAACGGATCGCCAAAAGGCGCTAAGCGACGAACAATAAAATGAACAATAAACGCGCCGATAATCAATAAAGCGGCCGGTAAAAGCACTTTTACATCCATCGTGTTATGAGCTAGACAAACAACCAAAAGACCATTTATTAAAATGAGTGATGCACAAACAAGCAATAAAGCTTCCTGTCGGGATCGAAGCTGTCCCATTTAAGATTCTCCCTCATTTTGCGCCAAAATTACAGTAACATTGTCATAGCCCCCGGCTGTTAGCGCCGCTTGTACCAGAGAATCGACCGTATTTTGACTAATCGATTCTGTCGAAATCATTTGGGCAATCGCAGTTTCCGAAACAAGACCGGTCAGCCCATCTGTACACAGCAACAGATAGTCCGATGGCTCCCACTGAGCACAGCCGGAATCTACGAGAATTTTACTGCTTGTTCCTACCGCGCGTGTTAAAATATTGCGTTGCGGATGCACATCAGCTTCCGCTTTCGTAATACTTCCCTGACGCAATAATTCACCAACTAACGAATGATCCTCAGTCACTTGCCGTAAAAGCCCTTGTTGCATAAGATACATGCGGCTGTCCCCGACGTGAGCCCAATAAATTTTTTGTCCCAAAATATAACAGGCAGTCACAGTCGTTCCCATGCCTAAATACTGGCGTCCTTGTTGCGAACGCTCATAAATTTTCTCATTGGCTAAATGTAGAGCCTTCTCTAACTCCTGTTGTGTTTTATTGGCGGCAAAAGGCTGCCGTAAATACTCAACAATCGTTGAAATTGCTAACTGGCTCGCAATTTCGCCTGCCACATGCCCTCCCATGCCATCGGCCACAACTAAAAGCTCTGGCGGCTCAAAAGCATAATGATCTTCATTCACTTCACGCACTAATCCAATATCTGTTTTGACAAAAGCCAGCACATCCATCACCTCTCAAAGCGAAATGTCACGATTCCAATTCGAATTTCGTCTCCTTGCTCCAGTCGATAGTCTCCCTGAATTTTATCGCCATTTACGAAAGTTCCGTTAGTACTATTTAAATCAGATAAAACATAATGATTTTTCCGTCGTTCGATAATAGCATGGTCGTAGGAAACAAAAGCATTTGTCAACACGATCGTATGATTTAGACTGCGTCCAATCGAAATTTGATCACCAATTAAATAGTCTGACTCTGGTATACTTTCTTCTCCTGTTTCTAGAACGCGCAGCCTAGCCCCGCCTAAACCGACGGTTTCTTCTGCTTTTGCAGCGGCAGACGATCTAGATAAATCAGCATAGCCAAAGCGAACCATGCGGTAAATAAAATAATAAATAAAACCAAGTAAACTATATTGCAGTACCAGACCAACCCCATTTAGGATCTGACTGCTGTTTACAAGGGGCAGCGAAAAAGATGGCACTTAGATCACCTCATATAAAAGCAAAGTCTGTCCTACTCGAATCTTATCGTTGTGCTTCAATACTTTACGGCTGATTTTTTGGCCATTCACATAAGTACCATTTAAACTCTTGGCATCATAAAGTACGTACTGTTCTTCTTCCCATTGAATGTAAGCGTGAAGACGCGATGTATTCATATCGGACAAAGAAAGCTCGTTATTTTCGCGGCGTCCTAAATGAAACCGCTGCAAAGAAAGTAACGCCACAGCACCACGATCGGGTCCCTCCACTATTTTCAGATGGGCTTTGGACTGTAAAACAGCTGTTTCTGTCGCTTTGAGCGAAAAATTACCAAATGTTTTTGTCTGCCCCAATTCTTCCGCGTCAAGTACTGTTTTTTTCGGCGGCGCAGCTGGTCGTTCATAAGGAATCGCTTCCGTAAATTCACCAATCACTGCAAACTGTCCTTTGCCTAAATTGGTTCCCTCGCTAAATTCAAAAGTTGGCGTCGCCAGTACAGTATAATCTCGTTTTTCTGCTTCTTCTAATAAGAACCGAGTCATTTCTTCTTGAATAGCCCCAGCTACAGGCAACAAAGCTTCATAATCGGTCTTACGCAGTAAAACTTGGTAATGGTTGGGAGCATATGTTTTAGAAACGCCGACAGAACATTTATTTTCCATCTCCCGTACAAGCTTCTTGGCAATTTCCGCTGGTTGAAGCTCACTGGAAAATTTACTGTTGAAATAGCCTTCAATATACTTTTCAAAAAAGCTTTCCAGATTCCGGACAAATTTCACAATAAACACTCCTATTGACAAAATGAACTAGCAGATAATCCCATTATATGCGAATTTATCAGGCGAGTCAAAAAACTCACAAAGTCTCTTGTTCCATCAGTTTTTGATGACGTAACTGGCCACAAGCCGCTTGAATATCAACACCCATTTCTTTACGAACTGTTGCTGTAATATGACGATCCGCTAAAATTTTAGCAAATCGTTCGATAATCTTAAGCGGCGGTCGATGCAACCCTCGCTCTGGTACTGGATTCACGGGAATCAGATTGACATTTGCTAACTTGCCTGTTAAGAGTTTAGC
>URQW01000136.1 GCA_900550105.1 uncultured Pelosinus sp.
GTTTAGATACTTAGCTGAAGGTAAGCTTGATATTGTATCGACCTTTCTTTTACCGGAAAACAATATGGGGAAATTCGAAAAAGTTTTCTTCTGTAATGATAAAATGGTCTTTTATGCACCTAACATCAAGACTGCGCATCAGAATATTTCCGTAGAGTCGATGGCGTCATACCCGTTAGTGCAATATTCGCCGCATTATTTGATGAATTCATTTGTGGAAAATTTTTTTCAGATGCATCACTTTTCTCCCATGGTTAGAGCATGGCTGTCAACGCCTTATGCCATTATGAATTATTGTGAACAAAATGAAATGGGAGCCCTTTTATCCGAGCGATTATTGAATGCCATGGGGATTTTTAATGGTTATTATGAATTGGCAGAGCCGTTTAATCTGCAATGTTATTTATTGTATAAAAAGAATAACCCTAAACATAAGGCAATTAAAGTATTTATCGATTATATTCTAGACTTTTACAAAGTAAAGTAAGACTCACTAGCAAAAAAATCAGGCCAGTAAAGGTCTGCTGAACGCGCAAAACGGCAAGGCCGGAATTCTCCAAAGCCTTGCCGTTTTTGTATATAGTTGGTGCACCAGAGAGACTCGCCCGCCTCGCACAACGCGGTCTAGAAAGTATGATTTTTTTCTATTTGCTCTCTACCTTTTTACTGAAGTTTAATAAAATCAGCATTTTCCCATTTGTCATTTTCTCTATTTTACCTATCTGCCAATTTCTAATTTTAGGAACCATGGGCATCTAAGCTTCGCTGTTTGTCCATTCGCTCCTGTATTTATTTTTCCGCTACGAGATCCGCCAAAATTTGTTCGATTCTCGCCCATGCTTTATCTGCCGATTCTTTATGGTAGCTTTTAGAAAACGGATTAGCAAAACCATGCTGACCAGCTAGCTTTTCCGCTTGAACATTTTTGATGGTGCGTAAACATACAAGCAGATCATCAACAACAAATGATTTCTCTATTTCAGGAAAAAATAATACCATATCACATTTAGGCTGCACTCTAAGATAATCACGAATTCTCGAACCATAAAAAGCAATACAGAAATCGCACAAACCCGTTTGCGCTGCCAGCCATGCAAGCGTTGCACCAATGCTATAGCCTAACACATATACATTTTTATAATAAGGCCTAACACTAATAAGAACCCTATTTACTTCTTTAAATGCCTCTTCAAAACCAATACTGCTCATAAAGTAATTATATGCTGCCTGCTCTTCCTCAGCAGCATATGCTTCTCTACCATTAAGAAGATTAGGTGCAATAGTATCAACCCCATAACTTTGCAGCTTTTCACATACATCAATTATATGTTTATTGACTCCGTAAACTTCATGGAGAACAACAATTATGGTATCCTCAGTATTATGATTATGACTTTTCATAACTATATAAAGCTCCCTTATCTTTTTGAAAACTATCTTTAAAATGCTGTTTCATTTTTGTCTTATATTGCAAGGAGAAGCACTGTAAAAAAAACGCCCCAACTACATAATTAAATTATATCATTAGAAATATAAGAATAAAGGCTGCTTAATTCGGCACTAATGAGAAAAAGTATGATCCTCACATTGATATCAACTTGGGCAGCAAAGATAAAAAAACTCCAAGGATTTTCCTTGGAGCCGTCGAGGTATCTATGTTCCACATTATGCAAATCATGTTTTTAGAAAACCGCGCCTCAAAAAGCAAGGCGCGGTTAAAATTAAAACTATTAAAATTCACTGAATCATAGCTTATAAAGTTTCGGTACCAAACAGCGGCGTTGACAAGTAGCGTTCGCCCGTATCTGGCAACAAAACTACAATCGTTTTGCCGCGATTGGCTTCTTCTTTTGCCAACTGGGTTGCCGCAAAGAGAGCGGCGGCGCTAGAAATTCCAACAAGAACGCCTTCCGTCTTAGCAAGGTCACGCGCTGCCTGGAAAGCCTCTTCCGTTTTAATCGGAACAATTTGATCTACGATCTTGAGGTTCATTACACTCGGCACAAAGCCAGCGCCAATACCTTGAATTTTATGCGGCCCCGGTTTATTACCTGCTAATACTTGGCTGTCAAAAGGTTCTACGGCAACAACTTTAATCTGGGGATTCTGTTCTTTTAATACTTCGCCTACACCGGTGATCGTACCACCCGTACCAACACCAGCCACGAAAAAGTCTAACTGACCATCTGTATCAGCTAAAATTTCTTTGCCTGTCGTTTTGCGGTGAATTTCTGGATTTGCCGGATTTTCAAACTGTTGCGGAATATAGGAGCCTTCAATGGATTCACCCAATTCCAAAGCTTTATTAATAGCGCCTTTCATGCCTTCTGCGCCGGGAGTTAAAACAAGCTGCGCGCCTAATGCTTTTAACAAGTTGCGCCGTTCCACACTCATTGTATCAGGCATAGTTAAAATCACTTTATACCCTTTTGCCGCACCCACGAAGGCCAAACCAATTCCGGTGTTGCCGCTAGTCGGTTCTACAATCGTCGCGCCTGGTTTTAATTTGCCGCTTTGTTCCGCTGTTTCAATCATGGCTAAAGCGATGCGGTCTTTCACGCTGCTTAGCGGATTAAAGTATTCCAATTTAGCTAGAATCCGTCCAGCAAGACCTTTTTCAGCGCCATAATTTTTCAATTCTAATAAGGGCGTATTCCCAATCAGTTCTGTAATATTCTGAGCAATTTTTGACATAAGAAACAACCTCCTAAAATTTAAACTTTACATTTCATGAGTTTACATAAGAAAAACAGCTTGCGATCAACGGCTTTCATAATAAATAAAAGGCTAAGGATAGACCTACTCATCAAGTAGATAATTCCTTAGCCTTCAGTCTTCTGATCAGCTATTCTTATTATGTATTTTTACTTATCATACTATGAAACAATCGCTTTGTCAATTAAATTCCATCGCCATAAAGGTTTTCCCAGGAAGCATAGCGTTGCTTTTCTGTCCGTTCTACCTGCACAACCTTGCCAGCCTTTACGACAATTACAATCTGTCCGAACTGCATACTCGCTACAGCCTCGCAAATTTTCTCCCTAAGCTTCTCATTGCGTACCTTTGGTTTTACTTCTTTCATATTACTGCCCCTCCTTAGGAGTGTAAGCGGATCTTATCTAGTTTATCCATTTGAATTACACGGCCATCCTGTACAATCAACGTCAGCGAGCCAAATTCAATATCTTCAATGGCCGCTTCAATCCGATCTAAAGATTCTTCTGATAAAGCCGTACTTTTTATATCGCTGGCGACCGCTTTCGTCTCTTTTCGTTTAGCCATGGTTTCTCTCCTCTACTTTGGGCGCCTCATCTAATCCTAGTAATAATTCGCCGTCTCTCGTATCAAGTTCCTCTATTTTACTGAGTTTACGATTAATCAGTTCCGAGCGGCTCTTGACATTTTCCACGGTTGTCTGCGCCTCATTTAACTTCTTTAGCGATTTATTCAACAAATCATTGAAGATTCCGTACTGAGACTTAATCGCCCTTAGCAGCTTCCAGACCTCGCTCGATTTTTTCTCTATCGCTAGAGTAGCAAAACCTAAACGCAAACTGTTTAAAAGCGCCGTCAAAGTAGTCGGACCAGCCAGCATTACCCGATAATGGGTTTGGCAGTATTCTGCAAGCCCGGGGCGACGCAAGACCTCCGCATAAAGCCCTTCCGTTGGCAAAAACATAATTGCAAAATCCGTCGTATCTGGTGGCGAAACGTACTTGTCATGGATCGTCTTAGCATCAAGCTTTACACGATTTTCCAACGCTTTGGCGGCTTCTTCCACAGCAACTGCATCCGCTCTTTCTGAGGCCTCCACCAGCTTTAAATAATCTTCTTGGCTAAATTTAGCATCAATGGGCAGCCAGATAGCTTCATCACCGTCAGCTTTACCAGGAAGTTTAAGGGCAAACTCCACACGAGCATCACTATTTTTCTTCGTTGCCACATTTTTAGCATACTGCTCGGCGGACATAGTCTGTTCCAATAAATTGCCTAGTTGTACCTCGCCCCAAGTTCCTCGAGCCTTTACATTATTCAATACTCGGCTTAAATCATTGACACCACTGGCTAAAGACTGCATTTCCCCCATGCTTTTATAAAGAAGCTGCAATTGATCGCCAACTTGTTTAAACGAAGCATCAAGTCGGGTTGCTAAAGTAGCTTGTAGCTTTTCATCCACAGTCTGACGCATCAAATCCAGCTTTTGCTCGTTGGAATTTTGTAATTCCTTCATCTGTATTTCTAAAGTCGAGCGAATTCGCTCCTGCTGCTCATAATTTGTTTTAAGCAGTTCATTCATTCCTCCGACAACACGTTCCATCTGCCGTGACTGACTCTCAGCAATACCAGATAGCTGCGCACTCATTAGAGTGCTAATCCGCTCAAAATTACTGCCAACTTCTTCACGCAGGCCCTTATGCTGAGCTTCCCGCTCCTGCCGCAACAGAACTTTCTCATCATTTTCCAGCTTACTATAAGTCTCAAACCGCATGGCTAATTCTTGAAGTCGTTGCTGCATCTGTCGCTGCGCTCGGCTCGAACCGCTTGTCATGACGAGAAAAATAAGAAATAGTAAGAGAAGCAAGTTGGCCCCTAACAGCCCTAGTATCATTGTATCCATTCTGTCTCTCACCGCTCCTTTGTCTACCCATTATATACTAAAAAAGAGTATAAGAAAAGGAGCTCCGCCCTCGGAGCTCCCTAACCTACAGCAATACTTCAACGAAACAATCAGCCTCTTTCGCTAGCAGCTAGCTTCATGCTCTGCGTCTTACGCCAGTAACCAAAGGCAACTACAAAAGCCGTCAGCCCTACTTTGAGCATAATATGGTAATGCGCTAAAAGTACGCCCACCCGCTTATCGCCTAAAATCATTTCAGCCGCTGCATAGCCAAGAATCGCAGCACCCACATAAATAATAACTGGGTAGCGGTCCATAAGTTTCATAAGCAGTTGAGATCCAAATACAATCATCGGAATGCTGGCCAGAATGCCGAAAATGATTAAGAGATATTTGCCGTGAGGCGCTGCCTGCGCCATTGCAGCCAAGGCCAGCACGTTATCAAGACTCATAATCACATCAGCGATCAGTATAGCTTTAATCGCCGCTATAACACCTTGCACTTTTGCCGTGCCTTCTGGTACTTTTTTATCGGTCTTCCCAGCTAAGTGAACCGCAATCCACAGCAAAGCCAAACCGCCTAAAAACTGGAGATAGGGAATTTCCAGCAAAAAAGAAGCGACAAAAACAAGGAAAATACGGGCAAATATGGCGCCAACACTGCCCCACAAAATAACCTTCTTGCGTTGTTCCTCTGACAAGTTTTTACTTGCCATAGCAATCAAAACAGCATTATCGCCACCAAGCAACACATCAATTAAAATAATGCCGCCAAGAGCCAGCAGCCATTCGCTTGAAAAAAACATTACATCCATAGCCATGTCCTCCTAAAATAAATTTAAACAATACAAAAAGCCAGACTTTTGCCTTACGGCAAAGGTCTGGCTAAACATACTCATGTCAGTAAAGCCGGTGGCTAACGCCACGTAATGACGACTTTACTTCAGGTTTCCCTGAAAGCTACTCCCCTTTGGGGTAATGTATTATCTTTATTTAAAGTATATACTGGACAAACTAGGTTGTCAATGTCTTTCTCTTGACAGGCCTTTTCTCGTTTGATATTTTCACAGACTTTCAAGACCTGCTTTTATTCTTGTCAAAGCTTCTTGTAACACACTGCGCTGTGTAGCAAGATTCAGTCTAGCAAAACCAATTCCTTGCGTCCCAAAAGCGCTGCCAGAATTCAACCCCACCTTCGCTGTTGACACCAAAAAGCGGTCTAACTCTTTTTGATCAGTAAAATAGGCGCGAAAATCAAGCCAAGCAAGATAAGTACCTTCTGGTTTTGTGATCTTCACTTTAGGCAAGTTTTCAGCAAGATATGCTACTACATAATCAGCATTCTGCTCTAAGTAGCAAAGAACGCTTTCCAGCCAGCCTTCACTTGTTTCATAAGCAGCCCTTGTAGCTAAA
>URQW01000137.1 GCA_900550105.1 uncultured Pelosinus sp.
TATTTGGGTCGGCATGGTTGATAGTATTACCGTCGCTGTATTGGCGATACTGCTAACTGGTATTATGGCTGCTCTTCCATTTGGACCTATTTTTGCGCAAGCCGCTGGTTCTTTCCCGACAAATCCTGGCGTATCAATGGGCTTTGTAAATACCTGGGGCGCTGCTGCTGTTATGATTTTGCCGCCGGTTATGGGATCGCTTGTTGACAGCTCTGGAACGTTTCTTTCCGCTTTCTACCTGTTAGGCGGTGTTGCTGCTCTAGCTAGTATTGGTTCATTAGGGTTAGTAAGCATTGCTAAAAAATAATTAACTCCTATGAAAATATCATTTTAAAATATCATTGAGAAAACAATCTTGCCATTACGGTAAGATTGTTTTTTTTGCCAATCCTTTCATTTAAGAAGCTTGACTTGATAGAGTATAATAAATAAAAATAACATCTTTCTATTTATTAATAAAAAGTCTCTTTAGAGTGGAGTGATTACGCTTGCTGCAGTCTTATCGCGTACTTATTATGCTGGTTATCTGTAATTTTCTTTGGGCCGGTAATTTTGTTTTTGGCAAAGTGGTTATAGCTGATTTATCACCGTTATGGATTACCTTTCTTCGCTGGCTTTTGGCGTTATTGTTTTTATTTCCTTTAGCCGGGTATTTGGAACAGCCTAATTGGCGAAAAGCCTTAAGGCAATGGCCGTTGCTCGTAGCTATGGGATTGTTCGGTGTTATCTTTTATAATTTGATTCTTTATTCCGCTTTATCTTATACGACGCCGACAAATGCATCGCTAGTAGCATCGTTAAATCCTGCTGTACTAGTAGCTGCTTCGATTGTTTTATATCGGGAACGTTTTTCATTATGGCAGTTTTTGGGGTTTGTTTTATCATTATGTGGTGTAGTTAGCGTGCTCTTGAATGGTCAATGGGAGCGATTACTCTCACTTACGTTCAACCAAGGTGATTTGCTCATGTTTGGAGCCGTTCTTGTTTGGACTGTTTATTCTTTTTTGGCAAAATACTTGCAAAGTGGGCCTATAACGGCAACGGCTCTATCAACCACTTTTGCTGTTGTACTTATGGCTCCATTGGCATTAAGCGATTTTCCCCAATGGCAGCAACTTCAGCCAGTGACTTTCCTGGGTATTGGGTATATGGTACTGTTTCCCTCTGTATGCTCTTTCGTGTTTTGGAATCAGGCCGTGCTAGCAATTGGTGCAAGCCGAGCTGGTATCTTTTTAAATTTAATTCCTGTCTTTACGGCACTGATTGGTTTTTTCCTTGGCGAAAGCTTGTCTGTATGGCAAGGGCTTGGTGGTTTACTTGTGTTCAGCGGTGTTTATTTGACTACTGGGCGTTTTCCCAGAACAAGGAAAACGCAAAGCAAGTTAAAAGTTTGCCGCAGTTCTGACTTATGATCATTCTTCGCAACTTGTTTTGTCGGCAGAGCTTGATATATAATAAGGTGATAGTTTAGTTTTTTAGTATAAAACGAAGGAAATTGAGGGATAAACATGGATCAACAGACCGGGACAAAATATAGTCTCATTTATACATATGGCTGTCAGATGAATCAAGCGGATTCGGAAAAATTAGAAGGACAGCTGCGCCAAGCTGGCTATGAAGCAACGGATTCGCAGGAGCAGGCTGATTTAATTTTGATAAATACTTGTTGTGTTAGAGAAAGCGCCGAAAAGAAAATCTACGGAAAAATCGGGGAGTTTAAACGCCTTAAGGCGTTAAATCCTAATTTGATTCTAGCAATTGCTGGCTGCATGGCCCAAAAGGATCGAGAAAAACTGTTAAAAAAAGCGCCTCATGTTGATCTTGTCTTAGGAACAAATAGCGCTGACCAGCTTGTTGCAGCGATCGAAAAAATCGAAACAACCAGAGAAAAAATTGTAGCCGTTTGGGAGCAATCGCCAGCCTTTGGGGAAGAAGGGCCAGCGGTACGTCATGGCCAGCTAAACGCCTGGGTACCTATTATGTATGGTTGCAATAATTTTTGCACCTATTGTATTGTCCCTTATGTGCGTGGACGGGAACGTAGTCGCCGACCGGAAGATATTCTAGCTGAAATTGCCGATTTGGGTCGTGATGGCTTTAAAGAAATTATGCTGCTGGGGCAAAACGTAAATTCCTATGGAAAAGATGCTGATTTTGGCTTTGATTTTGCGGATCTGCTTACCGCGGTGGATCAGGCCGGCTCTGTTCCAAGAGTTCGTTATATGACATCACATCCTCGCGACATGAACGAAAAGGTTATTGAAGCGATTGCCTCAGGCAAAACTCTTTGCGAGCATTTTCATTTGCCCATTCAGTCTGGCAGCAATGAAATTATGCGTCGCATGAATCGAGGCTATACGCGCGACACCTATCGCAAGATTGTAGAAACAATTCGCCATAAGATTCCTCACGCGAGTCTTACGACCGATTTAATTGTAGGTTTTCCTGGCGAAACGGAAGAACTGTTTTTAGAAACCTTAGAATTTATTAAAGAAATTCAATTTGATGCGGCTTATACATTCTTGTACTCGAAACGTTCGGGAACGCCAGCAGCTACCTTTGATGAGCAAGTGACATTAGATGTAAAAAAAGATAGATTAAACCGCCTGATGGAAGTGCAAAATGAGGTCAGCCTCACTTTGAATCGAAAGCTAGCAGGCGAGATAGTCGAAGTTCTTGTAGAAGGTCCTAGTAAAAATGATCCGACTGTGTATACAGGACGTACGAGAACGAATAAAATTGTTCTTTGGGATAAGGGCGCTACGGAACAAGCTGGCGATTTTATTTCCGTAAAAATTGATAAAGCGCAAACTTGGGTACTTAAAGGAACCCGGATCGATTCTCTAAGTAAGTAGAGGAGACATATTATGGCTTACACACCAATGCTTGAACAATATCTTGCCGTCAAGGAGCAACATAAGGAAGAGATTCTTTTTTTTCGCCTTGGCGATTTTTATGAAATGTTTTTTGATGATGCGAAAGTGGCTTCGAGAGAACTGGAAATTACCCTTACAGGCCGTGATGGCGGAGGCGGCAATCGTATTCCCATGTGCGGCGTTCCTTACCATGCTGCGGATAATTATATTGCTAAATTAATTGCCAAGGGATATAAAGTTGCTATTTGCGAGCAAGTGGAGGATCCCAAAGCAGCGAAAGGCATTGTTCGTCGGGAAGTTACTAAAATTATTACAGCAGGTACATTGACGCAGGAAAGTTTGCTGAGTGACTTAAATAATAACTATTTGGCTGTACTTTACGAAAAAGACTTGACACTCGCCTTAGCCGCTGCTGATATATCAACAGGGGAGTGTTTCTGGGCGGCCTTCAATAGTGATGATCGTTATTCTGCCTGTTTTGACTTTCTCTATCGTCTAATGCCTTCGGAAATTATTTTAGCCAGCTCTTTGTTAGAAGAGAAGCAAGTACGAGCTTTTATGCAAGATCGTCTGACAGGTTGCACGGCATCGTCCTTTCAAGCTGCTGATACGACAGTCTGTCCTTTTGTTACGCAGCATTTTACCGTAGAAGAACACCCGGCTGATCGAACGGCACACGAGGCGGTAGAATATTTACTAGCTTATTTGCATCACACGCTGAAAAATGATTGTTCCCATGTAAATCGTCTGACACAATATGAATTATCGGCTCATTTAATTCTTGACGCCTCGACGTTACGCAATCTAGAAATTACGCGCAATATGAAAGAAGGCGGAAAAAAAGGCACGTTGCTTTCCGTCCTTGATTTCACGCAGACGGCTATGGGCGGGCGTCTATTAAAACGTTGGCTCGAATATCCCCTAGTGCAACGAGAAAAAATTATGGAACGGCAAGATGCGGTAGCCGAATTCATCGAAGAAGCGGCTTTACGGCTAGAACTGCGTGAAGCGTTGCAAAACATTTACGATTTTGAAAGAATTTTGACACGGATTGAGGTCGGCACAGCCAATGCGAGGGACTTAAAGGCTCTTGGCGCCTCGTTGGCGGCATTGCCTGACTTGAAAAATTTATTGGCTCGTACGAGGTCGTCGCTGCTTATTCAAATTTATGAACAGCTGGATCTGCACGAATCACTGGCGGCGCTGCTGGCAGCGGCTATTGTCGATGAGCCGCCGTTTTCAGTACGGGAAGGCGCGATGATACGAAGCGGCTATCATGAAGAACTTGATGCGTTGCGTCTTTTGGCAAAAGATAATCGTCAGTGGATTCAAGATGTTGAAACAAGAGAAAAAGAAGTCACTGGAATCAAAACTTTAAAAATTGGCTATAATAAAGTTTTTGGTTACTATATCGAAGTAAGCCGCGCCCAGTCGGCACTTGTACCACCTACGTATATGCGCAAGCAGACTTTGGCAAATGCCGAGCGCTATATTACACCTGAGCTCAAAGAATACGAATCAAAAGTTCTCGGAGCGCAAGAAAAGATTGTGCAGATTGAGTATGAGCTTTTTTGCGAAATCCGTGAACAAATTAAAGCGTATATTCCGGCTATGCAGCTTTCAGCCAGACTGATTGCCGCCTGTGATACCCTGGCTAGCTTTGCTGAAGCGGCGCAGCGTTATCAATATATAAGACCAGCTTTATCGAAAGAAAAGCAAATTGTCATTCAAGATGGACGACATCCTGTTGTTGAACGGTTATTGCGCGGGGAAATGTTTGTTCCTAATGATACTAAGCTGAACCACCGTGATCATGAAATGATTATCTTAACAGGGCCCAATATGGCAGGGAAATCAACTTATATGCGGCAAGTAGCGTTGCTTACTCTTATGGCTCAAGCGGGTAGTTTTATACCGGCGGCATCGGCGCAAATTTATCCTGTTGACCGTATTTTCACTCGTGTCGGCGCGAGTGATGATTTAGCTACAGGACAAAGTACTTTTATGGTTGAAATGAGTGAAGTGGCTCATATTTTAAGCCATGCTACGAAGAACAGTTTAGTGATTCTTGATGAAATTGGTCGGGGGACAAGCACTTATGATGGTATGAGTATTGCTCGTTCAGTGATTGAATTCATGGAAGAAAAGATCCAAGCCTTTACGCTATTTGCTACGCATTATCATGAACTGACTAGACTAGCGGAAGCGTCGCCGCGACTAAAGAATTATTCCATTGCTGTAAAAGAGCGGGGGAAAGATGTTATTTTTCTACGGCGCATTATTGCTGGCGGCGCTGATAAGAGTTATGGGATTCATGTAGCTCAGCTAGCCGGATTGCCTAAAAAGCTGATTGCGCGTGCTGAGGAGATTTTAAATGATATTGAACAGTGCCGACCTGAAATGGCTTTTGTCGCCGAAGAACCGCCAAAGAAAATAAAAGAGGCGGCGCCTGTCTTAGATCTTTTTTCGCAAGCCGTGATAGAAGAGCTTTTGGCTGTTGATGTCATGTCCCTTACGCCGATCGAAGCCTTAAACCGCTTATATCAGCTACAGAATCAGGCCAAGGAGGAGGTGGGGCGCTAAATGCAGGAAGAAACGGTTGTACGGATTCTCGATGAAAATACAGCCAATAAAATTGCGGCAGGAGAAGTGGTGGAACGACCGGCTTCGATTGTCAAAGAGTTGATCGAAAACTCCCTTGACGCCCAAAGTACTATCATTGAAGTAGAAATTAAAGCAGGCGGCACGGAATTCATCCGTATTAACGACAACGGGCGCGGGATGAGCCAAGAAAACGCCCGTCTCGCTATTTTGCGTCATGCTACAAGTAAAATTCGTTCTGCTGATGATCTATCGCAGCTTACATCACTCGGTTTTCGCGGCGAAGCTTTACCGAGTATTGCCGCGGTTTCTAAATTTACGCTGCTCACCAGACGACCTGGCGATGAACTCGGCACAAAAGTTGAGATTTCCGGCGGACAGCTGCTTGACGTCATCGAAGCGGGAACCTCTGTCGGCACCTCAGTCATAATAAAAGATTTATTTTTTAACACGCCGGCCAGACGTAAATTTTTAAAGACCGTAGCAACAGAAAGCTCGCAGATTCATGATATTGTCGGCAAACTTGCAT
>URQW01000138.1 GCA_900550105.1 uncultured Pelosinus sp.
GACTGTATCAAGCGCACAGGACTCGGAAGCAACGACATAGCCTTCGTGGAGTTTACCTAAGCAAAGCGGACGATAGCCCTGGGGATCGCGAACGCCAATGAGTTTGTCCTTTGTCATAATAACAAGGCAATAAGCGCCCTCGATTTTGACCAGACTTTCTAAGATCTTCTCTTCGATTGTTTCTTTGGTTGACCGGGCAATTAAGTTTACAATAACTTCACTGTCCATAGTGGTCTGAAAAACACTGCCAGCTGCTTCCAACTGTTGCCGCACGGAACCAGCATTTGTCAGATTGCCATTATGAGCCAAACTCATTTGACCACCGGCAAAGCTAACCATGAGCGGTTGCGTATTGACAAGCATGCTCGAACCTGTTGTGGAATAACGCACATGACCGATAGCAAGGTGGGCCGGCTGCGTCGGCACGCCGTTACGAAACACGTGGCTGACAAGCCCCATTCCTTTCATAACGTCCATATGATGTCCGTCACTAACGGTAATACCAGCGCTTTCTTGGCCGCGGTGCTGTAGTGAGTAAAGTCCCCAGAAGGTCGTTTCTGCTACATAATCCTGTCGGGAAAAAACGCCAAAGACGCCGCACTCTTCATGGAACTTATCATCTAAAATCTTACAGGTCATAGAGAGCCTCCTTTTTTTCCCAACCTATTATAAAGTTTCACCGGTGAGTCGTTTTAACACTTCTTTATAAGCATCTTCTACATTGCCCAAATCACGACGGAAACGATCTTTGTCAAGTTTCTGTTTCGTTTCGCTATCCCAGAAACGGCAGGTATCAGGAGAAATTTCGTCGCCTAACAGCACTTCGCCTTTATGCGTGCCAAATTCCAATTTAAAGTCAATCAGTTCAATTTTCTTTTCTTTCAGATAGTCTGTCAAAATTTTATTGATTTTAAGAGCCATATCTTCCATGGTTTTAACTTGTTCCGGCGTAGCTAAACCCATAGCGGCAATATGAAAATCATTGATTAAGGGATCGCCAAGATCGTCATTTTTATAGTACATTTCTACGATTGTAGTTGGCATTTTACGGCCTTCTTCCCAGCCGATTCGTTTTGCCAAGCTGCCTGCCGCAATATTACGGACAACAACTTCTACTGGAAGAATTTCTAATTTTTTAACAAGCATTTCACGATCACTGAGCTGTTTTACAAAATGATGATGAATGCCTTCTTTGCTCAAAAGTTCAAAGAAAAAAGTGGAAATTTTATTATTTAAAACGCCTTTATTAGCAATTGTACCTTTTTTCTCGCCATTAAAAGCCGTTGCATCATCTTTAAAATAAACTACATATTCATCAGGATTTTCTGCTTGGAATACACATTTTGCTTTGCCTTCATAAAGTGGTTTTACTTGATCTGCCATGGTTATTCTCCCCCTAATTGTTCTTGTAATTTACGATTTTTTTCTCTTACTTCAGCAGCCATCGTCTGACGATGACCTTCTAACTTTGTCTGAATTTCTTTATTGCTAACCGCTAAAATCTGAGCGGCAAATAAAGCAGCATTTTTAGCACCGTTGATTGCCATGGTTGCCACAGGAATACCAGAAGGCATCTGTACCATAGCCAGCAGCGAATCAACACCGCCAAGTGACACCTCAATCGGTACAGCAACAACTGGCAATGTAGTAAAGCTTGCTACAACGCCTGCCAAGTGAGCGGCAGCGCCAGCAGCTGCAATAATCACGCCAATACCTCTGTCTCTAGCACCTTCGGCGAAAACTTTTACATCTTCTGGTGTCCGATGCGCCGAAGCGACAATTACTTCTGTTTCAATGGCAAAATCTTTCAGACAATCATAGGCCGGTTTTAATTTTGGCCAATCTGAATTACTGCCCATGATAATAGCGACTTTCATGTCTTTTCCTCCCAATTCCAAAATGAAGTGAATTGAAAACCCAGATACTAAGGAGAATCCTTAAGAATCTGGGTTCAATATATATTTTAAAACAGCCTCTACTCGTTCAGGAAAATAAAGCGAGCAATAACTAAGACTGCCAAAATGTAAACAATTGGATGAACTTCCCGACCACGGCCTGTTACTAGCTTCAATAAGGGATAAAAGACAAGACCGACGGAAATGCCATTAGCAATACTATAAGTAAGCGGCATCAATACAATCGTGAAAAAGGCAGGAAGCGATTCGGTAAAATCAGTGAAATCTATTTTCACGATACCTTCCATCATTAAAGCGCCAACAATAATCAAAGCTGGAGCCGTTGCCGCGTCAGGAATGAGACTGGCCAGCGGCGAAAGAAACAGTGAAAAAATAAAGAGAATCCCGCAGACAATCGCCGTAAGACCAGTGCGACCACCAGCGCCAACGCCTGCCGCGCTTTCGACGAATGCCGTAATAGTACTTGTACCAAGCAGAGAGCCTAAGCTTACGCCAGCAGCATCCACCATCATTGCCTTACCAATACCAGGGAAATTTCCTTGTTTATCAATCAGACCGGCCTTGGTAGCCGTACCGACAAGCGTTCCCATCGTATCAAATAACTCAACAAACGTAAAAGTAAAGATGATCGTCATAAGTCCCATGTTTAAAGCGCCAGCAATATCAAGAGCGCCAAAAGCGTTATGACTAAAGTCAGGCATCGCAATAGGACTAAAGTTTGCCGGAACTTTCACAACACCACAAGTAATCCCCACGATAGTTGTCACTAAGATACCAATCAACATTGCGCCTTTTACTTGTCTAGCCATAAGAACAACCATTAAAACAATACCGAAAACAGTTAACAATACGTCTTTATCAGCTAATTTTCCCATTTCAATAATTGTTTCAAACGAAAGAGGCGTGCCATTGCCATGATTCGCAGCAATTTTTTCTAAAGTAGGCGGAATTAAGGACAAACGAATACTCATCAAACCGGAAAGTTTCAAACCAATAATCGTAATAAATAAGCCAATCCCCACTGTAATCGCATATTTTAGCGAAGCTGGCATTCCTTCCACGAGAAGCTGACGAATATGAGTCACCGTAAGTAAAATAAAAATAATACCAGAAATAAAAACAGCACCTAACGCAACCTGCCACGTAACGCCCATACCAATAACGACAGTAAAAGCATAGAAAGCGTTTAATCCCATACCAGGTGCCAAACAGATTGGATAATTAACAAATAAGCCCATCATAATGGTAACAATGCCCGCGCCAAGCGACGTTGCCAGAAGTACGGCATTCTTGTCCATCCCGGCAGCACTTAAAATGCTCGGATTCACAAATAGGATGTAGGCCATGGTCATAAATGTAGTAATACCAGCCACTACTTCGGTTTTTACATCAGTGTTGCGCTCGGATAAAGCAAAAAACTTTTCTAACATCCTTTTCTCTCCTTTGTCTTTGGAACTGCTTCGATTTTCTTCCTTATCCAGCCTTGCTAAACAAATAGCATCGCCACAAGCCGCAAAAAAAATACCCGAACAGGAAATTTGCATGCAGAGCGAAAAATCCTGCTCGGGTTTCTTTCCTATTAGCAATACAATAGCAAAGGCCGAACAATTTCACCCGTAGTCAGGCAATTTACGGTTACCTGGTAGAAACATCTGAGCCATATCCTCAACTTTATACGAGCCTTATGAGTTTTTACAAACCTATTTTACCAGTCCCCTCGGAGGGTGTCAACAGGAATCTGAACCTTTCAGACTTTTCTCTACATATCGTTCGGGTTTTTTGCGAGTTCTCCCAAAGTCACTCGATTTCTGCCGTTTCGCTTTGACAAATAGAGCGCTTGATCGGCATAATGAATCAAATCTTCGGGACTTGGCTGCTGGTTAAACCTCCCCCAAGTTAAGCCAACGCTGACCGTAACATAAGCGGCTACTGGTGAGTGTTCATGACGCAATTTCAGGGATTCTACGGCAATTCTGAGAGACTCCGCCGCTGCTAAAGCGTCTGGCAGCGAAAGATCTCTCGCTACTAAAACAAATTCCTCGCCGCCATACCGAGCAGCTAACTGATTTTCTGTTGCTAAACTATTGATAGCCTGGGCAATTTTCCGCAGCACTTCATCGCCTGCTACATGACCATAGGCATCATTGTAGAGCTTAAAACAGTCTACATCAAGCAAGATAAGGCAAATCATTTGTTCCGACGAAACCTCGCGACAAGCTTTCGCTAAAAATTCGTCAAAAGAGCGTCGATTGGGAATTCCGGTTAAACCGTCAATAGCGGTCATTTGTCTCAGTTTTTCATTCATCAGCTGCAGCTGCTTAGCCGCCACTACCAGCTCTTGTTCCCGTCGCTGACTGCAATCAATCTGTTCTTTCAAACGAAGAGCTGCCCGAACTCGCGCTAAAAGTTCTACTCGCTTCAAAGGCTTAGTCATATAATCAGACGCACCACAGGCAAAAGCCGCTGATAAACGTTCTGGCGACTGATCTGCCGTCACCATTAACACGGGAACATGTTTGTATTCTTGCATCGCTTTAATTCTTTTTAAAAGCGCAATTCCATCAGGATCAGGCATAAGGATATCTAAAATAATCAAGTCAATAGTCGTTGCACCACCAGAAATTGCAGCAACAAGATTTTCACAGCATTCTCGTCCGTTGGCTGCTTCTAAGCACTCCAAATAGTCGGCATCAGTTAGATAAGTGCGAATAAGCAGTCTGCTTTCAGCGGAATCATCAACAATCAATATCGACATAAAGCCACCTTCCTTTTCGAAAATCTACTTACCATAATATTTTATGTAACAAGGCAGCAAAAAGCCCCTGCATAATAGTAGATGCAAGGGCTCAGACTGTCGACAAAAAGACAAATCACTTCTATGATTACAAAATTCTGCTTGGGATAGAAATATCATGTTCTTCACTTTTTCTGTTTTCAGGTAAAAGCAAAAATGTGAGCGTTTGAAACTTCAAAGTGAAAAAACGTACCATATAGCCAATAATCAAGGCTGCAATAACAGTTCCTTCACGAACACCGGACAGCTTTCCCAACATAATCATGCAGAGTATTCCGGCAATCACTGTCATACTGCTGTCCGAAATCACACGGACAACACCATATTCTTTGCACAGAACCTTGGCAAGCGTGCGGATAAATGCATCGCCAGAAAGCATGACGACATCAGCAATTACTTCCAGATATGCACCAAAAGCAATAATAGCACAACCAATCAGCAATGAAATAATCATTACCAGATACGCCTGTGGTGCAAAACCAGATAGCACTATCATGGATAAATCAATAAAGGAACCAAAGAAAAAGCAGATAACGACCTGTAAAAGTAATTCCAGCTTATTCGCAGCTTTCCGAAGTATAATCAGTTGTATCAAAACTAATAAAATATTGAATAGGATTGTCCAGTTGCCAAGTGATAGTTTAGGAATAATCAGTGATAAACTGTAGGGTATCGCTGCAATGGGAGAAGCGCCAAGTGCTGCTTTAGTGACAAACGCAACGCCAAAAGCGTTAAAGAACAAACCAAATATAAATATAATGTACCGCTTTACTAAATTTTTCTTATTCATCTTTCTAAATTGTCTCCTTATAGGTTAAACGATCATAAATACAATGCATTGTATATTATTGCAAGACTTATTTAAAAATTACTGCTCCCAAGCGAGATATATACAACGGATTGTATATATCTTTAAAATTTTTTATTCCATGTTTTTGCTCAATTGTTCAAGCAATGACAAAATCCATTTGCGATCTTCGTCGCTTATTCCTTCAAGTAGCTTATGACCAACACTTGTCCCTGCACGTTTTAGAGAATCACAGGTTTTCTGGCCTTTTTCCGTCAAACAAACCAGTCTAGCCCTTCCGTCATTTGGTGACACTTCAACATATAAAAGTCCTTTTTTCTTCATACGCTCAACAAGATTTCTGGCTGCTTGATGGCTAATTCGAAGGTGGCCTTTTAAATCAAGTATCAGCGCTTTTTTATGAAGATCAAAAAATAAAAGCGTCTCCGATTGTTCAGCAGTTAAATCATATGCTTTTAAGTCATCATTACGATGA
>URQW01000139.1 GCA_900550105.1 uncultured Pelosinus sp.
AGACGTCCGGCTGATGGCCGTTATGGTGACAACCCGAATCGGCTATTTCAGCATCATCAATATCAGGTAATTCGCAAACCGTCACCGCCAAATATTCAGGAGCTCTATTTGGAAAGTTTGGCAAAACTCGGTATTCGCCACGAAGAGCATGACATTCGCTTTGTGGAAGATAACTGGGAATCCCCGACACTGGGAGCTTGGGGGCTTGGCTGGGAAGTTTGGCTTGATGGTATGGAAATTACTCAGTTTACTTATTTTCAACAGGTTGGCAGCATTGATGTGAAACCAGTTTCGGTAGAAATTACCTATGGGCTAGAACGGTTAGCTATGTACATTCAAGGCAAAGAAAATGTTTATGATTTAGAATGGGTTGATGGGATAACCTATGGCGATATTTTTCACCAAAATGAAGTGGAACAGTCAAAATATAATTTTGAAGTTTCCGATGCAGCCTTGCTCTTTACTTTGTTTGACCAATATGAAAAAGAGGCATTGCGTGTTATTGAGCAAGGTTTAGTATTGCCTGCCTATGATTATGTATTAAAATGCTCTCATGCTTTTAATCTTTTGGACGCTCGCGGCGCGATTAGTGTTAGTGAGAGAACGGCGTTTATCGGTCGCGTACGCAACATGGCCAGACAATGTGCGCAAGCTTATCTTGAATTGAGAGAACAGCTGGGATTCCCCCTGCTGAAAGGAGGACGGGCAAGTGAGTAAGGATTTATTGCTAGAGATTGGTACAGAAGAAATACCGGCCAAATTTATGCCGGCTGCACTGAAACAGTTGGGGAAATTGGCCGGAGAAAAATTTGCTGAACTTAGAATTGATTGTGGTAAGATAGAAACTTTTGGCACGCCCCGCCGCCTAACTTTGCTGATACATGCTGTCAGTGAAAAACAAGCTGATAAAAAAGCAGAAAATAAGGGACCTTCGGTTAAAATCGCCTTTGATGATCAGAATCAGCCTACGAAAGCAGCTCAAGGCTTTGCCAGAGGACAAAAAATTGATGTAAAAGACTTGGTTGTGAAAGACGGCTACGTTTATGCTAACGTTTTTGAAGCAGGTCAGGAAGTTGTCGGTCTTTTACCGGAAATTATGACGGATTTGATTCAGCACATGAACTTCCCGAAAAATATGCGTTGGGCTGATCTTGACATGCGCTTTGTACGACCAATTCGGTGGTTAGTTGCTCTATTTGGCAGCGAGATCATTCCTTTTTCCATTGCCCAAGTGACAAGTGGCCGTGTTACTACAGGTCATCGCTTTTTGGGAGAAAAAAATATTTCGCTGGCAAATGCCGACGAATATTTTGCGAAGCTCAGTGAGAATTATGTCATGGTCGATCCGGCAGCCAGGCGTGAACTGATTACTAAGCAGATTAAAGAATTGGCTGTGGCCCAAGGCGGTACAGCAGCCATTGACGAAGATTTACTAGAAGAAGTTGTTTTTTTAGTAGAATATCCTACGGCACTGTGCGGTCGCTTTGAAGATAAGTATCTGGCATTGCCGCCTGAAGCGCTTATTACGCCCATGCGCGAGCATCAGCGTTATTTCCCGGTGTTTTCGCCAGAAGGCAAGTTGCTGCCTGTCTTTATTACGGTTCGTAATGGCAATGCCGATCATATTGATACAGTATGTCGCGGCAATGAACGAGTACTGCGGGCTCGGCTAGCTGATGCGGAGTTTTTCTATGAAGAAGACAAGAAGATTCCTCTTGATGTAAGAGTGCAGAAATTAAAAACGATTGTTTATCAAGATGGTCTTGGTACGATGTATGATAAAACGCAGCGCATTAAGAAACTAGCAGCCTATGTGGGCGAAATCAGTATTGTGAAGGCCGATGCTGAAACTCTTAGCCGGGCTGGCGAATTATTAAAAGCCGACTTAGCTACAGGCATGGTTTGTGAGTTTACCGAACTACAAGGGACGATGGGCGAAGCTTATGCGCTCCTGCAAGGTGAAACTCCAGCTGTGGCAAAAGCTATTTTTGAACATTATTTGCCGCGTTTTGCCGGTGACTCTCTGCCGACTACTGCAGCGGGAAAATTGCTTAGTATTGCCGATAAATTAGATAATATTGTGGCTACTTTTAGCCGCGGTCTGATTCCTACAGGTTCCCAGGACCCTTATGCGCTTCGCCGTCAGGCTCTGGGAATTGTAAATATCCTTATTGATGGAAAAATTTCGCTGTCTTTATCGCAGTTAGTTCGTTTTACGGCTGACTTGTTAGGGTTAGAGGATGAAAAAATCGCTGCCTTAGAACAGGCCGTACTTGATTTCTTTAGTCTTCGCCTTAAAAATGTTCTACAGGAAAACGAAATTCGCTACGATCTGATTGATACAGTTCTATCGCTTGGCGTAGATAATTGCTATGATTTATGGTTAAAAGCCCAAGCGCTTCAGCAGCTAGTCCAGGCAGAAGAAGCGGTGCCCTTAATTCAGGCGATCGTGCGTGTCAATAATTTAGCGAAAAATGCGCAAAACGATGTTGTGACGAAAGAACTTTTGAGTGATCCGGCAGAAGCTGCTCTGTATAGCAGTCTTTGTGCCGTTAAGGCGGAAATGGCAGCAGCGGCATTTGATTATGCGGCAGCGCTACAAGCTTTGTATCAATTGAAAGCGCCGATCGACGCTTTCTTTGCGGCTGTTATGGTTATGGTTGATGACGAAGCTGTCCGTAATAATCGGTTAGCTTTGTTACGTCAGATTAGTCAACTCACACAGCCTTTTGGCGACTTTGCTAAAATTTTAGTTTGATTTTCTTTGCTAAATAAAAAAGTAATTAGTGTATACTATAAATCACCTCCGAACAACGGTTTTTGTTCGGAGGTGATTTTTTTTATAAAAATAGTGAAAAAGTCAGACCATGAAGCAGGAGATAGAGAATTTATATAGTATATACTATATAAGCTTATAAAGAATAATAGAGTATGCTATTTTGTGGCGTATAAGGAGGATATTATGCAGGAAAAAAGTGAAAGTCTTATCTTATGGTTTGACGAAATTTGCAAGGAAGAAGTTGCTTTAGTGGGTGGTAAATCAGCATCACTGGGCGAACTTACATCAAAAACGAAAGTTCCCGTTCCGTTTGGCTTTGCAACAACGGCGTATGCTTATCGCTTATTTGTCAAAGAAAGTGGCGTAGGTGAGAAAATTGCTGATTTGATTGGTCAATTAGATGATGTAGAGGATAGCTATATGCTGCGCAAGGTAAGTGCAGCCATTCGTGAAGCAATTATGCAGGCGACGATGCCTGATGCTATTGCTAAGGCAATTGAAACGGCTTATCAAACTTTGGCAAGCAAAGTAGGGCAAGAAAATCCTTTTGTGGCTGTTCGTTCTAGTGCAACGGCGGAAGATTTGCCTGATGCTAGTTTTGCCGGGCAGCAGGAAAGCTATTTGAATGTACAAGGCGTTTCCGATGTGGTAGCAAGAGTCAAAGAATGTTATTCATCGATGTTCACAGATCGCGCGGTTTATTATCGTGCCAAGAAAAAATTTGATCATCTTGATGTTGCTTTAAGCGCTGTAGTACAAATGATGGTTTTTTCTAAAGCTTCTGGTGTTATGTTTACTGTTGATGTGGCAACAGGTGATGATCAAAATATTCTTATCGAAGGTTCTTGGGGTCTTGGCGAATATATTGTGCAAGGAACAGTAACTCCCGATAGTTTTCTTGTTAAAAAATCAGATTTAACGATAGTAGACAAACAAATTCACGATAAACCAATTATGCTTGTACGTAAGGTCGATGGTGGTTGTGAAGAGCAACAAGTACCGTCAGGACAGGCAAAGGCGGCAGTGTTGACTGATGAGCAAGTACGAGAGTTAGCGGAGCATGCTTTGGCAATTGAACAACATTATGGTTCCTATATGGATATTGAATGGGGCATTGATGAGCGCGATGGAAAACTTTGGGTTTTGCAAGCGCGTCCTGAGACAGTATGGTCAAGAAGGAATAAAGAACGAGGAGGCAATATGATGCAGCAAGGAAAAGAGCAAGTTACAAATCGTCGTGTAGTAACGAAGGGGTTGCCAGCAAGTCCCGGACGGGTCAGCGGCAAAGCGCATGTCATTCTTGATCCTAGTCTCATTGATCAGTTTAAAGAAGGGGAAATTTTAGTCACGGAAATGACTGCTCCTGACTGGGTTCCAGCCATGAAAAAAGCGAAAGCCATTGTCACTGATGCGGGCGGGATGACTTGCCATGCTTCCATTGTTAGTCGCGAGTTGGGTATTCCTTGTGTTGTTGGCAGCAAAAGCCGCGGTGTAGCAGGAACGACTGCTATTGAAGATGGCATGGAAATTACTGTTGATGCTACAAACGGCATTATTTATGAAGGTTGTATTGATGATCTTGTAAAACCAGCTGTTACAGAAGTCGCGACAGCGGCACAAGAAACTTTCCCGGTAACAGGAACGAAAATTTATATGAATCTAGGCGATCCTGACTTAGCAGATCGTTATAGTTCGCTTCCTTGCGATGGAATCGGTCTAATGCGTGAGGAATTTATCTGGACAACGTCGATTCATGAACATCCGCTTTACTTAATTGAAACAGGACGGCCTGACCGAGTGATCGAAGCATTATCTGAGGGGATTCGTAAGGTTTGCCAAGCTTTGGCGCCACGGCCAGTTACACTACGTTTTAGCGATTTTAAATCAAGCGAATATCGTGATCTCAAGGGTGGCGATAAGTATGAACCTTATGAACCTAGCGCTTTATTAGGCTGGCGCGGCGCTTCCCGCTACTATGATCCTGTATACACGGAAGCGTTTAAGTTAGAGTTAAAAGCGGTTAAAAAAGTACGCGAAGAATTTGGTTTTAAAAATTTGAATGTAATGATTCCTTTCTGCCGAACTGTAGACGAAGCGGCTAAAGTTACGGAATTAATGGCCGCCGAAGGACTGAGACGAGGACCTGATTTTAAAGTATGGCTTATGGCTGAAATTCCGGCGAATATTATTTTAGCGGATCAATTTAACGCCTTTGTCGATGGTTATTCTATTGGATCGAATGATTTGACGATGCTGACTCTTGGTTGTGACCGCGACAATGAAACAGTATCGCATATTTTCAACGAACGTAATTTAGCAGTACGTCGGGCGATTCGTCATTTAATTGAAGTAGCTCATCGTGACGGAAAAACTGTATCGATTTGTGGGCAGGCGCCGAGTGTTTATCCGGACTTTGCCGAGTTTTTAGTGAAGAGCGGGATTGATTCCATGTCGGTAAACCCTGATGCCGTAAAATCAACGAGAAAACTCGTAGCACAAGTGGAACAGCGTCTTGTTCTCGATAAATTAACTGGTAGAGGAATTGCTGATAAAGAGGATTATACCTGGTAAAGGGCGAATTTCCTACTCAAAGGGAGTGATGGCTGCGCTTACCGCAAGACAAGAAAAAATTGTAGAAATTGTTCGCCAGGAAGGCCCAATTTCCGGCGGTGTTATTGCCGAAAAATTAAATGTAACAAGAGCTGCGCTGCGTTCTGACTTGGCCATCTTAGTCATGTCCGGGCTGATTGATGCTCGTCCTAAAGTCGGCTACTTCTATGTGGGAAATCATACGCTGCGTGTCATAGCAGAAGAACTGGATCGAATCGTAGTTGGCGATATTTTATCTGTTCCTGTTGTAGCGCCTGCGGACTGCAGTGCTTATGATGCTGTTGTGACTTTATTTTTAGAAGACGTAGGGACTTTGTATATTGTGGAAAAAGGCGGCATCTTATCAGGCGTTGTCTCCCGCAAGGACTTGCTCAAAGCCTCAATCGGCGCTGGCGATTTACAAAAGATGCCAGTGAAAATGCTGATGACGCCAGTTCATAAGCTCGTTGTCACAACGAAGGAAGAGTCTGTGCTTGTGGCGGCGAAGAAATTAATTGATCATGCAATTG
>URQW01000140.1 GCA_900550105.1 uncultured Pelosinus sp.
TATTCTGTATAATATTGACCTTCTTTTTCCAGCCAATTTACTGTTAAATGATTATTTTTGATTTTTTCTTCCGCATCAGGCATAGATAAGGTCCTTGCACGCACTTTTACAGTTCCTTCTTCGGTCTCCCGCTCTTCCCATTCACGCATATAAAAAGGCAGACCGATTAACACTTTTTCCTTGGGCACAAAGCGAAGCGTCTTATCAATACCAGCTTTTACCCAAGCAAGCGATGCTACGGAACCGCTTATCGGACTTTTCGACCAATGTTCATCATAAGTCATAACCATAACATAATCAACCGCCTTGCCAAGTCGTGATCGATCATAGCAATTCGACCAATTCGGTACATTGCTTGGTACGGTTACATCAACAGAAACTACGAGATTTTGTCTTTTGAGAATCTCTGATGCTTTTTCGATAAAAGCAGACAACGCTTCTTTATCTTGATCATAAACATTTTCGATATCAAAGTTAATCCCATCAAGTCCATAATAAGAACTATAAAATAATAAAGATGCAATTACTCTGTTTTGTGCCGTTTCACTGGCCAATAATTCATGGGTTAAATCAGGATCAAAACTATTAGTAATTAAAGCCCATACTTTATAGCCTTTACTATGAGCCAAATCTACATACTGACTATCAGCCTTACTCATAATAGCGCCACTACCGCTCACAATAGAAAACCAAGTAGGTGAAAGAACATTTAGACCTGCCACCGTCTCTTCCTTGGCTAAATCGTTGCTTGTTGCCCGCACATCCCAAGCTAAATTAATTTTGCCCGCCGGAATCCCTTTCGCTGGCAAGGCTTGAACAGAATAAGGCGCTATCGTTTTACTATTCGGCTCTAAAATAACATGACCGCTATAGTCAAAGGAACTGGCCAGACCAGTAATCATATCAAGATTAACTACATCAACATAAGGACGTCCGCCAAGCTTTACCGCCGGAAAACTCATCACCATTTTTTCTTGCAGCGACTTTTTGATTGCTTGATTGTCTGTAGTTAAGCGTCCGCTAGGTACAGTTAAGAAGACCCGATTTTCTTCACTACGGTAAACAGCGTCTCCATCTACATAGTTCTTCAAGGTTTCAAAAGAAACAAGAATTTCATTGGCATTGACATAGGCCACATCAGAAATTGGCGCATAACCAGCTTCCGTCTTCACAACAATCGGCTTTGCCTCGCGGAAAGGCGCTGCTTCACCGCTATTTCCCATAAATATGCCAAAAAGGAATACCCACAAACATCCCCAAAAAAAGATTTTTCTACCCATGCTTTCCCCCTAAAAAGTAAAATCTTTAATTAAATTTGACAAAGCAACGAGAAAACCCTTTCTTATGAATAAAAGCCTCCTCTGCTTGCTCTTGAAAAAAAGCAGAAAAATTCCCGCTTTTCAGCGAAAAACTGTCTGCTTTTATACGAAATTCTAGCGAATTTGTCCGTCACCATCAATCAAGTACTTTGTACTCGTCATTTCTTTCAATCCCATGGGACCGCGCGCGTGAAGCTTTTGTGTACTAATGCCAATTTCGGCGCCAAAACCAAATTCACCGCCATCGGTAAAGCGAGTGGAAGCATTCACATACACAGCTGCAGCATCAACCTCCCGCTGGAAACGACGAGCCTGAAAATAATTGGTTGTTACGATCGCTTCAGAATGGCCCGTACTATACTTGGCAATATGTTCTAAAGCTTCTTCCAGATCGGCCACAACTTTGACTGATAAGATATAATCATGATATTCCGTAGCCCAGTCTTCTGCCGTTGCTGCTTTCACCTGGGAATCATAGCGCTGTGTCATTTCGCAGCCCCGTAGTTCTACCTGAGCTTCGCGATAGCGTTTAAGCATGAGCGGCATAAAAGCATCCGCAATATTCTTATGAACTAAAAGGGTTTCCATAGCATTGCAAACGCCAGGGCGCGACACTTTCGCATTAAAAGCAATTTCTGTAGCCATCATAAGATCAGCCGACTCATCAATGAAAGTGTGGCAGACGCCTGTGCCTGTTTCAATGACTGGTACTGTACTATTTTGTACTACGGTTTGAATGAGTCCGGCGCCGCCGCGGGGAATAATCACATCAATATAGCGATTCATTTTAAGCAGCAGTTGCACAGCTTGACGGTCTGTCGTTGCAACAAGAGAAATCGCGCCTTGAGGAATCCCTGCCGCTTCGGCGGCTGTAACCAAAATTTTCGCCAAAGCTTGATTGGAAGCAAAGGCTTCCGATCCGCCCCGCAAAACAACAGCATTTCCCGTTTTCAAGCAAATTCCCGCCGCATCAACCGTTACATTAGGCCTTGCTTCATAAATCATCGCGATCACACCGAGCGGAACGCGGACTTGACGAATTTCCAAGCCGTTAGGACGCCGCTGCACCGAAAGGGTTTCACCTATCGGGTCAGATAAAGCCGCTAACTGTCTAAGGCCGTCAGCCATAGCCTGAAGACGGCCTTCGTCAAGGCGAAGCCTGTCTAATAAAGCCTCACTGAGACCGTTGGCCCTGCCTTGTGTCAAATCCTGTTCATTGGCGGCAAAAATAGCCGCCTGCTCTGTTAATAGAGCATCAGCCATCTGAAGTAGCGCCTGATTTTTCATTTCAGATGAAATGACAGCCAACTTTCTGGCAGCCGCTTTCGCCTGTTTTGCTTGTTCTTCTAACTCTCGCTCCATGACTCCCTCTGCTCCTTTTTTGTATATTATACCAACAAAGCCAGATTGTCGCGATGAATGACTTCATCATACGGTTTAGAACCTAATACAGAAGAAAATTCGTGACTATGACAGCCTTTAATGCTATCAAGATCACTACTGTTATAATTTACAAGACCACGCGCCACTTCGCGACCGCTTTCATTTACAATGCGAATGGTATTGCCTTGTTCAAAATCACCGCTAACGGCAAGAATCCCCGCAGCAAGCAAACTTGAACCAGCTAATAAAGCCTTTTCACAGCCAGCATCAATCGTTACCGAGCCATAAAGGCGCGAACCAAAAGCTAGCCAGCGTTTTCTTACATGAAGACTATTTTCCTTCGGCGAAAACAGCGTTCCAATGGCCTTTCCCGCCAAAATATCGCGAATCACACCGTCACGACTGCTTAAAGCAATCACCATGGACACACCGCTATTCATAGCAATTTTGCCTGCTTGTATCTTCGTATACATACCGCCAGTACCGCGCAGCGACCCCGGTTCTCCAGAAAGAGCTTCTATTTCCGGCGTAATATCAGCAATTTCACCAATCAGTCGAGCAGCCGGATTGACGGCAGGGTTTTCCGTATAAACACCTTCTACGTCAGATAAGATGATTAGTAAATCCGCATCGACAAGGCCAGCGACCGTAGCCGAAAGCGTATCATTGTCGCCGATCTTAAGCTCATCTACAGCAACAGCATCATTTTCATTGATGACAGGAATAACTCCCATCTTTAGCAACGTTAAGAGACTGCTACGCGAATTGGCATAACGACGCCGATTGACGGAATCTTCCCTTGTAAGCAGTACTTGGGCTACTGTTTGCCCGTATTCGCCAAAGATTTTTTCATAAACATGCATTAAAATCCCTTGCCCCACAGCCGCCGCAGCTTGCTTTTCCGGGATCGTTTTGGGCTTTTCTATAAGCCCTAACCGATCCATACCAACACCGACAGCACCAGAGGTTACTAAGATCATTTCCTTGCCTTGGTTGGCTAAATCAGCCAATTCACGAACTAGTTTTTCTATACGAAACAAATTCAACTTGCCATTTTCATAAGTCAAGGTGCTTGTACCCAGTTTAACAACAATTCGCCTCGCCTTTGACAAATCTGCTCTTGTTACCATATAAAGATCTCCTTTAGCGCTGACATTCCCTTAGGGTAAAGTGATAACAGGCTTTTCTTCGTTAGGCAGATATAAAAGACCATTACGGCCAATTACCTGAACAACTAGAGCGCCAGTAGCCTCGCCGAGTTCATAGATTGCATCACTAGGATCTAGAGGACTGTTTTGCAACACCCGGACTTTAACAAGTTCTCTAGCGGTAAGCGCCTGCTTTGCACTGATTACTACCGATTCAGCAATACCGCCCTTGCCTAATTGTACGATCGGATCTAAATCCATTCCTAAAGACCGAAGATAACGTTTTTGCTTTCCTGTTAATATAATTTCTGACAAACTTTCTTCACCTACTCCTTAAATTCAAACTCCATATCGCGAATACGAACTGTGTCGCCTTCTTTAATCCCTCTAGCCTTCAAAGCCTCATCAACAGCTAAGCGGCGCCAGGCCAATTGAAAACGTCTTAGGCCTTCATCATCATCAAAGTTAATCATTGCTACCATTTTATCAATTTCTCGATTTGACACAACAAAAGCGCCATCATCAGTCCGACTAATCTGAATCGCATCTTCATCTTCCGGCTGATAGAGAATCGTCTCGGTTAGAGCTTCCGGTTCTTCTACATAGCTTTCGACAAGCTGCATAGCCCGCCATAACAGCGGCTCCATTCCTTCGCCCGTAGCAGCCGATACAGGAAACACTTCATAGCCTTGTGCCGTAAGCTCAGTGGTAATCCGTGCCAAATTCTCCGCGGCTTCCGGCAAGTCTACCTTATTAGCAGCAATAAGCTGCGGTCGTTTCGCCAGACGTTCGCTATATAAACGCAACTCTTGATTAATTTTCACAAAATCCTCGAGGGGATCACGTCCATCCAGCGCCGCTGCATCAAGAACATGAATGAGCACTTTGGTCCGTTCTACATGGCGCAAAAACTCGTGTCCCAGGCCGACTCCCTCATGAGCGCCTTCAATCAAGCCTGGAATATCAGCTAAAACAAAGCTCGCTCCTTCTTGCAGACGTACAACGCCAAGAACTGGAATGAGCGTCGTAAAATGATAAGAGGCAATCTCCGGTTTTGCTGCCGTAACACTGGCCAAGATGCTCGATTTGCCAACGCTAGGATAGCCTAATAGGCCCACATCAGCTAACAGCTTCAACTCTAGCAGCAGATTTTTCTGCTCGCCAGGTTCACCTTTTTCAGCAAAAGTCGGCGCTTGATGGGTGCTGCTAACAAAGCGAGCATTCCCACGACCACCGCGCCCCCCCTTTGCGAGGACTGCTTCTTGGCCTATTTCTGTTAAATCAGCCAAAATACGGCCGGTTTCTTCTTCTTTTACAATAGTACCGCGCGGTACTTTTACATATAAATCTTCTGCGCCACGACCATGCATATTGCTTGTCTGGCCATTGGCGCCACGCTCAGCCTTGAACTTACGACGATAGCGAAAATCAATGAGTGTATTCATATTAGAATCCACCACAAAGATTACATTGCCGCCGCGGCCGCCATCACCGCCATTAGGGCCGCCCTTCGCCACAAATTTTTCCCGGCGGAAACTGGACATGCCATTGCCGCCATCGCCGGCCAAGACGGTAATTTTTGCTTTATCGATAAACATGATAATTCTCCTTTAAATTGCAATGGTCAAGCACTAACTCTGCTTGCTAGGTCTTACTATTTGCCAATAAAGAAAAAATTACTCTTTTTCCCCTTTGCAGCAAAGATCCCCTTTGTAGTGAAGCCGCAGCGTTTCATTGACCATATTCGTATCTTGCGCCACTTTTTCGAGATAAGCTTGAGCCTGATCGGCTTTGCCAAGCTGCAATAACGCATGAGCTACTTGCAGATGATTCACAAAGTCATGACGCTGCGCCCGAAGCAGCCGAACTATTTCAGGGCAAATACCCTCGGGAAGCGTTAAATCCATAAGTAAAGCCTCCTTATTCACCATTAGATGAAAATTTCGGCTTCTTGGACGTAATTTCCTGTCAGTCTCCTAAAAATCGCTATTTTTGTTTTATTATTAAAAA
>URQW01000141.1 GCA_900550105.1 uncultured Pelosinus sp.
GCCTTACTTCGCTTAGAACAAGTACGCGCTAAAGTAACTGAGGCCTATGAAGAATATGAGTTCCATACTTTATATCATACGGTTCATAATTTTTGCACCGTTGATTTAAGTTCTATTTATCTTGATATTTTGAAAGACCGCCTCTATGCGGAAGGAAAAACTTCCGTACAACGTCGGGCAGCTCAGACGGCTATGTATGAAATTATGGTCAGCCTGTTAACGATGCTGGCGCCTGTTCTTAGCTTTACGGCCGAAGAAGTATGGCGTTATGTACCGAAAACAGAAGATATGCCGGAAAGTATTCAAATGACTACCTGGCCTACAGCAAAACCTGAGTATATTGATAATGCCTTGGCTGAAAAATGGGATGCGATCTTAGCATTGCGCAGTGAAATCACGAAAGGCTTAGAAGCAGCCCGTCGTGCCAAAACGATTGGCCATTCTCTCGATGCAGCTATTACGATTTATGCAAAAGGGGATGCCTATAAAGTACTCGAAAGCTGTGGCGCTGATTTAGCGGGAATTTTAATTGTATCTAAAGTTTCCGTAGAAGAAGGCGATACAACCGATGAAGCAGCTTTTGTATCAGCAGAAGCAGATTTGAAAATGGTCGTAGCGGCAGCAACTGGTGAAAAATGCGAACGCTGCTGGATCTACAGTGATTCCGTTGGAGAAAGCGCGGATCATCCTACGCTTTGCAGTCGTTGCGCTTCTGTTGTAAAGTAATTGCAAAAATCTTACCTGTTCTTTAAGACGGAAAAACCGGAAACTTCTTTCCGGTTTTTTTCTTTCCGAAAGGTTATACTATTCTGGGAGGAAAGTCGATGAAAGACTCGGGTGAACAATTTAATCCGCTGAGCCCTGAAGCAAGAAGTCGTTTGCTTGAGGCGCAACTAGAGCGACTTCTAAGGCATTTGGAAAGTATGCGCGTCGCTCAGTATATGGAAATGCTGGAAAAGCCATCAAAGTTGATTTTAACGAATTTTATTGCTGGCATTGCCCGTGGCTTAGGGATCGCTTTAGGCGCTACCTTGGTATTTGCGCTTATGCTTGATTTATTACGGCGGCTTATTTTATTAAATATTCCCGGCATTGGTACCTTTATTGCCGAGATTATCCGGATTGTTGAAGCCCACAGCAGCAAGTTTTAAGCCGATTATTGTTAGCAGGGAGTGAATGGGATGAGTCGGCCAGTTTGGACTGGATATGGCGTAAAAGCGGGACTGCTCATCTGCTGCGTTTGTATCTATTTTTTTATTCCTGCCGTAAATGAGTTTGTGCATAATAGCTTTGCCGTTATGAAAGAACACAACTTAGAAGCGTTGCGTCACTTTATTCTTAGCTATGGGATTTGGGCGCCCCTTACAGCGGTCACTGTTGTGATATTACAATCACTCGTGCCCTTTATGCCTGGGATGATTCTTACGATTGCCAATGCCTGGCTTTTTGGCTGGTTTATGGGTGCCTGCTATTCGTGGATTGGCGCTTTTTTGGGCGCTGCTCTTGATTTTTTTCTGGCTCGTTGGTATGGACGCCCCTTTGTCGAGAGCTTTGTGGCTGCTTCGCAGTTGGAATTACTCAATCGGTTTTGCCGTCGCTATGGTCTAGGTGCGATTTTTTTTGCGCGGATGATGCCGCTGGTTCCCTATAAAGTAGTTAGTTACGGAGCTGGCGTCACGCAGCTTACCGCAAGAGAATATCTGTGGGCAACGGCGCTGGGGCAAACACCGCCGTTATTGCTCTACTCTTACTTAGGCCAGAATATTACGCGTAGCTTTCGCTTGACGCTGCTGATCACATCGTTCTTTGTCGTTCTGCTAGCAGTCTTATATTATTACCGCAAAGAAATTGAGCGATATTTCTTTCAGAAATATGACTAAATATACAGATTTGATAGAATCGTAGAACTTTTTCAGAATCCGTGAAAAAGATGGGGAAATTGTAATTTTTATCACATGCATAGACAAACTATATGATATAATGAATGTAGTTATGTTAGGGAGGTGAATCGTATGTATGTAATTAACAGCGATTGTATCAAATGCGGCGCTTGTGCATCTGTTTGCCCAGTAGGCGCTATTACGGAAGGCGACACGCAATATGTAATTGGCAGTGACTGTGTAGACTGTGGTACTTGTGCAGCTACCTGCCCGGTGGGAGCTATCAGCGCCGGCGAATAATCCAGTTTGTTGGACTGGCTTATAAGTACGGAACCTAAAGAAGCATGGCGAAAGCTGTGCTTCTTTCCGTTAGATCGCCTAATTTTTCAAGAAAGAACAGGAGAATCCATGTGAATGCTTGGTGTGTTGTTGCAACGGTCATTATATTAGATCAGTTGTCAAAATATTATATCAGTCATACGTTTCAGCCTGATATGTCGATTCCCATTATCCGTAACGTTTTTCATTTAACTTATGTTCTCAATCCCGGCGCCGCCTTTGGGATTCTTGTGAATCAGCAATGGCTGTTTATTACGATTGCGCTGATTATTTTTGGCGCTATTTTGTATTTTTATCGCAAAATCCCGCCGACTTATCGTCTGTTTCGCTTTGGAATCAGCTTAATGGCGGGCGGCGCTTGTGGTAATGTGATTGATCGCATCTATTTTGGCTATGTCATTGATTTTTTTGACTTTCGCATTTGGCCGGTATTTAATGTGGCCGATATTGCCATTGTCTGCGGCGTAGGTTTTATGATTTATACAATTTTATTTACTGAAAAAAAGGATGAAATGCTATGAATCTCGAACATGAAAAGCAGTACGACGAATGTGCAGCAGCTGATAGTTTACATTTTGCGGCAGGGGATCAGGGAAAACGAATCGATATGGTTTTAACGGAACAGTATCCTGAACTGACACGTACTTATATTCAGAAATTAATCGGCTGTGGTAATCTTATGATTAATGGGAAAGTCACAAAAGCCAATTATAAACTACGTGAAGGAGATCAAGGTACGTTTTTGATTCCGCCGCCGGAAGAACTCAATGTAGTTGCTGAGAATCTACCGCTTCATATTCTTTATGAAGATGAGTCAATGATCGTAATTAATAAGGCGCGCGGTATGGTAGTGCATCCGGCGCCAGGAAATTACAACGGTACGCTTGTCAATGCGCTGCTATATCATTGCGATAGTCTTTCTGGCATTAACGGGGTCATTCGTCCTGGCATCGTCCATCGCCTTGACAAAGATACGTCAGGCGTAATGGTCGTAGCTAAAACTGATCAGGCCCATTTATCGCTGTCACAGCAAATTCAGGAGAAAAGCGCGACGCGAGAGTATCGTGCTTTAGTCCATGGGATTATTGGGGAAGAGCAAGGAAGAATTGAAGCGCCAATTGGTCGTCATCCGATTGACCGAAAAAAGATGGCCGTAACGCCGCAAAATTCGAAAGCAGCTACGACACTGTTTACTGTTACGGAGCGTTTCAAGGAACATTCTTTCGTGCTTTGTAAGCTCCTTACAGGGCGAACGCATCAAATTCGCGTCCATATGGCGTATATTGGTCACCCCTTAGTGTCTGATCCTCTCTATGGACCAACTGGTAAAAAAAATTATGATCGCCTGATTTCCGGCCAAGCCCTTCACTCCGAACGGCTCAGTCTGAAACACCCTGTTACGGGGGAACTTATGGAGTTTATAGCGCCTATGCCAGACGACATGGAGCAGCTACTAGACTATTTTCGTTGTAGAATGATTCGATAAAGAAAGAGGTGGCTTTCTTGGACTTACTAGAAAAAACAGTATTAATGGATGGCGAGGCTATTGGTCGAGCAATTCGCCGCATTGCTCATGAGATCATTGAGAAGAATAAAGGTGTGCAGGACGTAGTGCTTGCTGGAATTCGGACGCGCGGCGTACCTTTGGCGGAACGCTTAGCAGCGGAAATTGAAAAAATTGAAAAAGTGAAAGTGCCTGTAGGATTGCTTGACATTACTTTATATCGTGATGATTTGTCTACGTTAGCCTATCAGCCGATTGTTCATGGTACAGAGTTCCCTGTTGATATTCATGGAAAGCGATTGATTTTAGTAGATGATGTACTCTTTACGGGCCGTACTGCCAGAGCAGCGCTTGATGCAGTCATTGATTTTGGCAGACCCAAAGTGATTCAGCTTGCCGTACTGGTGGATCGTGGTCATCGGGAGTTGCCAATTCGCGCTGATTTTGTTGGTAAGAATGTGCCTACGTCAAGCCGTGAAGTGGTCAATGTTCAGCTCAGTCAGACTGACGGCAATGATCAAGTTGTGATTAAAGAGATTGTTGACGAAGAGAAAGAATAAAAAAAATAAAACAATAGCAAGTAAAAAAAGGCTGCGTGCCAACAGTTGTTCAAATTTTTGAACAGGATTGGCAGCAGCCTTTTATTTTTGTTTTAATAGCTCTGTCGCAACTTCGCGGGCAGGAGTTACATAAACAGTCGTTTGCTTTTTATAAATGACGAAACCTGGCTTGGCGCCAGATGGTTTTTTTACGTAGCGCCGTTTGGTATAGTCAACAGGAACTTTGTCAGATTCTTTTCCTTTACTGAAGTAAGCAGCGAGGGAGGCAGCCAGTTCAATCGTCTTTGGCGCTGGTGCTGCCGCTTGCAAAATTACATGAGATCCCGGCATATCTTTGGCATGGAACCAAAGGTCTTCATTTTTGGCTGTTTTAAAAGTAACAATATCATTTTGCTTATTGTTTTTGCCGATGAGAATGTGATCCCCTGATGGTGTGATATAAAGGAGTGGTTTCGTTGGCGGCAGGGCTTGACGTCGCCCACTTGCTTTTACATAACCGGCGGCAACCAGTTCTTGGCGAATTTCTTCAATGTCATTGTTGCGATGCACTTGCTGCAGGGCAACATGAATCGTTTCCAGATAGGCTGCTTCAGCTTGGCAGTTTTCTAATTGTTCTACAAGGAGTATCTGAGCGCGCTTTTGTTTATGATAAGCCGTGTAGTAGGCCTGTGCGTTATCAATAGGACTACGGTCAGGCGCTAGGGGGATTGTAAGAGAAGCTTGGTTTTCATCGTAGAAATTTGGCAGCGTCACTTCGTGGCTGTGCGGCGGAATTTCTGTTAGAAAGGCCATTAAAATGTCGCCTTTTTGTTTTAGTAAGTCGGCTTGTTGGGAAGTGGCAATTTCTTCAGCTAGTTTCTCTTTTTTACGCTGGCTTTTTTGGAGTTCTGAAGTGACTTGTTTGAAGAGAAGATCTCGTTCTGGTATCAAGCGAACTGGCTTTACTTTCGAAAGATAGCGCAGCGCTTCGCTGAAGCTAGAGAAGGTAAATCTCTGTTCGTTCGGAGTCTGTTTAGCTGGCGGCAGGGCTGTAATTGTTAAAAGGCGATTGTTTTCATCGAGACACAAGGTTGGCGCGAACTGACCTTGACGAAACAGCTCCAGATGTTCGCCGACGATGTCTTGTAAAGTGCGCAAATCTTTTTCATCTAGCTCATTTACGAGAATTTTCGGCGGCAGGCCTGTTTGCCACAACCACTCTTTGGCGGTTTGCGGCCCAACGCCTAAAGCGAGCTGAATCAGAGCCTTTTCGGCGCTTATCTCGCCAAGATTGCGATAGCTTTGCCAAAAGTTTTCCCAAGAATCCGTATAAAGATTAAACTTATTTTGACCTGGCGGCGCCAGATAGGCTTGTCCCGGCAGGATTTGACGGACTCTGCTTAGGGCTGGACCAATTCGTTTTAAAGCGTCAACAATGACGCCGTCTTGGACGAATATGATATTACTATGTTTGCCCATCATTTCAAAAATAAGTTGCTTCGTTATGATTCGGCCCTGCGCCCCGATGG
>URQW01000142.1 GCA_900550105.1 uncultured Pelosinus sp.
TCATGAGTAAATACATAGGTAGTCGGCAACCCCATTAAAGCAGCGAGACGAACAGCGGGACGCAAATAATCGGAAAAGACAAAGAAGGTCGCTCCGTAGCTTTTTACGCCGCCATGAAGCATCAAACCATTGAGCGCCGCTCCCATGGCAAATTCTCTTACGCCAAACCAAATATTTTTCCCTTCATAAGAGAAAGGTTGGAAGTCGCCGCCGTTCTTAATCATAGTTTTATTGGAACTGGCCAAATCAGCTGACCCGCCGAATAAAGCCGGAATTTTTTTTGCTAAAGCCTGCATCACTTCCCCTGAAGCAGAACGTGTCGCAATCTTCTTGCCTGCTTCATAGTGAGGTAAGAGTTCATCATAGTCTTTCGGCAAGCGACCTTCAATGCGTTCAGAAAGTTCTTCGGCCAGTTCCGGGTAAGCTTCTTTATAGTCCTCAAATAAAGCTTGCCAAGCTTTTTCCTGGGCCGAACCCCGTAATAAAACCTTCTCGCCGAAATGTTCATAAACACTTTTAGGTACAGTAAAGGGCTCATCATAAGTCCAGCCATAGGCATTTTTAGTAAGCGTCGTTTCAGCTTGTCCCAGAGGAGAACCATGCACAGCCGAAGATCCGGCCTTATTCGGAGAGCCAAAACCAATGACTGTATTGATTTCAATTAAAGTTGGTCGAGTCAAATCTTTTTTCGCTGTAGCAATAGCCTGACCGATAGCTGCCAAATCATTGCCATCGCCAACTCGCAGTACCTGCCAACCGTAAGCATCAAACCGTTTTAGACTATCTTCAGAAAAGGACTTGTCTAGTTTCCCGTCAAGGGAAATCTGATTGGAATCATAAAGAACGATCAATCGCCCCAAGGCAAGATGGCCAGCCAAAGAGATCGCCTCAGCGGCTACGCCTTCCATCAGATCGCCGTCGCCGCACAGCGCATAAGTAAAATGATCAACAACAGGGTAATTCTCCCGATTATAAGTAGCAGCCAGATGACGTTCAGCCATTGCCATGCCTACAGCCATAGCAATTCCCTGTCCTAATGGCCCAGTGGTCGCTTCTACGCCTGGCGTATGACCATATTCCGGATGTCCTGGCGTTTTGCTGCCCCATTGACGAAATTTCTTTAATTCTTCCAGGGACAAATCATAACCTGATAAATGTAACAAACTATAAAGCAGCATCGAGCCATGCCCCGCCGACAAAATGAAACGATCCCGATTAAACCACTGCGGGTTTTTCGGGTTATGATTCAAGTGATCTGTCCAAAGCTTATAGGCAAAAGCCGCGGCGCCGAGTGGTAAACCAGGATGACCTGAGTTTGCCTGTTCAATGGCATCAATGGAAAGCGTCCGTATCGTTTGAATCGCCAATTCTTCTACAGAAAATTTACTTGTCATAAGTCTCTCCTCCTCCAATGTAAAACAGCTATCTATTATATCGCTAATACTCTATTGAAATTTGCAAGAAAGGATCAAAATCATCGTAAAGACGGATTGAAATCAGTTTATCGGCCGTACTAGACCGCTCATAGACGACAGCGCCGGCCTGAGGCAGACAATTTTTTTTGCCAAGTCTGTCAATGTAATACTCCAAAGCGCAATGAATTCCATCATCAACAGCTGAGCAATAATGAACAAAGGCGCCACCCTGAGCCAGCTGTAAAAAATCGCCATAAAAATGTTGCAGTGTTTCTCGGTCAGTCATTACATTTCCCGTGGCCTGTTGTAACGTAAAGGTCGTTTCATCAAAACAAGCAAAAAGCTTTTCCATACTCCCCGTACTAAGCGCCTCTGTATACTGCTGCAACACCCCTGTAAAAACAACTTCTTTCTGGGGCAAAAAAGGCTTACGCCAACAATGCTTTCCGATCATCGGCCAATGACTGTAATAAATGCGCAGACTCACATGGGGACCCGTCTCTGTTTGCGTCATTTCGCGAATTAATAAAACAGGAACAGGAACATCGCCACCGTGATCTAAGTAAAGAATAAATTCAGCTGACTCCATAACTGTACTATCAGCGGTGGTCTGCGCCCACTCTCGTTTCAGCTCGACAACAGCATTTTCGCCTAAAAGCCAAGCGCGGCAATGATCATAGTACTGGCTGATAGCCTCCGTGCCGCGAATTTCACCAAAATGAGGATCATAAATCACTGCATTCTCGCCGTCCTGCGCTTGTTGGAAAGCAGCCATAAATTCAGCTTTGCCGTCGAAAAGCATTTGTAAATAAATTTGTGCAACTTCTAAGCGGACGCGTTTACTAGAAGCCTCTGACATGATTACCCCTCCGGCAGCTTTTTAGCAACAAAATGTAATAGTAGTATTCGTCTTTTAAAGCAAAAAACCTTTCCTGGGCAAAAACAAAAAAAAGAAGAAGGCGCAAGTCCTTCTTCTTTTTCTATGCAAAGCAACCATCCTTATAGCTTCGTAAAACTTGTTTTTCTAACAAAATGGTAAAGCAGCCTCTTTTCAAAACCAAAAATTGATACGGGAGTTATATCAGATGGAGGATATTACGTTTGAAGCATTTGAAGCATTTGAAGCATTTGAAGCATTTGAAGCATTTGAAGCATTTGAAGCAGGTAAAACAAAAACACAACCCTTTTCGACCTAGCAAACCTCTTGCAAAACCAAGAATCGAAATTCCATGCACTTGCAAATCGGAGAATCTGTAGTCACTATAAGGATGGTGCTTGATTTAATTATAAAGCCTTTCCTATAAAAAAGCAAGAGCCTTAAGAAAAAATTTTTATCTTTTAAAAAACATTCAAAAACAGATTGAAACAATAAGAATTTTTCCTGTAAGCTAAGCAGGATTCGTTTGGAAAAAGAAAGAAATTCCTAATAAAGAATCTTTAAGAATTATAAGGAGGCTTCTTTATGTATGACGTCTGTATCATCGGCGCGGGAGTGATTGGCGCGAATATTGCCCGACTATTATCCCAATATCAGCTTCGCATCTGCCTTATTGAAAAAGCCGCTGATGTAAGTTGTGGCTGTTCCAAAGCAAATAGTGGCATTGTTCACGGCGGTTATTCCGACAAACCGGGCACACTAGCTGCCGAGCTGTGCGTAAAAGGAAATCGTCTGTATGCCCAATTGGAAGCAGAACTGCATTTTGGTTATCGCGAAACAGGCTCCTATGTAATTGCTTTAGAAGAGGAAGACATTCCCCGCCTCAAAGCGCTAGAAGCGTCAGGACTGACCAACGGCGTCAATGGCCTTGCGCTACTTTCCGGCGAAGAGGTCTTACAAAGAGAACCCCATCTAAATCCAGCCATCAAAGGAGCGCTTTACTGCGCAGAGGCTGGTGTTACTTCTCCTTATGAATTCGTCATTGCCCTAGTCGAAAATGCCATCGCCAATGGCGTTGAGCTACGCTTAAACTCCCTTGTTACCGCCTTAGCACGTCAGCAAGATGGCTTTGAAATAACGATTAATGAAACCGAAAAGCTTAGGGCTCGTTATGTGATAAACGCAGCAGGCGCTGGCAGCGACGCCATTTCAGCCCTGCTAGGCATCACTGGCTTTAAGATTCATCCCCGGCGCGGCCAATATGTTCTCTTAAACAAAAATCAAAATCATCTTGTCTCATCAGTGATTTTTCAAGTTCCCAGTAAATTAGGCAAAGGCATTCTCGTAACCCCCACTTACCATGGCAATATCATGGTCGGCCCTAACGCGGAAGAAATTGACGACAAAGATGATGTAAGCACTGATGAAGCTACCTTAGCTTTTATTGCAGCAACGGCGAGAAAATCCTTGCCCACACTAGACTTCAAACAATCACTTACTTCTTTCGCTGGTAATCGTCCTGTCTGTAATGACGGCGGCTGGACCATTGAAGCGACAGAAATCCCCGGCTATATTCATTTAATCGGCATCGATTCGCCGGGGCTTACAGCTTCACCAGCGATTGCCCTGAAGGTACGCGGCATTTTAGCCTCTATTGGTCTTGTCCTCAAGGAAAATCCGGCTTTTAATCCTTATCGCGAAGCAATTATTCATAAAAAACCAGCCGATTTTGCTGGTAAAATTGATGGCGACTCGCCAGAATTAAATATTATCTGCCGTTGCGAAACGATTACTGAGGCAGAAATTATTGACAGCCTCCACCGCGGGATTCCTGTCACAGCGGTCGATGCCGTAAAACGCCGGACCCGAGCTGGTATGGGGCAATGTCAAGGAGCGTTTTGCCGTCCTCGCGTGAAAGCCCTGCTTGCTAGAGAGCTAGGTATTCCGCTAGAAAACGTACCGGAAAATCTTTCTTCAACTCCGCCGGAAGTACGGGCCAAGCGTCTTGCTTTACTTAAATTATAAAAATTATCGACTTAAAAAATATGTACCGCTGCAAATAAGGGTAATGCCAATAAACCGATGTAACGTAAAAGGCTCCTGAAAAATCAAACAGCCTACAGCTAAAGCAAAAATATAATTTAAAGATGTAAGCGGCACCACGACACCGAGGTCGCCGCTTTTTAATATGTAAATCCACAACAACAAATCACAGGCACTAATAATCACACCGAACATAATTAAAGGGTTTTGAATTACTTGCAAAATCAAAAGCCATATTTCATAAGGCGAATGAGGATCGATCAGATTCTTCGATCCAAACTTAATAAGAATCTCGCCTGCCGTATTAACACCACACCATAGTAAAATAAGAGTTAGTAGTCGCTTCATAATGCTCACCGCTTTTCTTGATGTTTTTTTTGCCATTCTTCCAAAACTTTGCGATCTGATTCAAAAGAATCGGCCACAAGCCCAAGCAGCTTACGCATCCACTTGTTTTTCGGATATACGGCATGCTTCGTAAAGGTAAACTCGGCGCCAAGTTCTGCTTTAATTTCAGGACTTGTCCAGCCAAAAACCACATATTTCTTACCTGTCTGCCTAGCATATTCAAGAAAATCGAACCAGCTAACAAAATAGAGATTGCAGTCACGATAAGCTGGATAAAGGGCGCCCATATATTTATCAACGAGACAATCGCCCTGCTCATAAGCAAGAAAATAGCCAACGAGTTGCTCCTTTTGCCAGTACGTAAAAACAACTCCACCTGACCGACTGTCCTGAAATGCCGCGGTAAAAAACTCGCGTGACAATAAATCAAAATGAATTTCACTAGCATCATAGACTGTTTTATAAAGAAGATATAAGAGGTCTAGATTTTGTTTATCTTGAAAAAATGAATCACCTGTCCGGAACAGCCGCAATGTAACTTCACTGCGACTTTTTAATTTTCGGCGAAAATTTTTGCGACGATTTTTCGAAAATCGCTCTAAAAACTCCGCTTCGGAAGCAAAATCTATGGGAACATAGGCAGCAGCCTGCCCTTCTAGCAAAACAAAACCAGCCTTTACCAAAGTATCACAGATGGCCTGTGCCGCTTTTCTTTCCGCGTCATTAAAAAAAGGGGCATCGGCAGCTAAATCTTTAGCAATTAAATAACTGGCGCCAGTCCGATCCATAGTTTGCTGCAAAACACCGGCAAGTTCCTCCAGCGCAAACCCCGCCGGAAACAGACAAAATTCCGAGACAGTTGTACCAATAAACAAAGTCTTTGGCTGCAACAGTGATTGACGCAGCCGCTGTGGCAAGAGAAAGCTTACAGCCTGAACTTTTTGCTGTAGGCTTTCATCAGCCGTAAGCAGTAAGTCAAATCGAGTTGTAAAAGCAGGCAGCTTCCGCTCCCCCAGAGAAATCGCTTCTGGAGTAAAGCCCTCTGGCGGATTATCTTGAAAAGCAGTAATTAGCGAGCTCAGTTCCATTTGA
>URQW01000143.1 GCA_900550105.1 uncultured Pelosinus sp.
TACATGTTAGAGAAAAATCAGGTCCAGTTACGACTGGAAAAATTCTTTTTAAGTGAACTAGGTCAGTCTGTTAGCATCGACATTGCCTGTAATGAAGAAGTACCGCCACCTTCTGACGATGATTTTATTACGCCAGAGTACTTGGAAGCCATACAAGGACATTTGCAAGAAGCGGATAGTAAGAAAGAAGACAGTCCGTTAATTTTCGGTAAGAATTTTAAAGATACATCGGTACCAATTCATGAAATTCAGGAAGAGCAGCGCAATGTGGTCCTTTCGGGTCAAATTGTTAACTTTGATCTAAAAGAGCTTCGTTCGGGCCGGTTTTTATTGACCTTTGATCTGGCTGATGATACAGACGGAATCAGCGGCAAAGCATTTTTTGATACGAAAGAACAGTATGAAAAAGTGGCGGCTGCCCTAAAAAAGGGAATGGCTGTAAAAGTAAAAGGATCTGTACAATATGATAAATTTGCCTTGGAGTTAGTGCTCTTTGCCGATAGCCTTTGTCGCGGCACCGCTAAGATCAAGCGTTCTGATGAAGCCGCTGAAAAAAGAGTGGAACTTCATGCTCATACTAGAATGAGTACGCTCGATGGTGTTGCTTCGGTAAAAAGTCTGGTGCAGACAGCTGCTGATTGGGGACATCCAGCTATTGCGATTACAGATCATGGCGTCGTACAAGCTTTTCCAGAAGCACAGGAAGTGGCTGAAAAAGCGGGGATAAAGATTATCTATGGGATGGAAGGCTATCTTTGCGAGGAAGACATTACGAAATCAAATCATGTTATTATTTTGGCGAAAAACTTGATCGGTTTACGTAATCTCTATCGGCTAGTATCAATCTCTCATCTAAAATATTTGCATCGCAAACCGCGTCTTCCCCGCCGAGTCTTAGCCGAACATCGTGAAGGCTTGATTATTGGTTCTGCCTGCGAAGCAGGTGAATTAATTCGGGCTATTGTCGCTGGTGCATCAGAGGAAAAATTGTTAGAAATCGCTTCTTTCTACGATTATTTAGAAATACAACCAATCGGTAATAATGAATTTCTAGTCCGTCAGGGAATGGTGCCTGATCATGAAGGCTTGCGGCAGATTAATCGTAAGGTCGTAGAATTGGCTGATAAGTTGAATAAGCTGGTTGTAGCTACTGGCGACGTTCACTTTCTTCATCCTGAAGATGAAGTCTATCGGAAAATTTTAATGTGTGGTCAGCATTATGCCGATGCGGCCTTACAGCCGCCCTTGTATCTTCATACAACAGAAGAAATGTTGATCGAATTTTCCTATTTAGGCAAGGAACGGGCTTACGAAGTTGTTGTCAAGAACCCTCAGGCCGTAGCCGCTTCGGTGGAAGTCTTTAAGCCAATTCCTGATGAACTCTATTCACCGCAGATTCCTGGTGCAGAAGAAGCGATTGAAAGCATGTCCTATGAAAAAGCTAAGGCGCTTTATGGCGAACCTTTGCCGCAAATTGTGGCTGATCGTTTAAAATATGAACTTGATTCGATTATAAATCATGGTTTTGCTGTTTTATATTTGATTGCTCACAAACTTGTAAAAAAATCGCTTGATGATGGCTACCTTGTTGGCTCGCGGGGATCTGTCGGCTCTTCTTTTGTCGCACATATGACGGATATTACAGAAGTCAATTCACTGCCGCCTCACTGGCGCTGCCCGCTATGTAAGCATAGCGAGTTTGTTACCGACGGTACCTATGGCAGTGGTTTCGATTTACCTGATAAGGATTGTCCCACTTGCCATAAACCGATGGCCAAAAACGGCCATGATATCCCCTTTGCGGTTTTCATGGGCTTCCATGGTGATAAAGTTCCTGATATTGATCTTAACTTTTCTGGCGATTATCAGCCTGTGGCTCATAAGTATACAGAAGAGCTTTTTGGTAAGGATAATGTATTTCGTGCTGGAACCATTTCAACGATTGCGGAAAAAACGGCTTATGGGTTTGTGAAAAACTATTATACTGATCGCGGCGAAAATGTGCGCAATGCCCATATTAATCATTTAGTTTCTGGCTGTACTGGCGTAAAACGGACAACAGGCCAGCATCCTGGTGGTATTATGGTTGTCCCGCGCGATATGGATGTGCACCATTTTACACCGATTCAATATCCAGCTGATGATAAAAATTCGTCGACCATTACGACACATTTTGATTATCATTCCATTAGCAGTCGGCTCGTAAAGCTTGATATTCTGGGACATGACGATCCGACAGTGATTCGTATGCTAGAGGATCTTACTGGACTTGATGCCAAAACGCTTCCTTTTGATGATGATGCAACAATGAGCCTTTTTTCATCAACAACGGCCTTAAATCTAACGCCTTCTGAGTTGGGTAGTACTGTCGGTACTTTTGGTATTCCTGAATTTGGTACGAAATTTGTGCGGCAGATGCTAGAAGATACGAAACCACAAAAATTTAGTGAACTTGTTCGAATTAGTGGTTTTTCTCATGGAACGGATGTATGGCTGAATAATGCGCAGGATTTAATTAAGGCTGGTACAGCGAAACTTTCAGAAGCCATTTCGGCACGTGATGATATCATGGTTTATCTAATTCATAAGGGCCTTGATCCTTCTGATGCTTTTAAAATTATGGAGAGTGTCCGTAAGGGCAAGGGCGTAAAACCTGATATGGTGGAAAAGATGAAGGCCAAGTCGGTACCTGACTGGTATATTGAATCTTGTCAGAAAATCAAGTACATGTTTCCTAAGGCTCATGCTGTGGCGTATGTTATGATGGCTTATCGGATTGCTTACTGCAAGGTGCATTATCCGCTCGCCTTTTACGCTTCTTATTTTACGGTACGAGCTGACGATTTTGATGCGTCGCTGATTTGTGAAGGTCTACTAGCTATTAAACGCAAGTTGCTAGAATTTGAACAAAAAGGCAATACTTTAGCTGTGAAGGAAAAGAGTCTGCAAACGATCTTAGAAATGGCCTTGGAAATGTATTTACGTGGTTTCACCTTTCATAAGGTAGATCTTTATCGTTCTGATGCAACAAAATTTAGCATTGTTGATAATGGTCTTTTACCGCCATTGGCGGGACTACAAGGATTAGGCGATAATGCCGCTTTGCACATTGTGCAAGCCCGGGAAGAACGCTCATTTTCTTCTATTGAAGATCTTAGAACTCGTAGTCATATTTCGAAAACGATTATTGAGCTTTTGCGTTCGCAAAACTGCCTGAATGGCATGTCGGAAACCGATCAGATGATGCTTTTTGGTTGAAGCGGCATAGTTGTCACCGATGATCGTTTATGATATAATTACTGGAGTATGAAATCTTAGTTTTCTCGGAGAGTGGGTCTATGCCCACTCTTTCCTCTTATGGGTGATCAGTGATTTAACCAGTATAACAAGTGGCATTATTAGGAAATAATAATTGTAATGTTTTATATGGGGGTTATGAGTGAATGGCAAATGCAAGAGTTGAAGCACTTGTGGAAAGTCTGGTTGTTGAAATTATCCAAGGTCGTGACATGGAAGTCGTTGACGTAGAATATGTAAAAGAACGGGATTGGTTTTTGCGTGTTTATCTTGATAAGCCTGGCGGTGTTGAACTAGAAGACTGCCAATTTGTTAGTGAACAGCTCGAAAATAAACTTGATGAGCTAGACCCTATTCCGGAAAGTTACTATTTGGAAGTTTCTTCACCCGGTCTTGATCGGCAACTGCGAAAAGAGCGGGATTTTGTTCGTCATAAAGGCGATAAGGTAACTGTTCATACTTTTGCGCCGCTCGATGGGCAAAAAAGTTTTGATGGAATTCTGCTTGGCTTGGAAGATGGCTGCATTTTGCTAGACCTTGATGGTGAACGTCGCTCTTTTCCCAAAGACAAGGTTTCGCAAGTTAGATTGTACATTGAATTTTAGAGGAAAATTAAATAGGGGGAAAAATAATGAATGCAGAGTTTATGCAGGCTTTTGAAGAATTAGGAAGGGAGAAGGGAATTGCTCCTGTGGTGCTGTTCGATGCCATTGAAGCGGCGTTAATTTCTGCTTATAAACGAAATTTCGGTTCAGCTCAGAATGTGCGCGTGTCATTAGATCGAGTGACTGGCGAGATTCATGTATATGCTCGTAAAACTGTAGTGGAAGCAGTAAAAGATGAGCGTCTGGAGATTGACTTGAAAGATGCCAGAGCTATGGACTGGCGTTATGAGCTAGAAGACGTAGTTGAAATTGAAGTGACGCCGAAAAATTTTGGTCGGATTGCGGCTCAAACAGCTAAACAAGTCGTAGTACAACGGATTCGTGAAGCGGAACGGGGCATTATTTACGAAGAGTTTTCTAGTCGGGAAAGCGATATTGTAACAGGCATTGTACAGCGTATTGAACAGAAAAATGTATTTATTGATCTAGGAAAAGCAGAGGCTATTTTGGCGCCGTCAGAACAGATGGCCGGGGAAGCCTATAAACATGGTGATCGGTTAAAGACATATATTATTGAAGTGAAAAAGACGACAAAAGGGCCGCAAATTATGGTATCTAGAACGCATCCTGGTCTGTTGAAACGTCTATTTGAATTGGAAGTTCCCGAAATCCATGATGGCATTGTAGAAATTAAATCGGTAGCGAGAGAACCTGGTTTGCGTTCCAAAATTTCGGTTCATTCTCGTGATGAAGATATTGATCCAGTCGGTTCTTGCGTCGGTCATAAAGGCATGCGAGTACAGACAATCGTAAATGAACTAAAAGGCGAAAAAATTGATATTGTAAAATGGAATACTGATCCGGAAAAATATATTGCCAATGCTTTAAGCCCGGCAAAAGTTGTTTCCGTAGAAGTCAATGAAATTGAAAAAGTATCAAAAGTGATTGTGCCTGACTATCAGCTTTCTCTAGCTATTGGCAAAGAAGGTCAGAATGCGCGGCTGGCCGCTAAATTGACAGGCTGGAAAATTGACATCAAGTCAGAATCGCAGGCGCTGGCTGCTGAGGAGTAATCATGATGAAGCAAAAAAAGATACCGCAGCGATTGTGCGTTGGTTGTCAAGAGTTGAAAAACAAAAAAGAGTTGACGCGAATTGTTCGTTCGCCCGAGGGCGAAGTATCGATTGATCCGACTGGTAAGAAAGCTGGGCGAGGCGCCTATGTCTGCAAAAGCAAAGTTTGTTTAGAACAAGCTTTTAAAGGGAAGCGCTTGGAACGCTCGTTAAAACAAGTGATTGATCCGGCGGTGTATCAAGTATTGTTGGAATCGGTGGAACAAGAATGAATGTAAAAAAAATGTTTTCTTTATTTGGCTTAGCGCAAAAAGCAGGAAAAATTGCTTCTGGCGATGCACAAGTGCAAAAAACGGTCAAGGCAGGACAGGCCCATTTGCTCGTAATTGCGCAGGATGCTTCGGAGGCTACAAAAAAAGGCTATAATGATATGGCTTCTTATTATCAGGTGCCTTGTATTACAGCACTGACGAAGGTGGAGCTTGGATTGGCTGTCGGCAAGGGAGAGCGCGCTGCGCTGGTTCTTACAGATAAAGGTTTTTCTAATGCTGTACATAAGGAGTTTAGTCAAATGGGAGAGTAAGAGAAATTTGGGGGTGGCTCAATGTCAAAATACAGAGTCTATGAGTTAGCAAAAGAATATGATACAACAAGTAAAGTTATTATTGATATTTTAACGCGCAATAATATGGTGGCGAAGAACCATATGAGCAGCGTTGATGAGGCGGCGAAAGCATAGGTTGATCGGACTTTTGCCAGAAAAGCTACACCGACGCCGACGGTAC
>URQW01000144.1 GCA_900550105.1 uncultured Pelosinus sp.
TCACCATTAGGCTGTGAAGTCAACTCACTCATACCCTGTCTGACCCGCTCCAACATGCCGTTAACATTCGTTCCCTTTTCGCCCTGAATATCGCGAATCGGCTGTACTCGTTCCACGGTTTCCATAATTTTACGAGCCCCAGCCTCTACATCAATATCCTCCCGGCCTTTTTCTCCGATCAAAGTAATGAATCCGGCCGGAATCGCTCTAGCCTTGACATCGCCAGCCGGTGTTCGAACAACAACAGCTGATCGATTTCCAATCAAAGCTCTGGCAATTGGTACAATAAGCTTTGTTTCCTCTGGCGATAAATCAAAAACAGTAGCAATTCCGTAAGGATTTGACAGGGTTTGAATCGTTTGGCCAGGCAAAGCAACTTCAACAGCGGAAAGCATGTTAAGCGGAACCTTATCAATCAAGGTGACTTCATCAATAATGGGAATACGCTTATGAAGTCGATTCGCAATCAAGACAGCATCATCTTGCCTTACAATCGCCCCCTGCACATCAACACCCCGATCAATGGCGGCGTTTAATGCAACAGCAGCATCCTCAAAATCAATTCCACTAGGAATCACACAAATCACTTTTTCATGAGCAGCGGTTGTTAACAAATGGTCATAAGAAATTGTCGTTCCAACACCAAGACCAATACCACCCGGTGTAGACGGATTATGACCAATCATTGTCGATTCCGTAATAATTGTTTCAGTAATTGTTTCCATCGCCAAGTCACCAATAACAGGAGTCGCTTCATTTAAACGAACTTCACTGATATTCTTTAAGACAATACCAGACTTTTTAACAGCCTCTTCCAAAGCTAAAATAATGCCTGGCACATTGGCGATCGTTCCCTTTATGCCTGTTGTTTTAACAATACTGCTACCAAGATATTTGCGGCTACCGTTCGGGTCAACTTGCGCTAAGCAAACTTCAGTTGTTGAATTGCCAACATCCACACCTGCGATAATTGTCATGAGAATCCCATCCTACTCTGCTCTGAGTCGATTCCGCCGTTCGTAAACATCTGCAGCTTCTCTGACTAGAGCCGCGCTCATTACTGCATTGTATTTTGTTTCCATTTCATCAGCAATTGCAAAAAGCTCTGCTTTAGTAGAACGATAAGGCCGCAGGGCATTATAAATTTCTAAAATTCGTTTATCGGGAATCGCCGTAAGTTCTGCTGCGCGCCGCAGATTATCACCAAACTGATTACGGCCTACACCATCAGCTATTTCAGCCTGCATCCGCAACGTTTCTGGTGCAATGCGCACATCTTCCGGTGTAACACTACCATTTAATACGCTTTCCAGCGTAATATCTGTTAATTTTTTGCCTGTAGGAGTTTTTAACATATCAGGATGCTTTGCTGAAAGCGGATAGTCCTTTTCCGGGCAAAGACCACCGGCGGTTGAGGCGGATTTAGGAGCCGCTTGCGGTGCTGGCGTTGCCCCGCCTTGATACATTGATTGTAAAACTTGACGAACAATTTCTTCTACTACTTTTTCCTGAGACATTGATTTCACCTCCGCTGATTTAAAATTGCACTTCTATTTCAATCGGTTTTGCGCCAGGCACAACATGTTCTGTTTCTTTGATGTGAAGTACGGCTGCTTTCGCTTGGTACTTTGGACGCGCCATCTGATCATTTTTGGTGGGAACAGGCGTTGGGGATTCACCTTTAGCGTATTTAGCCGCATTTCGGCCAATGGCGCGATAAGTAGGCAAATCAATCAGGGGCGACTGCGAGAAAAGTTCTAAATTGCTAAGCGGCGGTAAATCTTTTTGATGAATGACCGATGTACCACGCGATTGAATGCCAATGGCAATACCGGAACCGCTTAACTTTGTTGCATCATGAGCGGCAAAATCCACATCAGATGTTCTTAAAACTCTTATAACGCGGGCTTGAATTCCTTCTTCTTCAATACCAGCGATCATTTCTCTCAGCACATCGCTATGAGGAATATTAATGATCGTTTTATTTTGATATTTGCCAAAAGCCGGAGCAAGAGCAATTACGACTTCATCAGTCCGTGTACCAGGGCGAGCTTCGCCTTTTTCCACCAGTGTCATGGGACGTCCGGAAACAGCTGGTTTGCTTGCGGCAGTACCGGAAGCTTTGGGCTCCATGCCTTGCATAACTTGCATAACAATTTCACGAATCATTTGTTCGTTAATTTGCATTTTTTCGCACCTCTTTCCCCGACTCAAACATCGAAATCAGACGGATTGATCGCCTGACTGATATTTTTAATTTCTTCCCAGCGTTCATCGCTGAGGCGATAACCGGTTCCAGGTCCCTGATAATCATTTTGCTGATTAACGGCACTAATAACATTGAAGTTTTTATCCAAAATAGCTGCCGTATGGAGATAGTCGCCGGAAATACGTTGTTTTAAAAGATTCAATACATTCGTTGCTATATCGGTAAAGCCTGTTTTCGCTAACGCTTTAATGATATCGAGCCCCGTAATGCCTCGACTCATTAACTCTTGCGCCGCTTTAAGGTCTTCCACAACATTACGCGGCGGCATATCGTTACTGCCATGAGCATAGGTTGCAGCTTCTACCTCTTCATCAGTGATAGCTGGGAACCCGAGTTCTTTAAATACAGCTTGAATGGCTTTCGCTGCTTTATTACGAACGCGGATGACTTCTTCTTCTGACGCCGGGCGAAGGCCGCCATCTACTTTAAGATCACGCTGCAGAATATTCCAATCATCATAGTCTTCTACATCCCAGTTAGAACCAGCAAACATATTGTCATAATTCGGCGTAGCGCTATAGCCAGAGCAAATGAAGTCAGTACCTGGCAGGAACTGCATCAAAGTACGGGCTGTACGACGAATGTCGGAATGGGTAAAAGTCTGGTCATTACTGGAAGCTACTTCCAGATCCAGCATAGCGGCGCAAAGATTTTCTGCGAGCACAGCGCGAATCCCTGAAGGAACAGCTGCCGGAACACCGATACAACTTACCGAACCATTCTGCAAACCTTGAACACCAGCGCCGCGAGTAATCATGATGCAACGCACTTCCAGGTAAAGCATCGATTTTCCTTCGGCATAGCCCATCTGTACTTCTGAGCCAGTGCCTGACGTAAAGCGCATTTTGAGACCGCGTGAAGCATACGCCGATGCCAAAAATGCTTTCGACCACGGCGTATCATCGCCATCAACAAAAACGTTTTCAGTGCCGTATACGGAAATCGTTTCAGCATAAGCAGTGATGCCGCGCATTCCCAACTCCAGCTCTGTCGCTTCTTCCAAAGCGCATTGAATCAGCGTACCGCCGCGACCGACCTGCCCGCCCAGAAGAAGGGCCAGAGCATTAAATGGCGCATACCGAACGACAGCAACGGTTGTTTCCATTTCATCAAAACCGCGCAACGATGCTTCGGCACCATCAGCAGCAATCTGCACCGGGTTATCTTTTACATTCGTAACATGGCACTGATTCGAAGGCGTTTTGCGAGCACGCATTTTTTGCAGCGCCATCATCATTTCTACTACATTCATAGCATTAAAAACTTCAACAAGTTTTGCTGCCGTCAAGCCTCTCACAATTTTTACAATTTCTTTCCGTGATACATTGACATCTACAAGCATTTTAGCAATTTCCACACTATTCATAGCCATTGCTTTTTCTGCTATCGTGACATCAATTGCATAATCAGCAATAAACTGATCGATAAAATCAAATTTATCGCGGGGAATTCCATCCATTTCCACGATTTTTCCGTTTTGTACTTTAATACTAGGCACAGGGTCATTGGGGCTGCCCATAGCCATAAGACCAACTTCCGGCCATTCTACTACGAACCCATCCTGATTGACGGGACGGGCAGCAAGCGCTTCAAAACGTTTTGATCTCTTCATGATAAATCCCCTCCTCGTCGACTTAGATATAAGGTGTAGTAGTAGACGGAGCAGCACCGCCTAGAGCTTCCAACAGTTTTTTACCAACATCTTTAGCAGCCAGTACGGACTGACGAACGGCTCCTGAGTCACCGCTGATCGCAATGATAACTTCGTTGGAGAAGCTCGTTCCTTGTGCTGGGCTAGAATAAGCGATTAACTCTACATTGGCTGTTTTTACAGCCACATCCGACATAAGTACGCCAATAGCGGCCGGAGCGCCGACAATCAGACCAAAAGCTTTCCCTAAAGGGGCATTAAAAGCTTTGTTAATGGCATAGCTGGCGCGAGCCGTGTACTGCAATTCAATATGACCAGCATCATTGCCATAAACATCGCCAAAAGTACGATTTAATTCTTTTAAAGCCACTTCAATCGCCCGTCTGGCATCTGAAACTTCTTCAGCGCCAAAGAGAATCAAGCAACCATGACCAGCACCGCCTTTTGTATCGCGAGCTAGTTCAATCGTAATGATTTCCGTATTTGTTGCTTTAACTGCTTCATCAGCCGCCATAATGTGCGGACCAGCGCCAGTACGAGCGCCTAAAATACCGATGGACCGGAATTTAGGATCGATCTTCATCATGTCATGAAGCATGGGATCCACATTGGCAATAACGAGACCAATGGTATCGCCGATTGCCGTGCCGACAAATTCCGTAAGTCCGGGATTTGCAAATGCGGCGGCAGTTGCTGTTGGGGCTTCGGTAGCTCCCGTTCCAGCTCCTTGCGCTTCCATTCTTTTTTTAATTTCATCCATTACTTTGTCAATCAATTGCTCTTGCATTTATATAGTCACCTCCATAAAATTTCCTACTTTACTTTTGGCAGAATTTTTTCTACATCCATATGCGGACGAGGAATTACATGAACAGATACAACTTCACCTACTTTACGGGCTGCTGAAGCACCGGCATCTGTAGCTGCTTTTATCGCGCCGACATCCCCGCGCACCATAACAGTCACTAGACCTGAACCGATTTTTTCATAACCAATTAAAATTACATTGGCTGCTTTTACCATGGCATCGGCGGCTTCTATTGCACCAACCAGACCTTTTGTTTCCACCATCCCTAACGCTTCACTCATTGCTGCACCTCCTTTCGAAAATGTAGTCCATTAATTCTTCTATACCTTCTCCTGTAAAAGCGGAAACAGGAAATATAGGTCCTTTTACACCGCTTTCCAAAAGACGGATACGAGCTTTATCCCGATCAGCATCAGGCGAATCGATTTTGGTAATCACCCCAATACTGTCGCGAGAAAACATGCCGGCAAAGCCCGGAGGCAGAGTCGGACGGGTGTTACGGCTGTCTTGGACAATTACAATAAGCGAAGCCTGCGCCGCCGTAACCATAAGGGCTGAATAAAATCGCGGCATTTGCGCATACTCGCCAGGTGTATCAATCGCTCCATCAGTAAAAACAAAAGATTGTGTCTTTTCTGCCTTTTTTGAGTCCTTGTTTAGCGCATGAATCAGTGATGTCTTCCCTGCGCCGACAGCACCAACAAACATAACCTGGTTCATGGTTAGGACCGCGTTACTTTCGGGCCGGAAAAACCAAGCCCCTCGGTCAAAAGGTGGATCACTTGCTGCAACGCCGCTTCTACAGCAGATACATTCCCTGTTATCACAACAGAACCAGTAAAGCGATCCATAAACCCGATTGCAACATCAGCTGTTTTCGTAGCGGCATCAGCGGCAATGATCGCTGCTTCGCAGGGAGTAATCGTTAAAATGCCAATAGCCGAAGCATTTGTCAGGCCTAATTTTTCACACAAGTCTTTTTTGGGATTCGCGATTAAATGAGCTAAAGTTACTTGTTTGCCTGGTACAT
>URQW01000145.1 GCA_900550105.1 uncultured Pelosinus sp.
ACCGGTAATCGTGCCATATAAACCGCCACTGGTAATAATGCGATCGCCTTTTTTCAACGAATCAAGCATTTCAGCACGCTTCTTTTGTTCTTTCTGCTGTGGACGATAGAGTAGAAAATAAAAAATAACAACCATCAGCACAATGGGCCAAAATTGCAGCACCATCTGTTGAATTTCTTCTGACAAAAGTTCCACCTCCCCTATTCTTCGTATCAAGTCCTTTAATAAGGTTCCACAAAGTCTTAAAATCTCCTCTATTAGGCTTGATAAATCTGCCAAAAGTGATCGCGAAAGGCAACAAAACGGTCTTCAATAATTGCCTGACGCATTTGCCGCATAAAGTCAATTAAAAAATAAAGATTATGCGTCGTAGTAAGGCGAAGCCCAAAAATCTCATCAGTCTTTAACAAATGGCGAATATACGCACGAGAGAAGTTACGGCAGGCATAACAGCCGCACTGTTCATCAATTGGGCGGAAGTCGCGGGCATATTCCGCATTTTTTACAACAAGTCGCCCTGTCCAGGTCATAGCCGTACCATTTCGCGCTACACGAGTTGGAAATACGCAATCAAACATATCAATTCCGTACATAACGCCTTCTACTAAACAATCCGGCGTTCCCACGCCCATAAGATAGCGAGGTTTATGCTTCGGTAAAAAGGGCGTTGTATATTCAAGCAATTCATACATCATACTTTTGGGTTCGCCTACACTGAGACCACCGAGAGCGTAGCCGGGAAAATCAAGTTCAACTAATTCTTCGGCGCTTTGTTTACGTAGCTCCTTATACATACCGCCTTGAACAATACCAAACAAAGACTGATCCTCGCGGTGGAGCGCTTCTTTACAGCGTTTCGCCCAGCGAGTTGTTCGTTCAGTGGAAGCTTTTGCATAAGCAAAATCCGCCGGATAAGGCACACATTCATCAAAAGCCATAATAATATCAGAACCTAAGGCTTGCTGAACTTCGGTCGCTACCTCTGGCGACAAAAAACGCTTGGAACCATCTATATGCGAACGAAATTGAACGCCCTCTTCCGTAATTTTACGTAAAGCGCCTAAACTAAATACCTGGAAACCGCCACTGTCAGTTAAAATACCGCGATCCCAATTCATGAACTTATGCAGTCCGCCGGCCTCAGCAACAAGGTCGTGACCAGGACGCAAAAACAAATGATAGGTGTTGCTTAAAATAATCCCTGCGCCCATATCCTTCAGTTCTTCCGGCGACATGCTTTTTACCGTAGCCTGCGTACCGACAGGCATAAAAATTGGTGTATCAAAAGTTCCGTGGGGCGTATGAATTTTCCCCGCTCTAGCGCCGGTCTTCGAGCACTCTTTAATTAACTCATAAGTTACTGCTGGCATTTCATTGTTCCTCTCTTTTTAAAGAATCAGCATAGCATCGCCAAAGCTAAAAAAACGATACCGCTCTTTTACAGCTTCCTTGTAAGCTGCGATAATAAAATCCCGGTCTGCTAAGGCACTCACAAGCATCAGCAACGTGGATTTTGGCAAATGAAAATTCGTAATCAGACCGTCAATCATTTGATATTCATAACCAGGATAAATAAAAATATCAGTCCAGCCAGATCCTGCTGTAATCCTTTTATCTTTAGCTGCTGTTTCTAAGGTGCGAACAGCTGTTGTACCTACAGCAAACACGCGCCGTCCTGCTGCTTTCGCTTGGTTCAGCTTAGCAGCAGTCTCTTCAGTAATTGAGTAATATTCACTATGCATTTTATGTTCTGTTACTTCGGTTACATTAACAGGTCGAAATGTCCCTAACCCTACATGGAGGGTCACAAAAAGGCATTCCACGCCCTGCTGTTGGAGCTGTTGGAGCAAAGCGGGCGTAAAATGAAGCCCCGCTGTCGGCGCCGCAGCCGAACCTTCCTGCTTGGCATACACGGTTTGATATCTGTTTTTATCAGACAGCCGTTCCGTAATATAAGGAGGAAGAGGCATTTCCCCTAAGCGATCAAGAATTTCTTCAAAAATTCCTTGATATTCAAACCGAACGATACGTCCGCCAAAATCGGTGGTTTCAAGCACTTCGCAGCAAAGCTCATCGCTAAAAACAATCTTCGTGCCAGGCTTTGCCTTTTTGCCAGGTTTCACTAGAACTTCCCATTCATCACCGCTACACCGCTTTAACAGCAATACTTCAATATGCGCGCCAGTAGCTTCTTTAGTCCCCATAAGTCTTGCCGGCATAACTTTCGTATCATTAAATACTAAAACATCGCCTGATTTAAAATATTGCGGCAAAGCAGCAAACTGACTATGCTCTAACGAGCGCTTCGCTCGGTCTAATACCAAAAGCCGCGATGCATCACGCGGCTCCACAGGATGCTGCGCAATCAATTCAAGCGGCAAATCGTAATCAAAATCTGATAACTGCACGAAAAAGTCTCCTTTTAATAAAACTTAGTAATCTCTACCCCTTGATAGTAATGCTTGAGGATTTGACGAAAATAAAAAGAATCGCTTACAGGGGCTTTATCGGCCATAGCTTTAGCCCCCCATTGTGATAAGCCAAGACCATGACCATAGCCGTAGCCGCGAATTACAATCACTTCTTTCGGATCATTCAACAGCCGACGAATATTCTCGCCATCGCCAGGATTTTTTCGTTGCGGAAACATCGGTAGTTTCGCCGGAACTTCTTTCGTTGCCGAACCATAATCGCCGGAAATATCAAATTCCAGTTTTTCAGGACTCGCTACCATGATCTGAATATCAAACAACGTGCTTGGCAAATTTAACATCGAACGAAACTTATTGCCGCTAAGCTCTAATGAACCAGCTGAACCGATCAATCGTAAATCTTTCAACCGTCCTGATATACCTCTATCAACAGTGGTTTCTCCAACTGGACTCTTCGCTTTCTCTTTCAAAATTGACAACTCAAAAGCTTGAATATGACCAATTTGACAACCGCCCCGTTTCAAGGCTGTATCGACTTGTGCTGCCGTAAACCGCTTTTCCCAAGAATAATTCGGCGATTTTTGATCATAATCGATGACACTCTTTAAGTAAGGCGTAACAGTTCCCCACACGGCTTCACTATCTTCCGTACGTCCGCCGGAACTCGAATGAAAAACAGCCGAAATTGGGTTTCCTTGATACGTAAGAACGAGACCGGCTGTTTCATCAACGGCTTGATTCGTCTGAACGGCTTCACTATTTAACCCGGCATAGACTTGACATTCTGTTGTCGGACAAACATCATAGCCATCACTGGCAAACTTACGCATATTAGCCATGGCATAGGTTCTTGCGGCGACAGCTTGGGCTTTTAAAACCTCGCGATTCCATTCCGGTGAAATTTCTTTGGGAACAACACCGTAAAGATACTCTTCCACTGACAAGGTATTCACTGCCGTCAAACCAGATTTATTATGGGTTCGATGAAACTCCATTGTACCGCGATATTTTTTACGATTCACTTCGATCGGATGTTTCGTGGCGTCTTCATCGACAGTAATTGCCAAACTAGTTGCCTTGACCTTGACTCCATTTAGAGTAATTACCCCATCCTTGATCCCAATAGCAACTCGGTCTCCAGAGCCGTAACGCCCTAATCGTTGGGCCGTATCGGCATCAATAATGTTAAAATCCGTATCTGTATTGACTAATAAGTTAGGTTGATTTGACCAAATTCCCACGCGAATTGCAGGTATTTCACTTTCTTCCGTACCTTTTGCTGCAACAGCCTGCTGAGGACAGATCCAGCCTAAAAGCAAAACAAACATGACGAGACAGAAAATATATTGCTTCATCGAACCATCCTCACCTTTTTGACAGCAAATTTAAAATTACCGTCAATACTATACTTAGCACAATTGATGTAGTAATGGGAAAAAAGAAACTCGAATTTTCCTTTTGAATCAGTATATCGCCAGGCAGACGCCCCAGCGGCAAAAATTTTCCGCCAAAAGTAAGAATAGCGCCAATCACAAGCATGACAAAGCCAGCTACCATCAACATTTTTCCAATAGAAGAAAAATCGGCGCCGCTCATGCTTTCACCTTCTTCTTTTTTTGATAACGCTCCTGTTCGCTAAAAATGCAGCCGCAGTATGGCTGACGGTAAAGCTCTAACTCCAGACTCTCAGCAACCCCATCATCCCAGCCAGGTCGAAAGTCAATATAGTGAAACAAAAGGCCTTCTTCTTCGGCAATTCTTTCACCGATTTCTTTAATTAATTCGTGCTTTTGAAATGGGCTCACAAGAAGCGATGTAGTGAAGGCGTCAAACCCTTTTTCCTTCGCGACTTGTGCCGCTTTTCTAAGACGCATTTCATAGCAGAAATGGCAACGACTTGGTTCAGCCGTAAGCGCCCCTGTCAAAAATAAGGGCAAATCATAAGTATCGTCAACGATAAAATTCAGCTTAATTTTCTGCAAATATTCGCGAGCTGTAGTAAGCCGCCGTTTGAATTCTTTATAGGGATGTATGTTGGGATTATAAAAATAGCCTGTTACATCGGCCTGATCGGTAATAAACTCATCAAGCTCTCGTAAAAAATGTATCGGATAAATAGAGCAAGGACCGCAGCAAATATGAAGCAGTACTTTCAAACTCAGTCACCTCTTACCATAAATTAATCTTCTTAGCATCTTCCGTAGGTCTCGCTATCTTCAGATGCTCATAAGCAGCGCCTGTCACAATTCGTCCGCGCGGCGTACGATTTAAAAAACCGATTTGCATCAAATAAGGTTCGTAAACATCTTCAATCGTTTCGGTCTCTTCACTAATCGAAGCAGCTAACGTGTCAAGACCTACAGGTCCGCCGCCAAATTTTTCAATAATCGTGAGCAGCATTTTCCGGTCCGTTTTGTCAAGACCTAATGAATCGACTTCCAAGCGCTGCAACGCCAAGTCAGCAACTTCTACGGTAATCATGCCATCAGCAGTGACTTGGGCAAAATCTCTTACCCGTTTTAACAGTCGATTGGCAACACGAGGCGTGCCGCGCGAACGACGGGCAATTTCTACGGCGCCTTGCTTGTCTATACCAATTCCCAGAACTTCTGAAGCTCTTTCCACAATATAAGTCAGCTCTGCTTCCTTATAGTATTCAAGGCGGCACACTACGCCGAAACGATCGCGAAGCGGCGAAGCTAGAGCGCCCGCTCTTGTCGTAGCTCCTACCAGGGTAAAGGGCGGTAAATCCAAACGAATAGATCTAGCGCTAGGCCCTTTACCAATGATAATATCAAGGGCAAAATCTTCCATAGCAGAATAGAGTATTTCTTCGACGGAGTGGGAAAGACGATGAATCTCATCAATAAACAATACATCATTTTCACTAAGATTTGTTAGAATCGCCGCAAGATCGCCAGGCCGTTCAATAGCGGGTCCGGAAGTCACTCTGACGCTGACTTCCATTTCATTGGCTATAATATTGGCCAGGGTCGTTTTACCAAGCCCCGGCGGACCGTAAATCAATACATGGTCAAGCGCTTCCTGACGTGTTTTCGCTGCCTGTATAAAGATTCCTAAATTCTGTTTTACTTGTTCTTGTCCAATATATTCCTGCAAGCGACGCGGTCGTAAACTGTATTGCCATTTATCAGTTTCCTGCTCACCGCCGCCTAGCATACGTTCTTCCATAGTTACCTCCTGGAAAGTTCCTTCAATGCTTCTTTAATCATTTCCCCTACAGGAAGGCCTTTAGGCGCGATTTTTTTCAAGGCAGCCATACTTTCACTATGACTATAACCAAGAACGGCCAACGCT